>NZ_JAVJUY010000126.1:0-6358 GCF_040220315.1 Fulvivirga sp.
TCAAAAATAACATCGTAAGGTATTTCGGCATAGTTTAACACAAGTGTAACGGCATCATCCCAGGGTAATTTACTTTTAGGTGAATACACAGCTATTTTAGGAAACTTATCCAAGCGCATGACATCTGCATTATTGGCCGGACTAGCTATCTGCTCAATTATTTGATTAGATTGTGCATCAGAAATAACCTCATAGCTAACTCCTCTGATGATCAATTCATTTTCAAATTTCTGATAATATTTTACCATAAAACTTCCACCTCTGAAATTCAACAGCCAGTCAACTTCAATGTCATTTTGCAAAATCCAATAGGAAATCCCATAGGCTTTTAAATGATTGGATTGCTTCTCATCCATTGGTATTAAAATATAGCTTCCAAAGGATGATGAGTAGATGAAAAGTGTTACTAAAAGAACTAATAATTTACGCATAGGAGAATTTCAACTATCTAATTTACCGATAAAACGATATTATCTCTAATTAATCAATAATTACAATGTTCAACGTGATAAATACTTAATTTAGTTTCATAAAAGTGTTTAAATGAATCTTGTCGAGAACATAAAAGAAGGATTAAAATCTATCAAGGCGAACTTGCTAAGAACAGTGCTTACGGCTTTAATCGTTACACTGGGGATCACGTCATTAGTTGGAATTCTAACGGCCATTGATGGTATTCAATATTCGGTAACAGATTCTCTCTCAGACCTAGGTGTTAATACATTTGATATTTATTCAAAAAGAACAAGAGGCGGTAGAAGTGGTGGCATTCAGGAAAAATCGCAACCACCTTTAAAATTGAAAGAAGCGATGCGGTTTATCGACAACTATGATTTCTCGACCTCAGTTAGTTTAAACACCAGTATCACCAGTGTTGCAGAAGTTAAATATGAATCGAAGAAAACTAACCCAAATGTGTGGATCAATGGTGCAAATGACGAATATATTGCCTTAGAAGGTTTAAATATTGAGAAGGGCAGGAACTTTTCAATTATTGAAAACCAATATGGAACTAATGTGGCCATTATAGGTGTAGATGTGAAAGAATCAATTTTTGAAAATAATGTTGACCCACTTGGTAAGGAGATATCTTTATTAGGGAATAAATATCGAGTAATAGGAATTCTTGAAGAGCGGGGTCAAATTGGCGGTGGCGGAGGTCCTGATAATTCCGTTATCATACCTATATTAAATGCGAGTAGATTGTCTTCTGATCGCGTGCTTAGGTACAATTTAACAGTAGGCATTAATGACCCCAGTCAGATGGAAATGGCTATGGGAGAGGCAACTGCCTTGATGCGTAAAATCCGACAAGATAAACTTGGTGAGCCAAACAGTTTTGAAATCGCCAAAAGTGAATCATTAGCCGATAGACTTGAGCAAATTACAAGTGTAATGAGGCTCGGTGGATTTGGTATTGGATTTATAACACTTTTGGGTGCGTCTATTGCCTTAATGAATATCATGCTTGTGTCTGTAACAGAACGCACCAGAGAGGTTGGTGTAAGAAAAGCGCTAGGTGCAACTCCGTTAAGAATCAGACAGCAGTTTATTATTGAGGCGATTGTTGTTTGTTTGCTGGGTGGAATTGCAGGTGTAATTCTGGGAATTGGCATTGGCAACCTTATTTCAAGTGTTATAGGTATTGATGGCTTCGTTGTTCCATGGCTTTGGGTAATTGTGGGCTTGGTAGTGTGTATTGCAGTAGGCTTGATATCCGGATATTACCCGGCAAATAAGGCAGCTAAGTTGGATCCTATAGAGTCTCTAAGGTTTGAATAGATAAAATACTTTTCATAATTATTCAATATTAGCGTTATTCGCTACGTGATCATCAGAATAGTATTCGTGTTTTTATTTTTTAGTCAGCTACACTTATTGGCTGATGAACTTCTTCTGGAAGGAACCTATCAGGGTAAAGACATCTATGTTCAAAATCCATTTGATCGTGTAAGCAAAAAGTTTTGCACCACAGCTGTGTTTGTAAATGATGTTAAACTCTATGACAATCCATCTATCGCTGCTTTTAAAATAGATTTATCAGGATTTAGCATAAATGAAAGCGTCTCAATAAAAATAGAATATACTGGAAGTTGTATACCAACAATTGTAAACCCTGATGCTCTTGTTACGAAAGGGGCATTTCAATTTGCAAATATTAATGCAGATAATAATTCTGTTAACTGGTCTGTAATGGGTGAGATAAAAGGCTCTCAATATTACCTGTATCATCAATCGAATGGGAAGGAATATATAGCATATGATACCATACCTGCAAGAGGTGGTGATGGCATAGTTACATACTCGAAGCAACCAAATCACAAGCAAGGAGAAAATACTTATAAAGTGGTTTACAATTATCAGGGCAAAAGCAATGAGTCGAATGAAGTTCGGTTTACTGCTTCTGAAAATTATATCACCTTTTATCCTCAAATCGCCACCACCAGCTTGATCCTCTCAGATACTGCTGCATATGAAATTGAGAGTTTTTTTGGCAAAAAGGTTAAAAAGGGTGTGGGAAAAGAGATTAATTTAACTGATTTAAAGCCCGGTAAATATTATTTAATGATTCAAAACAGAAAGCAACAGTTTATAAAGCGATAAATCTGATTATGAATAAGTTACATTTTGCTACTGTTTAATATTAATGAGTATTTATATTCGTACTAATTTAAGTTCGAGAAAATTTTCCTTATCAATTTGAACTGTATGCTAAAGAATATTTTAACATTTACCTTATTTATAATAACCACTAATTTATTTTCCCAAGACAGGTATGCATTTTACTATAACCTTGAGCAGTTAATTGAGACTGATAAACTGGAAGAATTAGTTCAACAGGAAGCTAAGATCAGTCAGTATGTGATACCTGTAGACACTCTGTCTGCTGATATTTATGCTATTATTGGCGAGGGAAATTTAATTCTTGGGGAATACGAAAAAGCACAAAACTTATATGAGAAAGCCCTTGGTGTTAGAAGAAATTTAAATCCATTAGCCACCGAAGGGTTTAGCAGCACACTTTATAATCTGGTAAATGTACATCTTGTATTAGGGCACTACGCGCAAGCGTTGCAATTATCTGAGGAATTATTAGCAGTCGATGAGAAGTTGTACGGAAAGAGTTCAATTCCTTATTTTCAAACAGTCTTATTTCGTGCTGATGTACTAATAGAAACAAGTAAGTATGACAAAGCTTTAAAACTACTTAATTCACAAAAAAAGCAACTTGAAGATGAGTATAATATTGCCACTTTAAATGCTAAGAAGGGCGATGTGCTTTCGCTCTTGGGTAATTATAATGATGCTCAGCAATTATTATCAGAAGCAAGTGAAGTTTATGCCTCTTTAAATGACACACTTAGTTACGCTTTAACACAGTCGGCACAAGGCTTAAATTACATGAATATGGGAAAATACCCTCAAGCCGAGTATGTGTTCTTAGAATCCAGAGATCAACTAGCTAACTTACCTGATGCAGATTATTTAGCCGATGGGGCAAAAAGTAATTTAGCCCTGGCACAATTAGCTTTAGGTAGACAGCAGAGTGCTATAGATATTTATGAAACGTTAAGAGTAAAAGATTCAGTCAATTTTGGTCTCTCGCATCCCGCTTATATCACAACGCTCATTAACATAGGTGATGCATATTATGTTAACGATGAGTTTGACAATGCCATTAATTCATTGACTAAAGCACTAGAATTAGCACCCGATGTCTATGGGGCTAACAGTGAAGTTGAGGCTACTATTCTTAATAATTTGGCCAAGGTAAAAAGTGGGTTAAAAGATTACAGCGGTGCCCTTGCTGACCTTAAAAGGTCTCAAGAATTATTTGCCGAAGTTTATGGTAAGAATAGTTTTCTCTATTCAACAGCTACCTTCAATCTTGGCAAAGTTCAGCTAATGATGAAATCGCAGGCTGCAGATAAAAGCCTTTTGGAGGCCGGGAAAATAAGAAAGAAAGTAGTAGGAGATAAGCATCCCAAGTATGCCGAGGTTACCAACTACCTCGGAATTTATTATTGGCAACAGAACGATCTGAAGAAAGCCCGGAAATATTTTGAGGAGACTTTTACGAATTTTCTAAATCAGATAAAGCTGTTTTTTCCATCGTTGAGTGAAGAAGAAAAAACAAAATTTTACCTCGAGAAATTAAAGCCTGCATTTGAACAGTATAATACGTTGGGAGTACGGTTTATGAAGGATGACCCTTCGATACTCGCTAATATGTATAACTATCAGTTGCAAACTAAAGGCATTATTATGGCGGCAACAGAACGGTTGCGTAAAAATATCTATAACAGCAGTGATAGCACACTGATGAAGGATTATGAAGACTGGAAATCACTTAAAGAAAGATTATCAAAGCTTTATTCCAATAATGATCCGAGGCAAAATTATATCGACTCTTTAAATCAATTAGCCAATGAGCTTGAAAGAAGTTTAGTAAGAAGATCGTCTGATTTCGCAAAAGTTTACGATCAACAAGAAGCTGATTGGAAAGCGGTGCAAGAGAAGTTAGGGGATAATGAGGTGGCAGTTGAAATAATCAGATACAGGGTATCTGACCCTAAATTGGCTGGGGAATTTACAAATGACATAAATTACCTTGCATTAATTATCGACAAGAATTCTGACTATCCAAAACCAGTACATTTTACACGTGGTTCATTAATGGAGGGTAGGTATTTAAATAATTACCGCAACTCCATCAGATATCAAATTGAAGACCGATTTACTTACGATGAATTATGGGAGCCAATGAAGGATCAATTTGAAGGAGTTAAAAAAATATATATTTCACCAGATGGTGTTTATAACCAGGTAAACCTAAGCACGCTGGTTAATCCGGAAACGGGCGAATACCTGATCAAAGAAATTGAAATACAGGAAGTTACCAGCACCAGGGATTTACTTGTTGAAAGCAAGGCTTCCGGTTCTTCGTCTGCGGATAAGTATTTATTTGGCTTCCCTATGTACACTACAAATGGAACGGAATTGACTGCCTCAAAAAAAGAAAGAAGCTTAAGAGGAGGGCTTCGAGGTGGAGGCGGATTCTCAGAAACCAGAGGTTTAAGAGGCGGATTATTAAGATATATGAGAAGTGGCGAAGGCATAGCTACTTTACCTGGTACAAAAACAGAAGTAGAAGAAATAGAGGCAATTTTGTCTAAAGATGGTGATAACCCAAAAACGCTGATAACTGATCAGGCCAATGAAACAGCCATTAAGCAAGTCAGTAACCCCGAGGTATTGCATATTGCCACCCATGGTTATTTCCTTGAAAACATCGAACCTCAGGAATTTGGCGAAAGTAAAACGTATTATCAAAACCCGTTACTGAGAGCAGGTCTGATTTTGGCAGGTGCTGAAGACTTTTTATTAACAGGTAGTAACTCCATTGATAATGAAGATGGAATATTAACAGCCTATGAGGCGATGAATATGGATTTAAATAACACCGATTTAGTAGTTCTATCAGCTTGTGAAACAGGGCTGGGCGAAGTTTCTAATGGCGAGGGGGTTTATGGATTACAAAGGGCATTTAAAATTGCAGGTGCCAGGTACATTATAATGAGTATGTGGAATGTGGATGATGATGCCACACAACGGCTCATGACATTATTCTATGAACATTTATCTAAGGGTAAGGAGAAATACTATGCCTTTCGTGATGCGCAGTTGCAATTAATGGAAGAGTACGAACAGCCATTTTATTGGGGTGCATTTAAGATCGTAGGTCAATAAATTACCCTTTATAATACCAGAAAGCCTAAATAATAATCTTACTTTTGAGTTACTAAATATTATGAAAAAATTAGTTTCCATTTTATTTGTGTTAATTGTTTATGTACCCGCACTTAACGCACAACATTTCGGTGAAGAATTTAGTAAGCAGGAAGTGATAAAAATCACAGAATTGCCTGCAATAATGGCTAAACAAGATTCTGCTATTCTAAAAGTTAATAGCGAAATTACTGCCACCTGCAAAATGAAAGGCTGCTGGATGACTGTAAAAGGACCTGATGAGCAGGACATTCGTATAACATTTAAAAACTATGGATTCTTTGTGCCAAAAGACGGTATGGAAGGCAAAAGCGTAACATTTGAAGGTATATTGAAAAAAGTGACAACTGATGTTGCTACCTTAAGGCATTTTGCAGAAGACGCTGGCAAAACTGAAGAAGAAATTCAAAGTATTACTGATCCCAAAGAAGAGTATTCCTTTGTAGCATCAGGTGTGTTTATTGAAGACTGATTAATGAATATATTAAAAATCATACCTTCAGAAATTATAAGCAAGGCCGAAAAAATTAAGGCCTTATTTTTTGATGTAGATGGTGTGCTTACTGAT
>NZ_JAVJUY010000127.1:0-7890 GCF_040220315.1 Fulvivirga sp.
TACTGCCAGTTGACTGTACTGCCCAGATTTCATTACCAGTTACTCCATCAACAGCCATTACGAACGTTTCAGATAAACCAGCACCAGTGGTTAGTATTGTTCCGTCAATATCCATAGTTCCAGAAAAGGCACCTGATACTACAACTCTGCCATTGCCATCTTCCACAGCTGAATAAGGATTTATTTGTGCTCCAAATGGCAGGTTAGAAGAGGCTACAGGAACCTGATAGGAGTTAGACCATGCTGGTGTTCCATCAATACCTGAAAAAGACTCTACTTTTAATTCATGGATTGTTCCATTGGATTCAATTGCCGTTGCTGCAACAAATACATTAGCTGTAGTTGCTGTTAAGGCCGGATTAGTTGTAAAAAAGGAAGTTCCCGTGATTTGCCTCGACCAAAGTAATGTGCCTGACAAATCGTGAGCCATGAGAATTAAGCCTCTGGCATCAAAACCGAAATCGTCCTGAAAGTAATCAACACCACCAATATTTACAGACCCTTGAAACTCGGCAAGTGAAAATACTTGTGTTCCGTTAGTCTTAACCTCCCACACAGATAGATTTTCATCTTCAAGAATGGTTATATCACCAGGACAACTTTGGGCATTAGATATTCTAGCAAACAACAATGTGAATGCACAGGAAAGAAGCAAAACTTTTTTCATAATATAGGTTAATAATTAATGCTAATTAATAGACAAAATAGACCACTCCTAAGTTGGTTAATAGGAAGTTCTGATTTTTGGTAGGTTAGTACGAAAGTAGTAAAAATTCAACAAGAATTCTAAGAAATTACTCGTCCCTTTTCACCAAAGCATACCAATCATTATCTAATTCCAAATAGCCATATTCGTAACAGAAGTAATAGGTGGCTCCGGCTTTTGTGGTGTAGGTGTTCGTATGAAAGCTGAAGTCGAATCCGTGCTCAATTAATTTAGATTTAGGAGCCTTACTTTTTCCGTTAGGTGTAAGTTTTTCAAGTACCCTCCTGTTCTTTCTTAGCGTATTATTGACTTTTCTTATGTAGTTGGTGGAGTCACTATTTAATCGATTATTATACGAGTTACGACATTGATCTGAACAGAATTTTTTATCGTTTCTACCAAAAATTTTGGTGCCGCATTCAATGCACTCTTTTTCATCCATTTAATTAATTATTTGATTATCAGATATATAGTCGTTTACAAACGTTTACAAATGTAATTTAAACGAATACAAATAATTATCATACGACTATCTCTTTTTTCTCACCCTTACTTTGCTTCAGCGAAACGGAAATACCGAATAGCTTAATCAAAAAAACTTAATTATAAACTTTAAATTTTATTACTATGAAAAATCTAAGAAACAGCGTGCAATTAATTGGAAGATTAGGTAAAGACCCTGAAGTGAAAACTTTAACAAGTGGCAAGTCATTAACAACCTTCTCAATAGCTACTTCAGATAGTTATAAAAATGCGGAAGGAAAGAAAGTGGAAGACACACAATGGCACAATATTGTAGCGTGGGGTAAAACTGCCGAAATCGCTGGTGAGTATTTAAAGAAAGGACAGGAAGTGGCTATAGAAGGCAAGCTTATTCACAGATCTTATGAGACCAATTCTGGTGAAAAAAAGTACGTTACTGAAATCAACCTGAATGAACTTTTGATGATTGGTGGAAAAAAATAATCAAATCATGATTTTGGTCATATTTTATTTTCGATTATCTACTTAACTTCATAGTGTACTTCAGGGAGTCACTGACTCGTGAGGTACTCACAGAAAAGATGGTACTAGTACATTGAAGATGAACAATCATGTTTAATGACAGTCCAACTCAAAGGCGAGCATTGCTCGCCTTTGGAGTTTAAGAATTTCCATTAGTTATTTACAACTTAATAGGTTTACTTTTTAATATCAGCCTGGTTCAAATTGACTTGCATGTCATGTATGGCTTCATCAAGTTCTTGTATACTTTGTCTTAATTTTTCGTTCAAGTCAATGTCATCTATTGCATTTAAATCTTTCAGCATTAAAAGACCCTTAATTCTACAAAAAGGGCCATTAATTAAATGTGCATTGTGAAACGCATAAGAAGATAGTTTTTCATTGGCATTGTTAAGCTCTAAAGTTCTAATCCTTACTTTTTCCTCTAAGCTTTTGTTAATGTTTTCAACAGCAATATTTAGTGAGTTTAATTCTTCATTATTCTCTATTAATTTTAATTGTTGTTTTTCATTCTTTTCAATTAATTGATCCAACACCATAATTACATAATATGTAATGGCATTAAATAGTAGCCAATACAATATAGCTACCAGTGAGTAGTATTTAGATGTAATCAGCGTATCATTTAAAATTTGAGTGTAGTTCGAATCATAATACAACAGAAAATCTTTACAAAGTATTATTAGTACAAGACTTAGAAGCATGAAAAAAAGGTAGGTGCCTCGCTCATTTTTTGATGAAATTATTAATTGAATTAAAACTGAATGAAATATTAAACCCATAGGATAAGCCAGATAATAATCTTCTGGAGTATTAAGTATAATAATTGGCAAAATATGCATTAGCAATGGCCAAAGAATTAAAAATAAAAATCGCCCTAGATAAGAGAAACCTATTTTATTCAAGTATATCCCAACTAGGCAATATACCATGGTTATAGGAACAGTGAATTGATCAAAATTCATATCAGAAATGGGCTGAATGTATGCCTTAATATCCAAAATCATGAAGGCGCCATACACTACTGGCAGGGTCAGAAATATTACATTAGAAAATAATATTCTACGGTTGAGGTGTGGGTCATTTAAATCGGATGTCCCAGAATAAATGATAACATTGAGTGCAGATTTCAAGTACTTTACCGACTGATTTACAATTAAATCTAATAAATTATTCTGGCATCTTTTACTTTGTACTCACGTTATGAATTGGAGAATTATTAGTTTTACCACCGAATGGATTTTTTAAGACCTCAGCTACTGTACGGACTTTTTGCACTTGCCATCCCCATCATCATCCATTTATTTAATTTTCGTAAAACCAAGCGGGTCTATTTTTCAAGCACACGATTTTTAAAACAAGTAAAAGATGCTACCAGCTCGAAGTTGAAACTGAAACATTACCTGATTTTGCTTTCGCGCTTACTCTTTCTTTTCTTTTTAATAGTGGCCTTTGCCCAGCCTATTTTGCCAGGAGAAGGAAATACATCTGTTTCAACTAAAGTGGCCATCTATGTCGACAATAGTTTTAGTATGTCTAATGAAACAGAAGACGGACGCTCAGCATTTAATTCAGCCATTAACAGGGCAAATGAATTATTGAAAGTATACCCTAAAGGCACAACGTTTAAATTATTAACTAACGATTTTGAGCCTTTTTCAATCACCTATAAAAGTGCTTCGGAGGTGGAGGATTATCTTACTAAACTTCAATTAACAGGCGTATCACGATCGGCACATGAAGTGTTGAACAGATTGGCAAGTGATACCGATCAGGATACCATTGATGTTTTCTATATGAGTGATTTTCAGAAATCAACCTTTGGCGATGGTAATCATCAGCTGGTTGATCAAATGAAACTGAATTTAATTCCAGAATCATTTGCAACCAACTCTAATGTATTTATTGATTCTTTGTATATCGAAAACCCATTTCTTATCGGCAGCGAAAAGCTCAAACTCAATGTCAGTATAAAGAATAGAGGGGAAGTCGATGTGAGTGGATTAGGCGTAAAAATTTTTATGGATAACAGGCAAGTATCAACTGCCCTTGTGGATATACCTGCCTTAGGTAGTAGAGAGATTTCTTTTAATATAGGCTATAATTTAAAAAAGTTAAATAAAGGCCGGGTTAGTATCGAGGAATACCCTGTTACGTTTGACAATGATTTGTATTTTGTCATCAATCAGACAGATAAGATCTCAGTGCTGGAGATCAGGAACGAGAGTTCATCTAAATACATCAAAGAAGTATATGCCAACATCAATCTTTTTGATTTTAGAAGCTATGATGTAAGTAATCTAAATTATAATACGCTGGAAAAGAGCGATTTTATAATCTTGAATGAACTGAATTTATCAACTGCATTGGTATCTGCCCTGAAGAAAAAACTGGAGAATAATGGCAACGTACTCATTATTCCGAATGAGCAGCCGGATCTAACAGCTCTAGGATTATTAGGTGTCACGGTAAGTTATTCCGAAGCGGAAAGTAAGTATAAAATTGCTTCACCAGATTTTAATGACCCATTTTATGACAACGTATTTGAAGAGAAAAACCCAAGGTTTCAGATGCCTGAGGCACAACCAGTGCTATCATTAGGTAACGATAAAACCGCGTACCTCAATTTTCAAAATGGCAGCTCGTACCTACGTCAAATAAAAAAAGGATTATTTGTTTTAGCCTCCCCGTTGCGTACTGAGTTTAGCAACTTCGCTAATCATGCCTTATTTGTTCCGGTAATGTACAAACTGGCGGCACAAAGTGAGCGAGACCCGAACAAGCTCTACTATCATACAAACGATGAATACATTAATGTTAAAATAGATTCAGTTAGAGTAGATAATGTTCTTAAGCTTTCAAATGACGAAGTGGAATTTATTCCACCTCAGCGAATCCTGAATAACTCTGTGCAGCTTCAGATACCTTCTAACCAGCTGAATGCAGGATTTTATAATCTTACTTTTAATACAGATACGATAACAACATTAGCATTTAATGTGCCTCAATCAGAATCCATTTTGGATCAGTATTCGATAGAAGCGTTAGATCAGCTATTCAAAGGAAACACACAGGTATTAGCAACAGCCAATGAAGTTGATTTTAGAAAAAAATTAGAAAACAAGTATCATGGCACTGCTTTATGGAAGTTGGCAATTGTGCTAGCTCTTGTATTTTTGCTGTCAGAGGTTTTATTAATCAGGTTTTTTCCTTAACTCGGAATAATTTATGACTAAAGTACTTATTAAGTCGGTTACAATCTCCAACAAGGCATCTTCCCACCATGGCAAATTAGTGGATGTGCTCATCTCGGCAGGGGAGATTAAACAAATTGGAAAGATTAAGGAGGAGGTTAAAAATACGATTGACGGGAAGGGAATGATTTTGAGCAATGGCTGGGTAGACATGAGGGCCTGGCTGGCTGACCCGGGACTGGAGCATAAGGAAGACCTGGAATCTGGAAGAAATGCTGCAGCTGATGGTGGTTTTACCCACGTGGCGGTTCTACCAAATAATCAGCCTGTTACACAATCAAAAAATGATGTTGGGTACATTAACAGTAAAAACCCTGTGTCGCTTGTTCAATTGCACCCTATTGCAGCTGTTACTATAGGTACGAAAGGTGAAGACCTTACTGAGATGATTGACCTGCATACAGCCGGGGCGGTTGCTTTCTCCGATGGGCTAAAGCCTATCTGGCATTCCGATATTTTATTAAAATCGCTTCTGTACCTTCAGAAATTTGATGGGTTACTAATTGATAGGGCGGAGGACCTTCATCTGAATATGTTTGGCGTGATGAATGAAGGTATAGAAAGTACCATGTTAGGAATGAAGGGCATGCCTAATTTATCTGAGGATTTAATTATTCAAAGAAACTTATCAATACTTGCATATTCGGGTGGACGGTTACACTTATCTTGTCTGTCAACTGAAAAGTCAGTAGCGCTAATTAGAGCGGCTAGAAAAAAAGGCTTGACTATAACTTGTGATGTTGCATCGTATCAGCCATTGTTAGCCGACTCAGCGCTGGTCGATTTCGATACTTCTTATAAAGTGAATCCGCCTTTAAGAACCCAAAAAGATAACAAAGCCTTGATTAAAGGTTTGCAGGATGGAACCATCGATGTGATTGTCTCTAATCATACCCCACATGATGAGGAATGCAAAAAACTGGAATTCGATTTGGCGGATTTTGGGATAACATCTCTTCAAACAGTGGCCGCTAATATTGCTGCATTAAGCCAAAAGGTTGAACTGCACGTGCTTATTGAAAAAGTAACAACTAACCCAAGAAAACTATTGGGATTAGATGATAGTCCAATAGAAGAAGGAGTACAAGCCGATCTCACACTTTTTGACCCCAGTGCAAAATGGAAGCTTAACGCAGCATCTAATAAATCAAAATCTGTGAATTCTCCTTACTTCAATCAGGATCTTACAGGTAAAGCAGTTGCTGTCTTTAACAACGGTCAATCATACATTAGTAAAGCATGAAGCCAATTTATTCCACTCCAATAAAATATGGACTAATAGGCTCAGTTATGGCCATGGTAGTGATTGTTTTTCTATACTATACTGGCAAGCACCCGTTGCTTATTCCAATTTTCTTTGATGTTAGGGTTATCCTATTTGCCCTCTTTATCTTTTTTGGAATCAAGGAATTTAAGGTACAATTCAATGAGGGGTTTTTACAGTTTTGGCAAGGTATGGTGGTAGGAATTGGCATTTATGTAATTATCGGTTTGGTGGCAGGTTTTTTTGTAGTGTTGTTTTCATCCATCGAACCCCAATTCTTTGCCGATTATATTGAAGGTACCATTCGTGGCTTGGAGTTAGATAAGGATCAAATAGTAAACCAGGGAAAAATTACACTTACGGAGGAGCAGTACAATGCCCAGGTGCAAATGCTTAAAGAATCTACACCTTTCGTTTTGGGCGTAGATTACTTCATTAAAAGCACGCTATTAGGATTTTTCATCACGATTATCATCGCAGTAATACTGAGAAAGTCTGAAAAAAGGTTTACCAATTAACACTCCACAATTGGGATTTACCGATAATCCAGATAAATTACCATGTACTAATTGTAATTTTTCATTTTGCGATGGTACTAATACATTTGAAATAACTTCAACCTAAAACAATAATAATGGAAAACAACGAACAACTAACAACTGTAAAATCTGTTTCTATAAAGTGGGGACTCATTCTCGGAATCGTTTCAATTGCACTTTTTCTAATTTCAGCCGTATCGGGCTTGCAAGGTAATACAGCAATGCAATGGATAGGCTATATACCTACCATTATCGTCTTTTATTTAGCACATAAAGAATTTAAAGATGGCGGTGATGGTTTTATGAGCTATGGTCAGGGATTAGGAATTGGAACTTTAATTGCGACCATTTCAGGGGCACTTTCTTCTGTTTTTGCCTATTCTTATATTAAGTTCATCGATTCAAGTTTTATGGATACGATAAAGGAACAACAAATAGAGAGTATGATGGACAATGGTATGAGTGATGCCGAAATTGAGCAGGCCCTTGAAATGTCGGAGGCATTTATGACACCTGAGTTTATACTCATTATGGGTTTATTAGCCTCTGTATTTTTCGGATTTCTTATATCTTTGGTTGTAAGTGCGTTTACAAAGAATAATAATCCTGCCTTAGAGGTTTAAATATGCAAAAAATTGATATTTCAGTTGTGGTTCCTTTATATAATGAGGAGGAATCATTGCCTGAATTATGTGAATGGGTAAGCCGTGTGATGATCTCACATGGCTTTTCTTATGAGCTTATCTTGGTAGATGACGGGAGTGATGATGCTTCCTGGAATGTTATTCAGCAACTGGCTACCAAAAATGAGCACATTAAAGCATTAAAGTTTAATAGGAATTATGGCAAGTCGGCAGCCTTAAACAGTGGTTTTAAACAAACACAAGGTAGTGTTGTCATTACCATGGATGCCGATTTGCAGGACAGTCCGGATGAAATTCCTGGGCTATACAAAAAGATAAAAGAAGAAGGTTTTGATATGGTAAGCGGCTGGAAAAAGAAGCGCCATGACCCGTTTACCAAGACCATTCCCTCCAAATTCTTTAATTACGTTACCCGGAAAATTTCAGGCATTAAACTTCATGATTTTAACTGTGGTTTAAAGGCCTATAAGGGTGAAAT
>NZ_JAVJUY010000128.1:0-25420 GCF_040220315.1 Fulvivirga sp.
CTCTTGGTTCTCCTTTGGCATTGGTATCAACAACAAATTCTTTATTCTTATTTAGGAATGACAACAATCCAAACGCTCTTTGGAAACTTAACTTATTAGTTGTTGGCTTAATCCAACCAAACATCTCATAATAATCTCCTTCCGGTATTACAGTTACCTGATGATCGAAGAAACCAATATGTCCATTGTCTTCAATTTTTTCACCTGTAAGCACATTTCCGGAAATATATCTCACATTGTCGCTCTTAATGTTGTTAGCGATCATGTTTTTGATAGAAGCACCAATATATGTTCTATAGTACTGCGGGTTGTTTACTTCCGACCCAGTAAGTGCAACAATTTTAGATGCATCGTAAACGCCATCAAGAAATAGCTTTCCAATTTGTATTACCCCATAAGGATTAATCGTCCAGACGATATCTCCTTTGTTGATTGGATCAATATGATGAATTTGAACACCCACGTTACCTGCAGGATGTGGGCCAGTTACTTTATTGAGTGTTACATTTTTTGCATGAGAGAAAATTTGAGAAACCTCATTCTCCCCATGAATATTTAAGTGTATTGCGCTCTCAGAAAATTTCTTGAGTATATCCAGGCCTGCCTGAAAATAGTTCTCATTGCCTTTGAAAAGTACATCATAGTCGGGTGCTAGTGGATGCGAATCAAAAGCAGAAATGAAAATGGCTTTTGGCGATTCAGCT
Source organism: Fulvivirga sp. (assembly GCF_040220315.1). Classification (GTDB taxonomy): domain Bacteria; phylum Bacteroidota; class Bacteroidia; order Cytophagales; family Cyclobacteriaceae; genus Fulvivirga. The sequence goes on from NZ_JAVJUY010000128.1 coordinate 705, forward strand.
GGATCGGCTATTACTCCATAGGGCCTTTGAACAAGGTTTACCCAAGTACCTGACTTCAGCATTATATCTTGAGCATCGTCTCGCGTTAAGTTAGCGATATCAGACACTGAATGCTTCTTGTGCTCAACGGATTCCACTTTCTTATCGGCAAGTATTACTACTTCCAGTAATTTTCTTTTTGCCCCCCTTCTGATTTCAACCACCTCACCACTTACTGGTGCTACGTGCATCACTTTATCATTCTTCTTATCATAAAGAATAGGAGTTCCCGCCTTTACATTGTCACCTTCATCGACCATTAATTTTGGTCTCAGAATCCCGTGAAAACTGGTGGGTTTATAAGCGAAAGTTTCCGGTTGTTCTATATCGGCAACTTTCTTTTCTGCTTTGCCAGCTAGGTTAATATCAAACCCTTTTTTTAGCTTGATGAATTTAGACATGCTTTCCTGTTAGATTCAAATCTATCGATGAAAAATCGAAGTCAAAATTAATAATTTTTGCTACAATAAAAATCGATTAGTTTAATTTAAGTCAAATTATATTCTACTCTTTTTCAAGTTCTTATTACGAAATATCTTCATTGAGTATTTTACTCAAAGCAAGGTTAACTACTTCTTCTATTTGCTCCTCCAATGTTCTGAAAGTCGTATCAACAACAGCCGCATCCTGTGCCTTTGTTAAAGGACTTTCCTTACGCGTGGTATCTATGCGATCACGCTCTTTTAGGTTCTCCATTATTTCCTCAAGCTCAATCATTTGCCCTTTTTCTAAAAGCTCTTGTTGGCGCCTACCTGCACGCACATATATGTCTGCATCCATAAAAATTTTAAGCTCTGCATCAGGAAATACAACAGTACCTATATCTCTCCCGTCCATTACAACTCCCTTCTTCTTTCCAAGCTTCTGTTGTTGACTTACCATTTCAACTCGCACATCTTTGATACTACTCACCTGACTCACCTGCTTGGAAATGTACATTTTACGAATCTCATCTTCCACATTGAGCCCGTTCAAATACGTCTCATATAATCCGGTTTTGTCATTAACAATAAAGGTAATATCAATGTTTTCAAGTGCTTTCTTAACTTCAGATATATTGGTAATGCTCACATGATTTTGGACAAAATAGAGCGTTACTGCTCTATACATTGCACCAGAATCTATGTATGTATAACCTAAAACAGATGCTACGCCCTTGGCTGTAGAACTTTTTCCACATGCTGAATATCCATCGATAGCTATTACTATTTTTCTCACGCGTTAGCAGTCTTTTTGTGGACACGGTATGGGCTTTCCTGGTTTTATCTTGCCATTTCTCTTTTGAGTAGAAGCACATGATAAACAAAAGAAGGTTATCACTAAAGAGAGTACTATTTTCCTGGCTACCATTAACGCAAATATAAGCACATGAATTCGGCTAAGGTAATCTCAGGCACTACATATTTACATTTAATCAATTTTCTGTTGATAGCTCATTTGAAAACCAATTTTATAACCTCCCCCAAGGGCTTGCGTTTTTTCTATTTTTTGATGCAATGATATAACACGAATATCAGGGAATGGAGCTGTAACTAAGTCATTATCAATGCTTTGACTCATTACTAGTTGTGCAATAATGTTTAAATCTGTATTTGAGATTGGTTTTTCGGACACCTTTTCGTACATGAAGCTCAGCTGCCTCTCTCCTTCTACCAGAAAATGGTTTTCATAATTACAAAATAGCCTTGCTATTAGATAGCCGGGATCATTCAACCTGTTATATTTAAATGAATCTGCCATAAAATTGTAGATATTAATCTGACCAAGATATTTGCGCATTGCATTCTCTTCAACAAATGGACTCTTATTATACCCATGGGCAGAATCTAAAATTATGATGTTTGTGTGCATCAGGAAAACCAAAAGATCACCAGCTACCTTCACATGAAATTCCCGATCATTAATTCTTGTCACTGCAAGTGTCACATCTTTGTCTTTGCTAGTTAGCTCTGCATTTATTTTTGAAACCACTTTTTTGGCTTCTTTTTCAAGGGTTTTGAAATTTTGACAGAGGTTTCTAAAGGTCTGTTGTTTAACTGCAGATTTAGTTTCAATTAACCTGGCTATGTGTTTTATAGGATCTTGCTCTAAAGACATAGCCTTAAATTAAACGAAAAATTTATTTTACGTATACTTAAGTAAAAGTAATAAAGTACGATTATGGGTAGAAGACCAGAAGGCAAAGCCGAACACTTATTTAAGAATCTTGGCAAAAAGATTGATGAACTTATTTCTGATGTTAAAAAAGGAACTGATGACCCCAGGTTTAAAGACCGGTTTGAGGAACTTAAGCGCAACGGAGAAAAGCTAAAAAACGAATTCAAAACTTTCAAAGATGAGCATCAAGATATATTTGATGATATTGATAAGTCGTTTGAAAAAGCTGGGGAGGAAATTAGAAAAACGTTTAACGAAACATTTAATAGAGGTTCGAAAAGCAAAAAGGAGGCCTAGGCCTCCTTTTATTATCTTCAATTAACCCCAACCTTCCACTTCATCTTGGAAGTTTTCAAACTCATCTATCACTGGAGCTAATACGTCTTCTAATTTTTCTTTAGAACCATCTGCATATTTAATATATGCAACATCGTATTCTTCCCCATCTTCAATTTCAGTTACAAAGACGATATCACCCACTTTATTGTTATTGTCAAAAAGAACTAGTTTAACAAAGTTGTTATAATCCACCTCTTCAGAAGACTCAATACCTTGCACATTGATACTTCCAGTTATTTTGAGGTTTCTGTAAGTCACATTTCCATCTATATTTTTCACTTCCTCTTTTGCTGCACTCACAAAAGTAATATTAGTGGTGGTTGACATAATAGTTTCACCATCTTCTTTAATTGAAATGCTACCTACTGTACTAGTAGAGTTAGTGTTATTTAAAGAAACAGTAAACGTATACGGATTTAAGAACAAGCTTATATTACCTGAAATTGGATCTCCATTGGTATTGTATTCAGCTGAAAAATCTAACTCAATTTGCTTAGTGCCATCAATTGAAAGATCAGCTGTAAGTTCAGTCGGCATGTAGTAGGCATCAAACTCATCCTCAAATAATTCTTCATCATAAGATGTGATTCTAAGTTGAGCATCGTTTGTAGCAGAACCCGCTGAAGGGAAGTTGATAATTATGATCTGGCCAGCACTGCTTGTCTTTTCGAAAACTTCTTCATCCGAATTCCAATCATACGTGCCAAGATTACCTGAATAATTAAAGCCGTCTTCTTCTGTTCTTGAAAAACCTACTTTCTTAGGTGAGAAAATTGATTTTAAAGAGCTAGCTCTATTTTTGAACCATTGTTTCGTGGTTTCATTACTTACTCTTCCATTAAATGGATCACTTAAATTGGTTAATGTAAATAAATCACCAACAGCCTCAACCCCCTCAGATTGAGTAATACTTACAATATCGGCAGATAAGTCATCAGATAAATCATCCATTGATTCTTTAGCCTCAACAACACCTAATTGTGGTGTACCAGACTCATCACTATCACCACATCCTGTGGCAATAAGTGAGATTACGCAAAGCATATAAATGCTAAACTTTTTCATTTTTGTTTTTTAGTTAAAAAGTAACTTCAGAGCGTTTAAACGGTGATTTTAAAAAAATAGATATACAAAAAAAGGGACTTTTTTAAAGTCCCTTGAAAATTTATATGAATTCTATTTTTATCCTATAGATACTCTCTTGAACTCAGTGACTGTTAGGCCAGAGTGTACGCTATCTAAGTATTTAGCGATAGTTAAAGAGTTATCTTTTACAAAGGCCTGATTCAACAAAGTATTGTCTTTGAAGAACTTCTGTAATTTACCTTGAGCAATCTTGTCAATGATATTTTCAGGTTTTCCTTCAGCTAATGCCTGCTCTTTTCCAATCTCAATTTCCTTGTTGATTGTTTCCTGATCAACACCATCTTGGTCAACTGCTACCGGGTTCATTGCTGCGATTTGCATTCCCACATCTTTACCAGCTTCCTGAACGTCTGTTCCGTTTACATTTTTCAATGCTACCAGAACACCCAGTTTGTTACCAGCGTGGATATAAGGAACAACAGCTTCACCTTTCAATCTTACGTACTCACTGATTTCGATTTTCTCACCAATCTTACCTACCATTTCAGTAATCTTCTCCTCTACAGTAAGGCTTCCTACTTTTAATTGTAGTACGTCTTCTTTAGTTGGCGCATCGTTTTCGAATGCAACATCTAATATTGACTGACCTAATGCCAAGAATTCCTCGTTCTTACCTACGAAGTCAGTTTCACAATTAAGAGCTACTAAAATACCTTCAGTGTTATCGGCATTTGTTCTTACAAATACAGAACCTTCAGTAGTTTCTCTGTCCGCTCTAGATGCAGAAACCTTTTGTCCTTTTTTTCTTAGAATGTCGATAGCTTTATCAAAATCACCTTCAGCCTCTGTTAATGCTTTTTTGCAGTCCATCATTCCTGCACCTGTCATTTGTCTCAGCTTGTTTACTTCTTGTGCTGTAATAGCCATGGTTCTATTTAATTAAGATTTTAAAATTGAATATGTGTTTTAAAAAAAATTGAACATCAGCACTTGACCAATGTTCAATTTTCAATCCTTTATATCAAGTGTGTTTATTTAGCTTCTTCAGCAGTATCAACGGCTTTTTTGGCCTCCTCTTCTTTTTGCTGGTTTGCCTCATCCTTTTCTTTCTTTCTTTCAGCTAAACCTTCTTCTACTACTTTACCGATGTGGTTAGTAATTAAAGAGATTGATTTGAAAGCATCATCGTTTGCAGGGATCACAAAATCAACTCCGTTAGGATCTGAGTTAGTATCTACCATTGCAAATACAGGGATGTTTAGTTTTTGAGCTTCTTTTACTGCAATGTGCTCTCTTTTAACGTCAATCACGAAAAGTGCAGCAGGAAGTCTGTTAAGGTCAGCAATACCGCCTAATACTCTTTCCAGCTTTTCTTTTTCACGAGAGATCATCAAACGCTCACGCTTTGCAAGGTTTAAGTAAGACTCATCTTTCATCAATTTATCAATTGAAGACATTTTCTTCAATGATTTCCTGATAGTAGCGAAGTTTGTAAGCATACCACCTAACCATCTTTCTGTAACGAAAGGCATGTTAAGTCGCTTAGCTTCTTCAGCAACGATGTCTTGTGCTTGCTTCTTTGTAGCTACGAATAATACTTTTCTTCCTGATCTAACGATGTTCTTAAGTGCAAAAGATGCTTTTTCGAGGCACTCAAGGGTCTTATTTAGATCGATAATGTGGATACCGTTCTTTTCCATAAAGATATATGGAGCCATACGGGGATCCCACTTTCTCGTCAAGTGTCCGAAATGAACACCAGCATCTAGTAAGTCTTTGTATTCTAATTTATTTGCCATTAATATTAATTGTTTTCTCTTCTGAGTTAGGTAAACGATTAACGCTTACTGAACTGGAATCTTCTTCTCGCTTTTCTTCTACCGTATTTCTTACGCTCTACCATTCTAGGATCACGAGTTAAGAAACCTTCTTTTTTAAGAGGACTTCTATGCTCAGGATCAATTTCCACAAGAGCTCTAGAAATAGCTAAACGGATAGCTTCTGCTTGACCAGCAGGTCCGCCACCATCTACATTTACTTTAATGTCGAAGTTTCCGTCTTGCTCTACGATATTCAAAGGCTGACGCACGATAGTTTGTAAGATACCAGCAGGGAAGTATTCATCTACACCTCTGTTGTTTACAGTGATAGCGCCTTTACCCGCAGTAACATAAATTCTAGCTACCGAAGTCTTTCTTCTTCCTATTGAACTTATTACTTCCATTATTATAATTTAATTTCTTTTGGTTGTTGTGCAGCATGAGGGTGCTCTGCGCCTTCATACACGTATAAATTGCCAAATAAGGCTCTTCCTAATCTGCTTTTAGGTAGCATACCTCTTACAGCACGCTCTACAAGAATTGTAGAAGACTTAGAATTCTTAACCTCGTTAGGAGTAGACTTTCTCTGACCACCAGGGTATCCTGTGTGAGAAACATAAACCTTATCAGTCCATTTCTTACCTGTTAACTTTACTTTGTCAGCATTCACAACAATTACGTTGTCACCACAATCAACATTAGGAGTAAAGTCTGGTTTATTCTTTCCTCTTATGATTTTAGCTACATCGCTAGCTAATCTTCCTAACACTTTTGATTCTGCATCAACAATAACCCAACCTTTGTTTACGGTTGCTTTGTTAGCAGAAATCGTCTTATAACTTAAATTATCCACGCTTTTAAAGCTTTATATTTTGACAATATATAGTACTCCCCTCAAAAAGGGATTGCAAAGATAGATTGATTCATTATTATATGCAACAGAGGCACTGAAATATTTAAATATTCTTCTCAAGCTGCTCGATAAGTACTCTCATATCCTTAGGATACTCCCCCTGAACCTCCACTTTATCATCTTTTAGATTCAAAAATGTTAGTTTATAGGCATGTAGCGCATGCCTTTTTACTAATGGTTGTTCTTCTGTATCTTTCTTAAGATTAAATTTCTTTTTAATAGAAGATAAATAGAATGGCTTACCACCATAATGAGCATCTCCAGAAATAGACGCTCCGATTGTTGCTAAATGAATTCTAATTTGGTGCATTCGGCCTGTTAGAGGCTTACATTCTAGTAATGTATGTAGTTTATAAGCCTTTAATGTATTAAATGTAGTTTTAGCTTCCTTGCCTTTTCTATCTATGCGAACAGTCCCATTAGAAAGTTTCAGGATTTTGTCTTCAACCACCTTCTCTTTGAAATCATGAATGCCATCTACAACAGCATGGTACACTTTTCCAATGGATCTCTTCTCAAACTGGATAGACACATGACGATAGGCTTCATCATTTTTGGCTATAATTAATAGTCCGGAAGTATCCTTATCTAACCGATGGCAAACGTGGGCATTCGGGTTTTGCCCTTTGGCAAGGCCTAGAATATTAACAGGATCATTTCTATCGTCTAGAGTAGAGATAAATGGAGGTTTATTGATCACCCAATAATCACTATCTTCCCATATCACCAGATCTTTAAAATTTATTTTCTTGCCCATTGGGCAAAGGTATGAACTTTAGGAAACAATATTACTTCTGAAACAATGGTTCAGACTGGCCTTTCGCGAGCTTGAAGCTAAACTCTGACCCCTTACCATACGTGCTCTTAACTTCTATTTTAGACTTATGCTCTTCTAAAATGTGCTTTACAATGGCCAGGCCTAACCCCGTTCCGCCTTTTTCCCTTGACCTGCTTTTATCTACTCTGTAAAAACGTTCGAATATTCTTTTTACATCGTCTGATGGGATGCCTTCACCATTATCTTTTACATACGTTACCACATCATTCTTCAGTATGCGGAATCCAACCTCTACCTGACTATCTTCCGGTGAATATTTAATGGCATTACTTATTAAGTTGTTAAGCACCTGATTAATTCGTTGCCAATCCCCATGAACAATTACCTGCTCAGGTGTATCTTCTGCAAATGAAAGTGTGATGTTTTTTCTTTCCGCTTTATTTTCAAACTGATCTACCACATCTTCAGCTAGATTCTTTATATCAAAATACTCCAAGTGCATTTTAATCTCACCAGTTTCAATTTGTGAAAGGGTAAGTAAATCCTGAACAAGCATATCTAAGCCATCAAGACTTTTTGCGGCACGCTTTAAAAACTTGGTACGAACCGATTTATCTTTTACAGCACCATCTAATAAGGTGTGTACAAAACCCTGCGCTGCAAATATTGGGGTCTTTAACTCATGGCTCACATCAGCAATAAACTCCCGTCTGAAAGCCTCCATTTTTTTAAGCTCATCAATCTCTTTTTGCTTGAGGGCAGCATAACTGAAAATTTCATCATTGATTCTTTTCAATGGATTTAGTGGGTTCGACTTTTGATCGTCTAATACTTTGAGCTCCTTTTTTCTAAGCTTCTCAAATAATTGGTATATTTTATTAATTTCCCTAAAAATGAGAAACTCCAATATCATAAACCCCAACAAATAGGAGGCGGAAAAACTTATGAGGAACGTAACGATGAGAGCCGTAGAGGTGACCTCATCAAACAAGGAAAGAAAAGCAGTAGTTACCGCAGCAATGCAAACAGCAAGTAATAATGCTATTACCCTGGAGCTATTCACTGACCTTAATTAAGGCTGAATTTATACCCTACTCCTTTAACGGTAGTGATATGATCGTCTCCAATTTTCTCGCGGACTTTTCGAATATGTACATCGACCGTTCTGGCTAAGACATATACATCTGAACCCCAGATATTTTGAAGCAACTCATCTCTACCAAAAACCTTATTCGGGTTTTGCGCAAGAAAATAGAGTAATTCAAATTCCTTTTTAGGCAGACTAATTTCTTTGCCGTTTAACACGATGGTGTAACTGGTACGGTCAATCACCAGGTCGCCAATGGTTATTTGATTAGTTACTGACTGTTTTTGCACATCTCTACGGAAATAGGCAGATATACGGCTCATTAACGCCCTTGGTTTAATGGGTTTTGTGATGTAATCATCAGCTCCAACATCAAAGGCTGCCACTTCAGAATATTCTTCAGACCTTGCGGTAAGAAATATAATGAATGCACTCGACAGCTCCGGGATTTCACGCAGTTGTCTGCACGTTTCTACACCGTCTTGCTTGGGCATCATTATATCAAGAAGAATTATGTCTGGTAGAAATTTTCTGGCTATCTCCACACCTTTTACTCCATCAGGAGCAGTTTTTACTTCGTAGCCTTCTTTCTCGAGATTGTACTTTAGCAATTCTAAAATTGCTTCTTCGTCATCTACAACAAGCACTTTGTACTCTTGCTTGTTTCCCATATTAGAGGTGTTTAGTGTTTAATTTTGTCCAAAAAACGAGTCAAAAGTATTGATTAATTGTTTTATTAAAAAATGCGTATTGTTTATTTAACAATTACTTAATGTCGCCTTTTTCATAAGATTGTATATCTACTTCTACTGCTCCTACAAACATTTGCGCCTTTACTTTAATAGGCACTTTATTGCGGTCGTCAGAGATCCAAACCTTTATTGAATTTTCACCATCAAAAAGACTGTTTTCTGGCATAATAGGCGAAAGAACTATCGACCTGATTGTGCCAATTTTTGTTTTAACTTCTTCCCTGCCAATAAACCTGATTTTGAAATCATATACTTCATCATCAAAGAAGGCTTTTAGTAGTATTACTTCGTTTTCTTTTAACTTATCAAAATCCAAGGTCCGAAGGTAGTAATACCCGCTTACCATATCTTGTGCATAGGTTGGCACTTCAAACTCTTTGGCTGGCTTCCATACTTCCTTTTTTTTATCAAAATCAATCACCTCTACTTTTTTATTGAAGTGATAGAAATTAACAATTTCTTTCTTCCTGTATTTGCCTTCTTCAATATACCGATATGCCTTATGGGGTATAATAGAAGCTGTGTCTAGATATGTGCCCCAGTTATCCCTTATTCTAAGAAAGACATCAAACATACCAATTGACTTTCCGTATACGTCTATTTTGTAACAGTTACGATTATTCACCTCATAGAGCTTATCGCTAATCACCATTTTACCTTCAGCGGCATTCACAAACCCATAATGCACCTTGTAATTAATCACTTCACCCGGAATAAAGCTTGTGTTTGGTATACTTCTGTAAGATTTGTATTGATCGCTGCTTATTAGTAATGCAGACAAGAAAACGAGCAATATGGCGCTTCTCTTATTTTTCATTATTCTGCAGCATATTGATTTTTGAAATATTGTATAAAGTTAATGAGATTAGAATCAAATTGAACAGTATATAGAGAATCTAACTGCGGCTGTTTTGCCCTGTACCTTTTAAAAGACATAAAATAGGCGTTATTAGGTTGGTAGCCATTTAATTTGTTCAAATAGTTTAGATCATTTAAGGTTAACGTATCCAATGAGCTCATAATTGAGTCAATCAATTCCGTTTTCAATGATTTCTTTACTTCGATGCTTGCTTTCGCATTTTTAGTATAAAGTGAATCTAGTTTTTGAAAGCCTCGCAAAATATGATTGACAAACTTTTGTTGATCTTCTTTGCTTCGAATATATTCCGTCAGCCCATTTTCATTTCCTGAACTTTTAAGATACAGCTCAGCGCCCTTGTCACCAATGTAAGAAGCCAGGTTCTCATTAAACTCCACACTATCTTTCACAAAAATTGTAGCATGCACCAACTCGTGTACAATAAGGTTGGCCAAATCCCCATCGCTTCTTAATAGCATCTCACTTAATATCGGATCCTTAAACCACCCTAACGTTGACCAACCACCAACCGTTCTGATATTAGTATCTAGCCCAAGCTCTTTTAAACGTTCAGCCTCTTCAAAAGCCAATCGTTCTTCAAAATATCCTTTATAAGGTACCGTACCTACCACCGGAAATTTCCATTGATAAGGAATAAAGTTAAAAGGTTCGCAGGCTGTAACTACCCATAATACAGGCTCGCCTTGTTGGTCGAACATTTCCGTATAATTCTCAGTATCGCTGAGGCCTAAATCAGCAACACAAAATTTACGAACATCCTGTACGAGCTTGAGTTTATCTTTTGTGGATTGATCTACAGTGGTATCAGATAGAAAATCTTCGACTGGTTTCGCATAATATACAATGTGCCACTGGCCTTTGCCTTGCCTCAAGCCATAGATGATCAATTCACTATAACTAAAGATTAATGCTAATAATAGGAAAGCAAAAAATAGTAAAATTTTATAGCCTTTTTTCATCCTACTTTTTGCCTTTTAATAATCTGAAATCAGTAGTATAATTCAGATAGAAAGCATGTGAAAACTCAAACCGATCATTTATTAAATCAAAATAGGGTTCAAAACGGCTGGAGAGAGTAAGGCGATCGGAAAGTTTCATATTATGCATGAATCGTAGTATTACCAACTCGCGATCCTCCTGAATAACAAATGGGTTTTTTACCGTACTTGACTCGCTTGGATAAATCTGTCCTCCCTGTATCGATAAAAATTCATTGGCCTGCCAGTAGCTGACCATAAACTCCAGACCTATTTTACTTTTCACCTCTGCATTGATATAAAAACCATCACCATCTTCGAAAGGGCGAAGCTGTTCGCCTGACGCATCGCTGTACGTTACATAATAAGAGTCTAACCTTACACTATTGATTAAATTATTGTCTGGCCTCAGAAAATCCAGCGTAATACCAGTGGCTGTGTTTACATATGTTTGAAGCGGTCTATCACTCACATCAATCTGACCTCCGAGATGTTTTACCACTAACTGCGCAGGAATTGACACTCGAATAATCTTGTCAACCAAAAAATACCTGGCAGAAAGGCCGCCTGTTAGCTCTTCCTGATCATTTTCTCCAGCATAGAGCATATTTTGCCAATCGAGCCACACATCGAAGAACAGCCAGTCGTTAATGGTATTGAACTGTAATCCGTTTTCTAAACGATTGACCAATACATTTTCAAAATCATACAGCGGCTCAATTAACTGGTGTGATGTGGCCCCTTCCAGAGTTCCAAATATCAATCTTGAACTACCCATTTTATAGGTAAAGGTGAAAGTAGGTTGCACTTCTGTGTAATCATCGTTTCCAAAATCTTTTTGGGCGTACACTCCAACATCGAACCGCGTGTGAGCAGTGGGCATAAATGCCAAGGATGGATTTACCTGGTACCCAAAAAGTGTATACCCATCAGCTATTTTGCCAAAATATTCGTTGTTTTTGTTGAACCCAAGGGCATTAAAGTTGAGAAACAACGAACCAGAGTCTTGTTCACTAACCTGCTTGCGCTGATCAAACATGGTATTGTTTAACTGTGCTGATGCTGATAAACACCCAAGGGCAAAAAATAAAAGTAAAAACCTCCTCATAGCTAAATTTTACGCAATATAGGAAGTGCGCTATCTAATGGCGACAGTTGTAAGAAAATTTATATGATTTTGCTAAAAATATTGGCAATTTAATTAACTTCACCGCCTAAAGTATTACCACAAATCTGATATAAAATGAGTGAGAAAGATCAAAAACTAAAGGCCCTTCAATTAACTATTGATAAACTTGAAAAAACGTATGGCAAAGGTGCGGTAATGAAACTCAGCGATGAGCGAGTACTTGATGTACCAGCCATATCTACAGGCTCATTAGGTCTTGATATTGCTTTAGGGATTGGTGGGATACCGCGCGGAAGGGTGACAGAAATTTACGGGCCAGAGTCATCTGGTAAAACAACCATTTCAATGCATTGCATTGCCGAAGCGCAAAAAGCAGGAGGCCTGGCAGCCTTTATAGATGCTGAGCATGCATTTGATAAAAGTTATGCCGAAAAACTTGGTATTGATACCGAAAATTTATTGATATCACAGCCAGATAATGGCGAACAAGCCCTTGAGATTGCCGAACATTTAATACGCTCTGGTGCAATAGATATTATTGTGATTGACTCCGTTGCTGCTTTGGTACCTAAAGGTGAACTAGAAGGAGAAATGGGTGATAGCAAAATGGGGCTTCAGGCACGATTAATGTCGCAGGCATTGAGAAAGCTAACAGGTACTATTAACAAAACGGGTTGCTCGTGTATCTTTATTAACCAGCTTCGTGAAAAAATTGGCGTCATGTTCGGTAACCCAGAAACAACTACTGGTGGTAATGCGCTAAAATTCTATGCTTCGGTGCGATTGGATATCAGAAGAATTGGTCAGATTAAAGAAAATACGGGTGACTTAACCGGTAACAGAACTAGGGTAAAAGTGGTGAAGAACAAAGTTGCCCCACCATTTAAAGTGGTAGAGTTTGACATTATGTACGGAAAAGGCGTGTCTAAAGTGGGTGAGATTATTGATTTAGGTGTTGAACTGGATATTATAAACAAAGCAGGATCATGGTTTTCTTATGATGGCAATAAGCTTGGCCAAGGAAGGGATGCAGTGAAGCAAATTATAGAAGACAACCCGGAATTAATGGAAGAGCTGGAAGCTAAAATTAAAGCCAAAATAAAAGGTGAAGATTTGGATAAGCCAGTAGCTGCACAGGAGTAGTAATAAAAGGAGGCTGTCTCAAAAGTACTTGACTAAAAAAGAACGTCAAATATATTTTGGTTTAAAAAAGTTAGGTCAGTAAGTCCTTTCAAGAAACTTTTTATGATCTAAAATGGTCAAAATCAACATAGAGTTCAAAGAGACTCCCAGCGTTGAATAATAGAACCAAAATAAGGTTTTGGATAAAAAAAGAGGCTGACCCTTTTGAGACAGCCTTAGAATTGTTACTTCCTCCAAACAGAGTTCAAAAAATACTTCCTTTCATCAGTAAATCCACCAACAATATCAAATCCTGAATTATTAGCAAGTCGCTCAATCATGCGCTGATCGTACTTTTGGGAGATTTCCATGTGTATGGCTTCCCAAGCTTCCAAATTGAAGGTAGTGCCTACAACTTGAACAGTCTGTTTTTCAGTGCTTACCAGAAATGACGAGGTAGTGCCTGTCATTGGGTTATATATAGGTTTGTGTAAAAATTTAGCTCTATTGAAATTACCTTCAAGTTCATCGTTAATTCTATCGAGCAAATTCATATTAAACTCCCTGGTCACTCCTTTTGGGTCGTTATAAGCAGCCAGGATAACATCAGGATCTTTCTTAAGGTCAAACCCAATAAACAGCAAATCATCTTGCTTCAAAGACGTGTTTAACTCATTTAAAAATTTGTCAGCCTGCTCGTCAGTAAAATTCCCAATATTAGAGCCTAAAAAAAGCACTACGTTTCGCTTGGGGCTATCCTGTAATTCTTTCAATGCTTTGAAATAATCACTTTGCATAGGTTGAACTTGCAAATCAGGCATTTCATCTTTTAATGCCCTTTCGAGTATATTCAATACATTTCCGGATATATCAATAGGCATGTAGGTAAAATCAGCCTGTTGGTCCTGAAAATAACGGAGCAACACTTTGGTTTTATACCCATCACCCGCACCAAATTCTATCAGGTTAAAAGCTTCTACACCATGGGCAAAAGTTTTTAATATATCGGCCTTATTATCTTTAAAAATGGCGTATTCTGTCCGTGTCAGATAGTACTCATCCAGCTGCATGATGTCCTGAAAAAGCTTGTCTCCTTTCTTATCATAGAAATATTTACTCGGCAATCTTTTGGGCGAATCCTTTAATCCATTGAGCACATCAATAGCAAATTGGCTCATTTTTGTATCAATCATAAATCTTTAGCTAATCGAATGCCCGAGAACATCCATCTTAAATGTGGGTGAAAAAAATTTCTATAAGTTGGCCTGATATGATCTCTTGGCGTAGCAGAAGAACCGCCTCTTAACACCATTTGGTTTATCATAAACTTTCCATTGTATTCGCCAACCGCACCTTCAGGAGCTTTATAATAGGGGTAAGGCCTATAAGCACTTGCTGTCCACTCCCAGCAATCGCCATACAATTGATTATTTTTGGCTGGTTGAGGAGCATATTTTCCATTGTCACTAAAATTGGAATTGGCATCTATCTTTCCGTAACGCAAACATGCTACCTCCCACTCTTGTTCTGTTGGCAATCTCATACCTTTCCACTTGGCAAAAGCATCAGCCTCAAAAAAGCTGATATGCATAACTGGAGCATCTAAAATCAACGGTGTTAAACCTCCATTAAGGTTGTAATGATTCCATTGTCCTTCAACTTTATGCCAATGTTCAGGTGCTTCAATGTGATTCTCTTTTACCCATTCCCATGCATCAGAAAGCCAATATCTGAAGTTTTTATACCCATCGTCACTTATAAACTCAAGGTATTCCCTGTTAGTTACAAGCCGATCGGCAAGAGCACATTTATTCAAATATGTTTTGTGGCTTCCATGTTCGTTATCAAAACTGAACGCCCTACCATTATAACCAATCTTATATACTCCTTCTTCAATCGTTAACCACTTATTTTCACTTTTAAGCACCTCGCCAGTTTCATTTAATTTACCGTAAGCGGGAAAAAGTGGATTCTTGCCAAGAATATATTTTATATCATAAATAAGTAGCTCTTGGTGTTGTTGTTCATGTTGTAAACCTAACTCGATAAGACTATTCAATGAAGTGCTGTAATTACTATTGAGAAACTCAATCATATGGTGGTTCACATGGCTTCTGTATTGCATTACTTCCTTCACTCCCGGCCTGGTAATGTTTCCTCTATCTGTTCGAATTACCCTTGCCCCAGCCGACTCGTAGTAACTATTAAAAAGGTAGTTATAATTAGCATCAAATGGTTGATAACCTGTATGATTAGGTACTAAAATAAAGGTTTCAAAAAACCATGTTGTATGCCCTAAATGCCACTTGGGTGGACTAACATCCACGATGGGTTGTACCACATAATCTTCTATTTTAAGTGGCTCACAGATTTTTTCTGTTTGTGAACGAACAGCCAAAAACCGCTCTGATATTTGTATTTGATCTGCAATCATCTTCTTCTATACAACATCTTAAAGTAACAGATGTTCTTGAAAAATAGGAAGTGATTGAAAGATTATCCGAAGAATTAACTGAAGAAATGTAAGCTAAGCGCTATATCATTTGATACTTATACCACCTTCTTTGGCCACCGCCCAAAAGAATGCTCCGAAAAATAAAGCCAGCGACAATAAGCAGATATAATACATCATTCTAACAACTCGTTAACTGATTACACAACAAATGTAATAGGATATTAACTGCGCACTAAATCAGAATATACGCTTAGCCTACTGAAGTAAGTTTTTAGGCGAATTAGTTGGTTTTAATAGAATTCGTAACCTTACTGTGAACTGTATGTTATTAAAACTTGAAAAATGGACTACATTTACAGTTTAACCGAATTTTTGAAGGCATATAATTAATGGATATGAGGGGATTGATTATCACACTATTTGTGATTCTGATTTCAATACATAATATAATCGCACAAAAGGGTTCTGATGGTAAATCTGAGCCTAACAATTGGTTTTTGCTAGATCCTAAGCAGGATAAAGTAGAAGGCACAAGTACTGAAAAAGCCTATAACACTATTTTAAAGAATAAAAAATCTACAATAGTACTTGTAGCTGTCATAGATTCCGGTGTAGATATCTACCATGAAGACCTAAAAGACATTATTTGGATCAATGAAGATGAGATTGACAATAATGGAATAGATGATGACTTAAATGGATATATAGATGATGTGAATGGCTGGAATTTCATAGGTAGCCAAAGTGGAAATGTTCACTTTGAAACATATGAGTATGCGAGAATTTACAAGAAATTAGATGAAAAATACAGTACTGATTCAGCGCATATAGATACTATTGATAACCCTGAGTACCTGTTATATAAAGAGGTGAAGAAGAAATATACAGAAGAATATTCAGAAGTAGCAGAAAACCTGGACTATTTCAGGCAGCTCGATTACAACCACACTATTTACTCTTCTATTCTCAAAAAGAAACTCAATCAGGATTCACTCGAACTAGAAAGTATTCTTACCCTCGCTGATGAAGACTCATCGGTGTATAATGCCAAACGATTCATGAAAATTGTAAATCAATACTATGGATCGGTAGACAATATATTTGCTGAAGCAGTTGAATTATATGAAGAGGAATTGAAGAATTTAGATTTGCAGGCAGATTACCGCTCTGTTGTTGGAGATGACCTGACTAACTTAACTGAGAAAGGTTATGGTAATAATGATGTATTGGGGCCAGACCCATCACATGGAACACATGTTTCAGGTATTATTGGCGCGATAAGAACGAATGATATTGGCATTAAAGGTATTGCAGATAATGTTCGTATAATGCCTATAAGAGCTGTGCCTGAAGGTGACGAGCGCGATAAAGATGTGGCTAATGCCATCTACTATGCAGTTGATAATGGTGCACAGATAATAAATATGAGTTTTGGCAAACAATACTCTCCAAATAAGCATTTGGTAGACAGTGCCGCACGCTATGCAGAGAAAAAAGGAGTGCTCATAGTACATGGTGCTGGTAATGAAGAGTTAAGCATCGATTCAGTAACTCACTATCCGTCCAGGGTTTTAAGCAACGGAGAAGAAATAACAACATGGATTGAAGTGGGTGCCTCTGCTTCAAAAACGAATAAAGAATTCGCCAGCGACTTCTCTAATTATGGTAAAAAGGGGGTTGACTTATTTGCTCCAGGAGTAAGTATTTATAGCGCCACACCCGATAATTCTTACGAAGCTTATAATGGTACAAGTATGGCCGCCCCCATGGTAACGGGCGTTGCTGCGCTTTTAATATCGTACTATCCAGAATTAACTCCTGTTGAAATCAAAGAGATTATCCTTGCATCAGCAGTAATTCATGGTAAAAGAAAAGTGTATAGGCCAGGCACTTCTGAATTGATTTCCTTCTCAGAGTTATCCAAAACCGGAGGTATTGTTAATACTTATGAAGCTGTTAAAATGGCAGAAGAATATAGCCGGGATAAAGCTAAAATAGATATTTTGAAGTAGAACATTTCCAAAGTATCTTTATCAAAATAAATTCCATTAACACTATGTATGAGATTTTAACAAGTGCACATTCTGGTTTAAGGTGGTTAGTATTAGCTACATTGGTGATCGCCATTATCAATAGCTTTGGTAAGACACGGGGTGGAATAACATTCTCCGCGAAAGACAAGAAAAAAGCGCTATTTGCACTTATTTTTACTCATATACAGTTTGTTTTGGGGCTCATCTTGTATTTCATCAGTCCTAAAGTAGTATTTGATGCAGCATCTATGAAATCTGATGTGCTACGCTTCTTTTTGGTAGAGCATGTGGTTATGATGGTGCTGGCTGTTGCTCTCATTACCATTGGTTACAGTAAAGCCAAAAGAACAGCGATGGATGGCAAGAAATTTAAATCCATCATGGTATTTTACTTACTTGGCCTATTAATAATTATTGCTGCCATTCCTTGGCCTTTCAGGGATTTGGGCGGCAGCTGGTTTTAACGTATCAATAGTGATTTTCTTAATTCTAATTTTACAGAATCACTCTTTGAGTAATCGTTATTGTAAATAGCTTTTTCCCACTCTCCGTACATGGGGTTGGGCAACATAACGAAATTATTGAGTAGCTCCATTTTCTTTTCATCCACCAACGTTTTGCCCATATCCGCATCCCTATCTCCAAATTCTTCGGAATAATCAGTTAAATTATCACCAATAAAAACAAGTACTTCGTATTTATTGGCAACCTTTTCCCTTCTATCTGTTTTGTCACTAGATTCTTGTTTGAGTTGAATAAACCGTTCGTCAGCATTAGGAAAGCCTTTGCCTTTCAAGTTCTTTATGGTTGATTCCAACTCATCCACATTACGGTTAGAAATATAAAACACTTCTATTCCCTTTTTTTTAGCGTAATTCACAAAGTCCAATGCACCGGGAAGTGCCTCAGCACGCTCCTGATCAGTCCATGCTTTCCAGGTGCGGCCAGTGTATGTCCATCCACTATCGATAAGCATCGCTTCATATGGACTATTATCCAAAACTGTTTCGTCAATATCAAGTACTACAGCCGATGGCCTTTTCGTTTTAATAGTTGCTAACTTATTGTCTACCAGCAATTTGGCGTAATTGTAAGCCTGATAATAGGCCTGCCTCATTTCGGCCGACTGTTGGTACCATAACACCGCCATTGTCAGTTGATCCGACATCTGGGCTTTTTCTTCGTTTTTGTCCTGGCCAAAACCAGAAATGCTTACAATAAATAGTAGTGTTATTATAATTTGTTTTTTCATCGATTTCAAAATTATATATCAAACTAAGCAATGAGTAAAATTACTATCTTTAATCATGCCAACTTCAAATTTAATGATATTGGGCTTACTCCTATCTCTTTCTGCTCAAGCTTTTGGGCAAGTGGAACATAATTTTGAGATGAGTCCAGAAAATACAGATTGCCATGAGCTTACACTCACCAGTGTGGTTAAAAAAAATATTGAATTGATTAGAAATACTACGTTTAGGGTAAAGGAGGAAATGAAAGTTTCCAGGTACTATGTGCCTACAAAAATTGAATATTTTTCTTGCGATGGAGTAATTGGATATATGATTGCTCATGAACATGACTCCGTCAAATTATATAAAGAAGTAAGAAAAACATTGTGGGACTCATTAACCAACACAAATGATCCAATAAATTTTTATCAACAAAACTTTAAAAATGATTAGACTGCTTTTTTTTGTACTGGCTTTATTTTTTGCCTGTAATCCGCGCCCTCATACAGCTGTAGATTCTAAAATATTGTTGGATGTTGACGCAGAATTTTCAGCCATGTCTAAAGAAAATGGAATGGCAGAGGCCTTTATATTTTATGCAGACCCCGATGTGGTAAAACTGGGACAGGGTGAGCATCCTATTATAGGTAAATCAGATTTATCAGAATCCTTTGCTCAAATTGATGATTCAAAAATTGAGCTTACCTGGAAGCCTTTAAAGGCAGAAATAGCAAAATCTGGAGAACTAGGTTATACGTATGGTAAATATTACTTTACCACCCGCGATTCAGTAGAGCAAACAAGTATTGGTTACTATGTTTCTATTTGGAAAAAGCAGACGGATGGGTCATGGAAATATGTTTTGGATAGTGGAGCTGAGGGGCCAATTGAATAAGACACCATGAAAAGAACCTTAAAATACCTTCTGTTACATGGCGTTATCAACGATGAAACTCATGGCAAGCTAGACTCCTACATTGAAGGAAAGCCTTTATCCATTTTTTGGCACATAAGAATACTTCTGTATTTAGGAGTTACTTTGATAGCCACGGCTCTTGGGATCCTCATTTATGAAAATATAGATACCATTGGCCACCTCTCAATAGTAGTTTTAATAGGACTTACTTGCATAGCGTGCTTTGTTTATTCGTTTAAAAAGGCTCCGGATATTAGCGCGGATAAATCTGAACCTGCCAACCCATGGTTTGATTATATTGTACTGTTTGGCACATTGCTCTTTCTCACTTTTGAAGGGTATTTGCAATTTCAATATTCCATTTTTGGCGAACGATACGGAATGGCTACCTTTCTTCCTGCAATGGTATTGTTTGGCATAGCCTACCGTTTCGACCATCTGGGTGTATTATCATTGGCCATAACCTTGTTTTGTTCCTGGTTAGGAATATCACTTACCCCAAAGTCATTATTTACAGAAAACGATTTTTCAACGACCAATCTGGTAATCACTGGTATGCTACTGTGCGTTATATTAATAGGAGCGGGTTATTATTCAGTCAAGGAAAAATTTAAAGCACACTTCCACTTTACTTATTATAATTTTGGGATGCATTTAGGTGCCGTGGCAATTTTGGCTGCCGGTTTTAATTTTTCTTTCGGTTGGATATGGATGCTCTTAATTTCGCCACTGATTTTATTTGCCTATTGGTATTCCCAAACGTATAAATCATTTTACTTTTTGTTATTTGGATTCGGTTATACCTATATAGCTATTAGCTATATTGTTGTTGAAGTATTTATTGGAATAGATTCTGATTATATTTTTTCTGCTTATTTGTTAATGACTTACTTTATAGCCACAGCTATTTATGCCATTAAATTTCTGAGAAGCGCCCATAAAAAAATGAATGAAGATGCTGGGGTATGATAAAATAAGACAGGCCAACTATTTTCATAAAATACACTTGAATGAGTTAAAAAATGAAGGGTTGGTTTCTAATGAAGAGCATTCAGTAATAGAAAAAAATATGGGCCCTGCCTATAACACAACCAATATTTTCGTAAATATTGGGCTTTTTATACTCACTTATGTTATTGTTTCTTCCGCCTTGGGTTTTCTTGGGTTACTGTTGTCAGATGTAATTAGTGAGCAGAATGGCTGGGTTTTTAGTTTAATCGTGGCGGTAGGTTTGCTATTCTTCCTACAGAAAGTGATTATTGATGATCGTAAGAATTTTAGAAGTGGGATTGACGATGCACTACTTTACGGAGGGATAGGTTTTCTGTGTTTGGCATTTTTTATACTTTTTGAAACTGTATTCTTTAATGACCCCCTCAAGAGTTGTTTGTTCTTTATTCCGCTATTAGGCTTGCCTGCAAAAATCTATCAAGACCGATTACTTTACGGTCTTACCCTTTTCTCTATTTATTCTGTCTTTTTTCTTTTATTTCATAAACTAGGAGGTGTATTTCTATTGTTGATTCCTTTTGGGTTGATGCTTTTGTCCTTTATTTTTTACCGATTTTCAACTACCAAAGCAAGCAAAGTGGAGTTTGAGGCTGATCAGGAATGTTGGGAAGTAATTCAATGGATATCCATTATCGTATTTTATCTTTCGGGTAACATTTTTGTGGTTACAGAATTGAGTACTGAATTAGGTTTGGTAGATGCTTTTCCAAAAGCAATTAAACTGTTTTTCTATGGATTTACCATTGTTATTCCCCTTTTATACATTTTCCACGGTTTGAAAAACAAGAAGCTCATATTTCTAAATTTGGGACTTGCGCTAATTGCGGTGGGTGTATTTTCAATTAAATACTATCACAATTTGATGAGTCTGGAGTTAGCATTATTACTGGGAGGCATAGCGCTATTAGCTGTAGCATACTCTGCTATGAGGTATTTTAAAAATGGGAAGTGGAATATTACGACAGAGCCTGATAACAATCTAACTGACGGTTTAAACTTAGAGTCGATTGTTATCGACCAAACACTAAGCAAAGTAGGTGATATAGACACAAAGTTTAAAGGCGAAGGTGGTAAGTTTGGCGGTGGCGGAGCAAGTGGTGCATATTGAGATGACTCCGAAACAAAAACATAATGCTTATAAAATTCTACAGTTCATTTTGCTGTGGGTTGTATTTGGGCAGCTCTATGCCATTGTTGAGTATGGGTTATTGGGTAATTCTGGCAGTTATCCAACAACACAAAATATCTATGACCCTTCTGATTCTTTCTTAATTATTTTTGTTGGCACCTTGGTGCTTGGCGCTATTGTAGGCCTTATTGAGACTTTTGGCTTCAATGGATTTTTTAAAAACAGATCTTTTGGAATAAAAATACTTCTTAAGTCACTGCTGTATCTCATACTCATTGTTCTCTTTCTGGTTGTTCTCTCATTCATTTCTACAGCGTCCTATTTTAATACCAGCCCTTTAGACAAACTGGTAATTTCGAGCGTTTGGCGGTTTGTTCTCAATCCTACATTCATAACCATCGTGCTTTACATAGGTGTGATGTTTATTATCGTACTCTTCTTTGCAGAAATAAGAAATAATCTCGGTATGTTCGTATTCGCCAATTTTGTTCGTGGTAAGTATCACAAACCCAGGGTAGAAGAAAGGATATTTATGTTTATGGACATGAAATCTTCGACCACCATTGCTGAGAATTTAGGCCATATAAAATACTACGAACTGCTCAACAGGTACTATTCAGATATGTCTGACGCCATTATTAACACATATGGTGAAATATATCAGTACGTTGGCGATGAGGTGATTATTACCTGGCCTTTAGAAGCTGGACTTAAAAATAATAATTGTATTAGGTGTTTCTACGAAATTAAACTTGCTATTGAAAACAAGTCTGAAAAGTATATGGATGATTTTGGCTTGATCCCAAAATTTAAAGCCGCAATACATTGCGGTACTGTAACAACTGGTGAAATAGGAAAACTAAAAAAAGAAATCGTTTTTTCTGGAGACGTTTTAAATACTACATCCAGAATTCAGGAGTGCTGCAATGAATATCATGCTGAGCTTTTGGTATCTGGAACTTTATTAGAACATTTACCTAATATCTCTACCATTGATTCAACAGAACTTGGTAAACTCGAGCTACGTGGTAAGAAATCAAAAGTAATCATTCACAAGGTTAATTTAAGAGTGGATTAAATTATCCACTCCTAATTAAAAAATACTAGCTCTTACAACTCACAGTTACCGAATGTGTATGACTATTATCTGAACTTGATAGAACTGATATTGTCCCTCCTCCAGCAAGCTGTTGAAAGTGAGCTGCCGTGATAATAACAGTATGATCATGAGTACCACTTCCTTTGATAGAATACACTTTTTCCTTTCCTTCTTTTACAGCAGTTTTAGAGACTGTAATAGAATGGCCATGATTTGCTCCAATGTTCGTTGAAGTTCCATTATCAATACAATTAGGTGGATCTACTGGTGTAGTGGGCGTAGTTGGTGTTGTAGGCTGAGGATCATCCCCTCCGTCATCTCCGCACGATTGTATGATAGCCATAGATGGAATGGCAATCACTGAACCTGCCACTATTTTCTTTAAAAACTCTTTCCTTTTCATTATTAATTTGGGTTTTGGTTTAAAAAAGAGTCCTGATTGAATTTAGCTACAATGTACCAGAGATTGGATTAGGAAAGGTAAATCTGGGTGCAGGCTTACCTATTTTAAGCTATTTTTAAATTCAGATGGTGTACATCCAAATTTGTCTCTAAATATTTTATTGAATGTCACTTTATTAGAAAAACCAGAATCATACATCACCTCCTTAATAAGCAAATTTGGTTGATTTATGATTAGGTTTGATGCATATGACACTCTCAATTCATTAATATAATCATAGAAGTTCTTATTGAGGTCTTGATTTATAACTAACGATATTTCACGACCTGAATAACCTAATTCATCTGCTAAATCCTGCAATTGCAAACCTGAATTAAGAAATGGTTTTTTGCTTTTCATCAACTTTTCAACCCTATCCTTAAGCCCTTCAATCGTGGGAAGTGTTTTTGGCGATTTTAAGAATGAGAGAACCTTCTTATCCAAGAATAAAGCTCCTATATTATAAATCAAAAGAAATGTAAAAAGAAAGGCTACAGGTGTTTTGAACCAGATATAATAGTCATTTTCAGTATACAATAGATATGCTACAAACATGTAAAATGCATTAGTGATAAAAAAGATTGTAATAAATCTCGAAGCCCATTGGTACACATTAATTTGGATGTTTTGTTTATGTCTTCTAAGTATTATCAGTCCACTTATTAGAAATACGTTAATATATGTAAGGTCAATGAATGCAGCAATAAGCGAATTATTGAACTCTATAAACTGGTAAACTAGTGATATCAATAGTGCAACTGCGCCAAAAAATGCCAGCCATTTATACATCTGAGTACTTTCAGCATTAATAGATTTACACATAGCCCAGATCAATGGCCCATACATGTAGAGGAAAACATTCGCAATAAATGTTAGATGGAAATTGAACGTATTTGATAAGCTTAAAAGAATAAAATGTACACCTAGCACAAAAACAAACGCTGCGTGAAGCATGGCTGTTGTTGATTTAAGATTTCTAACTATATAAAAGCCTTGTGATACTCCCAACACACCAGTCACCAACTCTAATCCGTTTTTAAAAGAAAAGATTTGTTCTAATAGCCCTTGAGAAGTTTCAATCATCTCGCTCTAGCTTAATCATTTTAGTCATTACAGTTTTACTTTCACTATCCGTCCATGCCAGAATTAATTGACCTGAGGCGAACTCTATCTGTGGAAAACCACTATCTCTGGCAGTTGAAGATTCCGCCAACACATTACGTACAATATTACCATTTTTGCTCACCTGAGCCCCCATTATGGTTGCTCCTTCCATCCAACTCACATAAACACGTTGTTTATCTAACCAAGTTACATCTA
>NZ_JAVJUY010000129.1:0-12120 GCF_040220315.1 Fulvivirga sp.
ATTTTGCTTTAATTTCTGAAGCTGTCATTTCATACATTCTTAAAATTCTTACAATAAATTCGGGAAGTCTTTTTATTAAAGCTCTCACAATACCTTTTGATTTTATCGTATTCGTACTTTTCCTTTGAATTTTAATTGTGGCGAAATGACATTTTTCAGCCAATGACTCTAAAACTGCACGTGCTACTTCTGCCCCTCCTGTCTCTATTCCAATAATCACTTCAGGGTTAAACTTATTTATCTCTATGGCAAGTCGTGTACAGGCATCATAGAACGATTCATCAGTTAGTTTGATAATTTTCATTAGTTTTCAGTGTTGTCTAATTACAAATTTTCTGTTCCCGATAGCAATTGTAATGAAAGCAATTGTTAAAATATTATTTCCCAACCCATAACTAATCATGCTAGTTACAGGCATCATGATTATTACATAACTTAAGTATGAATAGAGCAAGAAATAATGTATTTGTCCACTCTTGACCATTCTTAATGAATGAATCCATAATGCACCAAAAATAAATTGAAAAAACAAGCCTAATAAGCCAAAATCAACATAAAGAAGTCCAAAATAACTGAGATATATCCCTTTATGAGGGAGTTGATCCCAAAAATCTTTGTTGAAACCGGTTAATGGTGATGTTATTTGATATAATATCTTGAACGTGCTTTGCCCCAACTTTGGTTGTATATGGGGATTAAAATCCATCAAATAACTAAACTCATATATCCCATGGTAAAAATATTGACCCATATTGGAGATGATGAATTTTATATAAAACATTGCAATTGATTCATCCTGACCCTTTAATATCCAATCAGTTGGTTGCAGGGTCTGAGCATATCCAGATTCAGTGAGGGAATAGTATAATTCCATTCCATGGTTCATATACCGAATTATAATGAGAACAACGCCTATCCCAAGAACCAAACTAGCAACAACAGCTATAGAAATAACTCTTTTGAATGTAATCGAACGATAGTAAAAGAAGGCCCATAATGCCAATACCATAGCAGTCAACACCTGAAACCTTTGACCTATCAGAATTGAATCAATTACTGGGATAAGAAATAAGAAAAAATAGATCCATTTCGGGCGTTTGGTTAAAAGCTCCAAAAGAAAAGGTATGTAGCAAAAAAAAAACAGCAAGCTACCTAAAATGCCAATTAGGGTAATAGAAGTATTATCAAGAGCCATGAGTACTTCATCAAAGTCTGAACTTAAAACTATCCCTCTTAAATAATAGCGATCTACAAACCGAAAGAACATTCCCAAAACACCTAAATAAAAGTATACTCCTAAATTTGGTGTTGTTGTAATAGCAAACCTAGTATTTGACTTTTCCGCATTTCTAAATATGCCTTGATATATCAAAATACCACTAAAAAAAAACAAATAACATCCGCCAATATATAAACCTGCAAATAGATTGAAATCATAGATAGGATCTACTGGGATAACAAAAAATATCAGCCAGACAATCAATGCAATTTTAAGTGTCTTGATCATCTGTTTGTTATTGAATTAAAAAAATATTGAGATATTAGCCATGATAAGATGGAAAAAATCATTATTCCTCCGGCTAAAACAAAAAACGAAACAAATTTGAATGAGGCAAGTAGCAAGAATAATAAGTAGGAAAAGGCAGAATAGAATTTTGTCTTCATATTTTCCTGTCCTGCATCTAGAATATTCAAGTTTATCATCACCATTTGGCCTACTAAAAAAGGTATAGCTGAAAGCATAAATATCAACAAACCCAACCAGTTTTGTAAAAAAGATATTTGGTTAACAAAGTAGAAATAGCATATTAGGAGGAAGAATAAACAAATGATAAGAAATGAAGCAGAACTTAAAATTATTTTTTTATAGTGTGAACTACACTTAATCAATCCGTCTAAGCCATTTTGGAAATAAGTTTTGGACGAATGGTTGAAGTATTTTGATAAGATTCCAGCCTCAATAAACGATAAAATGGAATTAAACACAGTCTGGAACATGGTATAAATACCCAACAATTCCCTACCAAGGAAATAGGATATGATCAATTTATCTAGGAAAAAAGCTGAACGCATGGAGGCACTAGATGCAATATAAAATCTAGAGTAATTAATTATCTCGAGTAGTTTATCGATTCTAAGTTGTTCGATTTTTCTAATATCTAAATCAAACGATAGACCAATTAATACACTGATAAAGCTGAATATTGCCCAAAGAAGTAAAACCAGATTAAAGTTATCATGCATTTGGAAAAGATACCAAAAGGCCAAAACAAAAAAACACCATAATCCACTCCTCAACGCGATCACAAGATTGGATTGAATTATTTTTCCCTTTGCAACCAAAAACCTATTGATTTCTTGTGATGTTGAGTCAAGAATAACAATGACCAAAATTTCAAGACCATATCCTGAAATAAAATTATCAATAATAGGAAGTGCAATAATATAAATTAACGAAAACGAAATTATTCTGATAAAAACAATTCCTTTGATATTTTGAATAAGTAATCTATTATCATCAGCTTGTGAGCTTATTTTTGGAGTATAATATGTATGCATCTCTAAACCAAGTAAAAAGGTAGTGAGGAGGACAAATGCACTAATTAATCCCCATAGTCCAACACTCGTAAGAGAAAGTTTAGACGCCATTGCTATAACCATCAAAAACTTTCCAGACATACCAGATACTCGAATTAATACTGAAACAATATTTAATTCTTTGATTTGTCTTATCATTCTAAGTGGTTAACACTACCCCTTCAGGGCTTGAAGACTTTTTCGGATACCTAAAAAAATATTATCAATATTCTTCTTTTCTAATATATCCTTAGCCATAAGCGGTTGATGCCATACGCATGGAAATGAACCACTATATATGGTTGTATAATATTCGATAAGAGAATTTTCCCGATCATCTTGATCTATCGACTTCCCAACTAAAGATTTAATCAAGGACTTCAAATCGTAATAGTTTCGTGCTTTATAGATGCCTGACAGATTTGAGTGATGAATATTAGACAATACAATTGCTTTCTTCCCTTTTAAAATAGCTTCTATTGCAGCATTTCCTCCTATTGTCACGACTATTTCGGAATGATCAATTATAATACTTGATGATGTTTTAGGAGAGATGAAATTTGTATAGGGTAGTTGTGCATATTTCAGTAATTGAAAGATGTTTCTTACTCCATAGTTGTTAGGGTGTTCCTTTATTATAAGCTCAAAGTTTGGAGGTAGGGACAATGAGATGTTGCGTGCCAATTCGAATTGATTTGATAAATAGGTGGCAATAGTATCTGGAGTAGATTCCGGTTGGATGTGCAGCGGCAAGAAAATATAATTTTTATTTTGATCTAGCTTAGCCCCAAAATAATTGAAATAAATGCGATTGATAGATTTATTGATAAAATTTCCAACTCTTTTATTGAATTTATATAGTAAAGATTCTCGATAATCTGCCCCTTGATAATTTTTCAGATTGTACCATAGCCTCTTTAGAACATCGCTGTCTATAAAATTCAACATTTGAGAACCTATTCCCCTATTGATGTCTATTGATTTTCTTTCTTCAATCAATCTATTGATCAAATCTTTCTCAACATTAAGTCCTAAATTCCTTTGATACTCAGCAACCTTTCTGATTATCTTATCTGAATATTCTCTATCAAAGAATACCATCCTTGGAGTCGAGAAAGCATATATATTTGATGGAACCAAATAGGGTATGTCATACTTTTTACACAAATAATAGGTCATTACTTCATATCCAAGTGCCACTTCTCCAATAACTGCTGAAATATTTCCATTGGACAATAAGCTATCGATTCTAAGCAAATATCTGAGGTAATACTGACTATGCACTCTATCTTTTTTTCGATATCGATCTAAGTAGAGTGCCTCAGAAATTCCAAAATTATACTTATCATAAATTTCCTTTGCCAAAATTTCTGATTTGAGTAAGTCCTCTTTTTCCAACTCATCATCGAACGAAATGTAGTATTTACTTGGTATCCGAGATTTTTTAAATTTCGTTTTATTAAAATAAACTACACTTATGTTTAGCTCTTCGTCAACACTCCTCAAGGCGATTGCTTCATGAAGCAGTGTAATAGTAGTTGAGACATCTAAAATCAAAATCTCCATATGTAACTTGAATTAATTAAAGTGAAGTGACATTCAAATGGCTGTCCAACCACCATCTACAATAATATTTTGCCCGGTAATATATTTAGATTCATTAGATAGCAAAAATGAAACAGAGGGAGCAATATCATCTGGATTGCCCATTCTTTTCATAGGCACCCTTTTCTCATATGCTTCTACAAATTTCTTGTCCTGATGATCAAAAATTCCACCAGGAGAAACACAATTTATCCTTACATTGAACCTTCCATATTGAGAAGAAAGATACCTTGTCAGATTAATCAAACCACCTTTAATGGCTGAATAGGGTGCTGCTGTTTTAATGGTCGTCCCTTCATATAGGCTCATGTCATTTCCTACCACACCATAAATGGATGCAATATTCACAATTGAACCTTCATTTTGCTTTCGCATTTGCATTAATACGTGTTGTGAAATAACAAAATAACTGTTTAATTGCCAATCGACATTCCTTCTCCATGAGCTTGGGTCAATATCCTCAAAATCGGTTCCCCAATCATTTGTTCTTGGATAAGCATTGTTAACTAGACCATGTATATTTTCATATTTATGTAATATCAATTGTATTGCCTCCTCAATCTCTTGGTCATTAGTTATATCACAATAATAAACCCCATTTGCCAGGTCCTTTTCTACATTAATATCCAGATTTATTACGAACGCACCATGCATATTCAAATCATCAATTATTGCTTTACCAAGCAATCCGCTTCCGCCAGTTACTATTACTACTTTATTATGAAGCTTTTTCATTCAAACAAATTTTAAGCGTCTCCAAACTTTCCTTAAGTGAATTGACAGGTAGAGTGTCCGATTTCAGGCAATCAATGAAGTATCTCATCTGTTCAAAATAAGTTGTTGAACTTGCAAGATGAGATTCAAATAGTATCTCTCCTCCTGAGGACTTTACCAATCCTTTAATTAAATCGAGCATAATGCTATGATCATCAAATACAATCTCAATTTTTCTTTGCGGATCTCTCCTAAAATAGTTAAGCATTATTTGGACTACACTTTTTTCGTAATTAAGTATGTAGATAGCAGAATCGATTGAGTTTATATCCAAATCAGAAATTTTTCTGATTTGATTAGAACTATTTAATGGTTTACCGAACAACCATATTAAATAATCAATCTCATGAATAAGATCAAGATGAACTCCACCTCCAAGTTCCTGTCTGGCACTGTAAACTTTTTTATAGTCATTCTCTGGCCTCCAATCCGGAAGGAAGGACCCACAATACGCAAAAACCTCTAAAATTCTCTTATTCCTTATATATTCCTTAGTCCAAATTATAACAGGATGAAATCTCATGTTAAAAGCAACATATGTTGCTATTTCGTTCACCTCTATTTTATTAATCAGTTGGGTTGCGCCTTCCAGACTGACTAGAGGAGGTTTCTCAATAAAAAGTGGTACTTTTAATTCTATAGCTTTCTCAATCGTTTCATAATGAAGAGAACTAGGGTTGCTTATTATTACAAAATCTATTTCGGGCACATCAGCCCAATTATAAATATTTTCAACCCCATCCTCATCAGGCACCCCCTTTAATGATCGAAGGGCAAATATTTTTATGTTTTGTTCTAAACTCCGAATTGCCCGTATATGCTTTTGTGCAATACTACCTAATCCAATTACTAACACCTTCATAAAGCAAAGTCCAAGCGATCATTAGATAGTAAATAATTCATTATTTCAAAATCCTGTGGTTCATCTAAATCAAAACAAGTGTGTTTCATCACATAAATTAATGAAGCATTAGTAATCACCGATTTGTTATCTTGATCAAAAAATTTTCTCCGATAAATGTAAAATGAAGCATTCATATCGTAAACCTTGGGAGCAGATTGACGAGTTAAGAAATTACCCTCCTTAACAAGTTTCGCATATCCATCATTTTTTAACTCAACCATATTAAAATAGGGATTTCTATTTGCAGAATTGACTGAAAAAATATTTGTTGCATCATGGTTTGAAGTGATTAATTTAAAGGCTTCCGTTAAATCATTAATGTTTCTTAACGGTGAGGTAATGTCAAGATCAAGAATATAGTCATACTTCTTCTGTCTCGTTCTTTCCGCATATCTAAGTACATCTTGAATGACCTCAATCTTTCCAACAAGATCTGTTGCTAGAGAAGTCGGTCTTGTATAATCTGAAGTTAGAGCATATGCCGATGCAACTTCAATAATTTGTTTACTATCAGTGCTTAAAATTATTTCACCACCAAATTTGCTTATAAATTCTCTCGCATGGTTGATGCTGTAGACTATTAACGGCTTCCCAGCAAGTATTTTGATATTCTTACCAGGAATTCCTTTAGAACCTCCTCTTGCACATAATGTCACTAGTATATTCTGCATTAGAAACGAATTTTTATTATATCCTCTTGAGCCTTTTTAAAATCCTCATGTTTGCCTATATCAAGCCAATACCCCTCAAATGGATAGGAAGTGACCTTCATCCCTTTTTTGATCATTTCTTCCATCAAATCAGTGGCGTTATAAAATTTACTATGCGGAATTATGTCTATTACAGATCTTTTCATGAGATAAATCCCTCCGTTTGAGTAATAGGTGTACGTGGGCTTTTCCTTGAAGTCACTTATGGTTCTTCCATCAGCTGTTTCAATAACTGCATAAGGTATGTTTACTTTATAAGGTATAGTAACCACAGATAGATCAGAATCATTGGAAATGAACTCTAAAAAGAAATGTTCGTAATCAAGATTAGTTAAAATATCAGAGTTTGTTACCATAATGAAGTCATGATGAAATTCTTCGATCAAAGCAATTGATCCAATTGTGCCAAGAGGTTCCGATTCTTCGATATATTCAATATGAACATTTCTTTCCCTCCCAGTAGAAAAATATTCTCTCAACTGATAACCTAAATAGTTGATCGACAACCAAAAATCATCGATTCCATAAAGTGCCAGTCTTTCAATGTTATGCTCAATTATTGGTTTTCCGCCCACTTTTAAAAGCGGCTTTGGAACCGTATCAGTTAAGGGTCGTAACCTACTACCTCTACCACCGGCCATTATGACAACATCAACCGGTAAATAAGATCTCAAATGCCTTAAATTGATTACATTCGTTACAATATGATCTTTGGTTAAAATTGGAATTATCGTTATACTCTGACTTCTGTAATTGACTATCTGATCCAGATAAACATCTCCCTTTGTTACGAACCTTGGGTTCCCCTGGCATAAAGTTTCCACTTGTTGTTCAATCCCTATCTCCTTCAACAAACCCCTTCTTATATCTCCATCAGTCACAGATCCAATTAGTTTATTATGCTCGTCAACCACAAACAAAATAGCATCACTAGCTAGGTTATTAAGCTGCTCCAGGGCACTTTTGATAGAAGATCCCTTTAGAATCAGATGGTCCTTAAAGTTTCTCATTGATTATTTTAATAATATTTGACACTGTATTTGGCTTGTGATACTTATTTCCTCCCGTATAACCTTTCCTTTTGATAAGTTTTTTATGACTTATAAGTATCTGGTTCTGATCAAAGGGTACATCAATTACATTATCACTTCGTAATCTTCCTTTTTGTCTATCTCCAACGTTTATGACAAACTTACCAAAAGAAGCTGCCTCAATAATTCCGCTAGAAGTATTTCCCAACAAGTACTCTGCATTCTTCATTGCAGAAAAGTAATTCTGTCTACCAAAGCTTTCAACTAGTGAAAATGAATTAGGCTCAGCTTGCTTTAGTTCCCTGAACTTTTTTCTGTAAGATGAAGCAGTTGTATCTGCATTTGGCATTGTTATAACTATATGAAAATCATTTGCAATATTAAGTAATGTATCACCTATAACTGTAGCGTACCTTGAATTCACTTGACTATTTACAGTTTCTGGGTGAACGGTTACTAGAACATAACTTTTGCTTTTCGGTATTGCAAATCGATCAGCTACATCATTCCAGAATGGAATGGTTTCATGATCGACTCCATCTAAACTGATTGACCCCACAGGGAAAATATTCTCATTAGTTCCGGTGATCTTGGCAATTTTTTTACCAAAATAGTCTGTTGAAGGGAAATGATATGTGGCCGCCAGGGTTATTTGATGTCGATAAATATTATCTATAGCACCTAAAGTTGTTTCACCTCCGTGGATATGGGCAACTTTTATTTCGTAAGGGATTGTAGATTGAACAGCAGCAGACATTTCATACCGATCTCCTAACGCAAAAACTAAATCATAGTGATTATTATCCCATACTTCATGAAAGTTCTTTACAGTATTTCCATAGTTCTTTACAACATCACTTTTGGTATCACCTTCGGATAGTGCCCCTACCGTAATAATTTCACCAAATTTATCTTGCTTTATTTCATTAATTGTCAGACCAAATTTTTCAAGTAAATGCATCCCAAAACAAATAACTATAAGGTCAAATTGCTGGCTTTTTGACAAAGCCAAAAGCAGTGGTTTATAAATCCCATAATCAGCTCTAGAACTTGTCAGTACACCAATTCTCCTCCTCTCACTCATTGCAAATCCTCAGGACTTAACTTATGAAATCGTGATAGGTCAAGTTTTACTTTTCTCCCAATGATTTTTTTCCATTGCATTGGGCTAATACCATCACCTGGCCTTAATGGCAAAATATCATACTCATCTATAGTTTCTCCTTTCTTGAGGTGCCTTGACAAATGAATACTTTTCCTAGCTATTACCAAGTTTTTTCTCTCACTATTACTTGGCTCTTTTTTACCAGCTCCCGAAGTGGCCATTTCTATATTTCTAATTGCTTTTACCATTGCAATTAATTCATTTGGTTCGAGTGATGCTGCATGATCTGGGCCATCCATTTCCCGACTCATGGTAAAATGTTTTTCTATAACCGTTGCTCCAAGTGCTACAGCTGCTATAGGAACTTCAATCCCCAAAGTATGATCTGAGTAGCCAATTTTCACTTTACACTCATCAGCTATCGTTTTCATGGCCTTAAGATTTACGTCGTCAAAAGGAGTTGGGTACTCTGTATTACAATGTAAAACGGTTATATCATCTAAGGTCAATTGTTTTGACGTCAATACCTCTAAGGCATCCTTTATCTCATCCAAGTTAGCCATTCCTGTTGAAAGGATAACGGGCTTTCCTAAGTGTGCTAATTTCTGGAGATATGGATAATTGGTAATTTCTCCACTTGGAGATTTAAACATTTCAAATCCTAAAGAATATAAATATTCAAGTCCATCTACATCGAATGCTGTTGAGAAGAAGCTAGTACCTTTTGAGGTCGCATAATCTATCAGCAACTCATGCTGATCATGAGTGAGTTCTAACTTTTTTAATAGTTCATATTGAGATTTTTCTGACTTTGTGTTCCTCTTCTGATATTCAGCCATTGTAACCTCGCGACTGACTATTGTATCTGCCTTAAAAGTTTGAAACTTGACATAATCCACATTTGCAGAAGCCGCTACATCGATTAACTTTTTAGCAAGCTCAATGTCACCATTATGGTTTACACCTGCCTCAGCTATTATCTTCACCCTTGTGCTCATTCTAATATTCTTTTTGCTGGGTTTCCAACTATTTTTAAGTTAGAATCTATGCTATCTATTACAACTGACCCAGCACCAATAATAACATTATCCCCTACTTTTACCCCCTGCTTTAAAACCGCTTTTGCACCAATGAATACATTTTCTCCAATTTCAACATTCCCTAATAACGTAGCCCCTGGCGCAATATGACTGCCTGCACCTACTTTACACTCATGCTCTACCACCGCAGACGTATTAATAATTACATCTTCTCCTATATCAGCTTGGGCATTAATAACTGCTCCTGCTGAAATATAAATACCGGACGAAATAGATGCAGATGGGGATATTATAGCACTTGGATCAATAATTGTCAAGCATTCCTTTCGTTTACTTCGAATTAAAAGGCCTATTTTTCGTCGTAATTCATTATCCCCAACAGCTAAAATAAATTGCGAATTTTCTTCCCAAGCCTCAAATTTTTCCTCATGTTCACTTCCTGAGTATATCAAATTATAGGGATTAGTGGTGTTCCTATATCGATCTACATAGCCATATATTTTAATTCCTAGTCGCTGAGCTGACTCCAACACAACATAGGCATGACCAGAGTAACCCATGAGATATATATGGTTAGATATTTCTTGCACTACTCGGAATATTTACTATTCTTTCTGACAATAATAGGGCATTCTTTTGACCGTCCCTTTGGCAATCTTTATACATTGGAAGCTCAAACATTAGCTGCCAAATTGGGCGAGTCATTACATTATTACCATTGGTGTACGCCAAAAAATTATCCTTTGACTCTTTATCTTCAAACTCTATGGGGACTAACCAGTAGTTCCAAGTTGTCTCTTTTGGAATTTCTTTAACTTTAAATCCTTGTAAATCAAGTTCTTCCTTATAAATGTTATATACTTCTCTTTTTGATGCGATGAATCTATTAAGTTTTTCAAATTGAGCTAAAGCCAGAGCTGCATTAAGATTTGGCATCCTGAAATTATATCCAAGTTCATCGTGGTAATATTCCCATGCATGTGGCACTTTAGCAGTGTTTGTCAAATACTTTGCCTTTGTGGCATACTCAGGATCTTTTGATATCAAGGCGCCCCCTCCTCCTGAGGTAATAATTTTATTTCCATTAAAGCTAAATGCTCCCATTATTCCAAACGTCCCGGAAGATTTACCTTTATAAAAACTTCCCAATGACTCAGCAGAATCTTCAATCACTGGAATTTGCCATTTATCTGCAACATCAACTATCCGGTCAATTTTACACATAAATCCAAATGTATGCATGGGCATAATTGCTGCTATTCGCTTTCCTGTTGATTTGTTAAAAGTACCTGTTTCTCTTAGCTCTCCAAATTCTTCGAGAAAATCCTCTAACGCATCAGGAGACATACCCATTGTATCATAATCCACATCCACGAAAACCGGACTAGCACCATTATAACGAATGGCATTTGGAGTCGCTACAAAAGTCAATGCCTGAGTAATCACTTCCGTATTTTGCTCTAAACCAGCAATTCTCAGTGCTACTTGAAGGGCAGCAGTACCGTTTACCATAGCGGCTGCTTTTCCTGCACCTGTATAATCTGCAATTGCTAGCTCAAAATCATCAACAAACTTACCAACTGATGACACAAAAGTCGAATCTATGGTTTTTGTCACATACTCCTTCTCCTTTGTATCAAAGCACGGCTCATGAAGTGGGATAAATGCCTTTGTTCCATAAATTGAGCGAGCAATATCAATAAATTGACTGAAATCAGACATTGTAGATATCCGCTTTGTACCGCGCTAAATTACTTTCGTTAGAAAACCATTCTATGGTCTGTTTAAGACCCGATTTCAGATCATATTTTGGTTCCCAATTCGTGTACTTCCTAAGCTTTTCGTTTGAACCATATAACCTAAAGACCTCACTCTTAGCAGGTCTTAGTCTATCATCATCCGTAACTATTTTGGCTTGAGGGTTAATTTGATCAATCATTTCTTTGGCAAGATCACCAACTGAAATTTCCGATTGCGTGGCAATATTTACTTCTTGACCTATTAAGCCTTCGCAATTAGCAGTTGCAAGAAAGCCCCGCACTGTATCCTTAACAAAGAGTAAATCTCTTGTGGGTGTTAAATCCCCTAGCTTGATTTCATCTTTTCCTGATAATAATTGCGATATGATCGTGGGGATAACTGCTCTGGCCGATTGCCTTGGACCATAAGTGTTAAATGGTCGAACGATTGTGACCGGCAGGTCAAAGCTTCGATAAAATGAATCTGCAATACTATCTGCTCCAATTTTTGTGGCTGAATATGGTGATTGGGGTTGCTTGGGATGGTCCTCAGTTATAGGAACAAACTGGGCTGTGCCATATACCTCCGAGGTAGATGTAACAAGAATTCTTTTGGTTCCCAAATCTCTAGCAGC
>NZ_JAVJUY010000130.1:0-5955 GCF_040220315.1 Fulvivirga sp.
CCAGATGAAGATGCTCAGGGCTTTGCAAGAGCGAAAAATAAGACGGGTAGGTGGTAATAAAGAAATTAATATTGATGTTCGGGTACTCGTTGCCACTAATGAACCACTACCTGAATTAATTGACAATGGGGATTTCCGGGAAGATCTTTATCACAGGCTTAATGAATTTAAGATTGAACTTTCGCCTTTGCGGGATAGGAAGCAAGATATTTCTATTTATGCTCGCTACTTTTTAGAATTGGCGAACGATCAACTAAATAAGACTGTAACAGGATTCGATAAATCAGCCCTTGAGGTGATTAATAATTACAGTTGGGAAGGCAATCTTCGTGAGTTGAAAAATGTTATTAAACGTGCCGTATTACTAGCCTCCGATTCCACTATTGATAAAACCTGTTTCCCAACTGAAATTGTTACGGGCATTACGCTTAATTCCTTGGGTAAGGATGGTGACTTAAGTATGAAAGCTGCAGTCAGAATTGCCGAAATTGAAGCTATTAACAGAGCTTTGAAAAAGGCCTCCTATAATAAATCAAAAGCAGCTGAATATTTACAGGTTGATCGTAAAACGCTCTATAACAAACTCAACGAATACGGAATTAAATAACAGTGAGCACTACAAGCAGATATCAAAAGTTATTTGAAGAATCCATAGATTCTATTGCCCTGATGAATGCAGAATTAAATCTTATTGAAGTAAATGAATCATTTAGAAATAACTTTGAGGTATCTGGTGTAGGTAGCTCTTTTGAGGAGTTCTTTTCTGAAAATATGTATTATCATGAGTTTTCAAATATTTTGAAGACCAATGATAATGTTGAAGAATATGAAGCCATTCTGGAGAGTGGTAAAGGCCTTAAGAAAATATGCCTGATCAATTGTGTGAAGATTATTGAAGAAGATCAGGAGATTTATTTGGCTGTAATAAGAGATATCACGCGTAGAAAAAACGCTGAACAGGAATTGCTGAAAGTGGAGAAACTTTCTATGACCGGTAAAATTGCGCGCTCCATTGCTCATGAAATTAGAAATCCATTAACCAATCTCACACTTGCATTAGAGCAGCTGAAGGATGAAGTGCCGCCAGAGGTGGATGCAGACTTATACTTTGATATTATTAAGCGAAATGCTGAACGTATTAATAGTTTAATTACTGAGTTGCTCAACAGTTCTAAACCAAAAGCACTAAAGCTAGTTAACATGCAACTCAATGAAGTAGTAACCTCAGCAATTGATTTGGTGCGTGACCGACTGAATTTAAAAGACATGAAGCTTGAATTGAATCTTACTGATTCATTGCCAGAGCTTCAAATAGATCAAGATCAGCTACAAATTGCTATACTCAACCTTTTAATCAATGCCATCGAAGCAATGAAAGAAGGGCATGGGCTATTACATGTTTCTACCTGGCATGATGAAAAGGTTTACCTCCAAATACATGATAACGGAAAGGGGATATCTGAAGAGCATATGAAAATGTTGTTTGAACCTTTCTTCAGTGGCAAGCGAAAAGGCACTGGACTAGGCTTGTTAAGTGTTCAAAATATCCTCCATTCACACAATGCAAAAATCGATGTATCCAGTGAAGTAGGTGTGGGTACTACATTCACTATTCAATTTCAGCCTGTATTGTAGAAAATACTCTACAATACTGTATGAATTAATCATCACGCCATATAAGTA
Organism: Fulvivirga sp.; assembly: GCF_040220315.1. Lineage (GTDB taxonomy): Bacteria > Bacteroidota > Bacteroidia > Cytophagales > Cyclobacteriaceae > Fulvivirga. The sequence continues at coordinate 1,684 of NZ_JAVJUY010000130.1, forward strand.
AACCGGTAATTAAGGCCACTGAGCCCATGTTTTTTTCTGGTATGTTTTTAGTCTCTATAGATGTAAACAATAAAATTATGAGCACAGATAACGGAAATATGATTAAAGAAAAAGTACAAACTAAACAAAAAACGTTTGCCAGACTCGGCTACACCAAAATGGAGACCGCTGAGATTACAGATGCAATGAACAAGTTACTTTCTAATTTCAGTGTCCATTATCAAAAATTGAGAAATTTCCATTGGAATGTTAAAGGTGCAGACTTTTATGACATTCATGAAAATTTTGAGGAACAATACAATGAGGCCATAGAAGCTATTGACGACATTGCAGAGCGAATCAGAGTATTTGGTCAAACGCCAATGAGCACAATGGGAGAGTATATTACTACCTCAGAAATCAAAGAAACAGGTACTGACCTATCTGCCCTAGAAATGGTGAGCGAAGTATTGAAAGACTACGAAATATTACTAGAACACATGTTCAATGTCATTGAGATTGCTATAGAAAATGGTGACTCTGGTACAGAAGACATGATGAAAGGTTTTGTAAAAAGTATCGAAAAGAGGTATTGGATGTGGACAGCCTTTTCACATAAAAGTTAAGAGAAGTACTACATCAAATTAAATCATTTAACAACTTAAATTTTAATATATTATGAATAACACAATAAAAGCAACATTATCATTTGTAACAGGAGTAACAGCAGGCGCGATATTAGGTATTTTAACTGCACCAAGTAGCGGTAAGAAAACCAGAAAAAGAATTGTAGATGAAATTGATACAACAAAATCTACACTTGAAGAAATGGCTAATGCCAAATTAGATGAAGCCAAAAGACTATTAAACTGGACAGTTGAGGAAGAGGCTCAGAAAGGGCATCAAGCCATAAACAAGGCTAAAGAAAAAGTGAAAGTATCCTAAGATTCAACCACTACAACGAAAAAGGAGAGTTTTAACTCTCCTTTTTTTTGTGTTTTATCTTGCCTCTGTGTGCAAATTCCAGTGCATAGAAATCAATTTTATGGCTCAATTCATCTCTTGTATTGCATAGGTAAAGCTCCTCACAAATTCTCTCAATTTCCGCTTTACTAAATTTCTCCTTTATTAGAGGAGAAAGAAATGAATTGATAATATCTAATTTTTCATCCGAAGTCATTCAGCTTATTTAGCGTAAGATACTGAACGCATTTCCCTAATAACAGTTACCTTTATTTGCCCTGGGTACTGCATATCTTTTTCTATTTTTTGAGAAATGTCAAATGAAAGCTGGCCAGCTCTTTCGTCAGTTACGTTATCAGCATCTACCATTACTCTCAGCTCTCGACCGGCTTGAATAGCATAACATTTATGAACACCATCAAAACTTAAGGCCAGTGCTTCAAGCTCTTTTAGTCGCTTGATATAGCTTTCCATTACCTCGCGTCTTGCACCTGGCCTTGCTCCTGAAATAGCATCGCATGCCTGTACAATTGGAGAAAGGAGGTGAGTCATTTCAATTTCATCATGGTGGGCACCAATGGCATTGCAGATTACAGGATGCTCCTTGTATTTCTGAGCCAGTTCCATACCTATGATGGCGTGAGGCTTCTCGGCTTCTTCCGGCCAAACCTTTCCTATATCATGCAGTAAGCCTGCTCGTTTGGCATGTTTAGGGTTAAGACCTAATTCAGAAGCCATGGTAGCACAAAGGTTGGCTACTTCACGTGAGTGTTGCAGCAAATTCTGGCCGTAGGAAGATCTGAATCTCATTCGACCAACCATCTTAATCAGCTCAGGATGTAGGCCGTGAATTCCTAAATCAATAACCGTTCTTTCACCAATTTCAATAATTTCTTCATCGATATTTTTCTTCGTTTTAGAAACGATCTCTTCAATTCTGGCAGGGTGAATTCTTCCATCTACTACCAACCTATGTAGTGATAACCGAGCAATCTCTCTTCTTACCGGATCGAAACCAGAAATAATAATTGCTTCAGGTGTATCATCCACAATAATTTCTACTCCGGTTGCTGCTTCAAGCGCACGAATATTACGTCCTTCTCTACCGATGATTTTACCTTTAATATCGTCACTTTCAATATTAAAAATGGATACACAGTTTTCTATCGCGTGTTCTGTAGCTGTTCTCTGAATGGATTCTACTACAATCTTTTTGGCCTCTTTAGTGGCGGTAAGTTTTGCCTCTTCGATAATGTCTTTAATAAAAGAAGATGCTTTGGAAGAAGCTTCATCCTTTAATGTCTCTATCAATTGCTCACGTGCTTCATCAGCGGTGAGGTTAGATATTTTTTCAAGTATAGAAACTTTTTGCTGATTGAATTTATCCAGTTCTACTTTTTTATGATTCACAACTTCAAGTTGTGTACTTAGCTTTTCTTTAAGCTCATCCAGTTCAGATTCTTTCCGGTTTACTTTTTCGAACTCTTTGTTTAAATGCTGTTCTTTTTGTTTGAGTTTATTCTCATTGGTTATAATGAGGTTTTTCTTACGGTTAGCGTCTTCTTCAAACTCTGATTTTAGTTTAAGGAACTTCTCTTTCGCTTCAAGAATTTTGTCTTTCTTGATGTTTTCAGCAGAAATTTCTGCCTCTTTAATGATCATTTTCGCTTTCTCTTCAAGCTCTTGCTCTTTTACTTTGGAAGCTTTGGAGGCAAGCATACGACCAATTACCACCCCGAGAACTAAAGCTACCGCCCCGATAATGATAAATATTAATGTATCTGCCATGGTTAATTAAGTTAAGTTTAAAACACCTCATAGCTTTATACAGGTGCTATTGAAATACACCAGTGAGCGGACTTAACTTTAATGAAGAGGGTTAGAGTGCCTGATTGATCAGACTATTGAGATGGCTAATTTTTTGAGTGACTGTTTCATCAATACTCTGCCTGGTTTCTTCTACTTCCAGCTTATCTACTAAGCTATCGAAGGCTACCATGGCCAGTAAGTCTTGTTTATCATCGATACCGAACTTTTCCCGGTACATACGCATTCTCTCATTAATCTTTTTTCCCGCATTACGCACCCTCTCTTCATCTTCAGGCTTAACCTTCATAGGGTACTCTCGGTCAGCAATTTTAATCTTTATTGAGAGTTCGTCCATCAAAAAATTTATTATCTACTTAAGTGCAAAATACACTTATCGATCTCTTTTATATAGTCGTCTATCTTCCTCCTCAGTTCAGTGGCGTCTTCTCCACCGGAATCTATTTCGTCTACAATCTTACTAATTTTAATCTGATTTTGAAAGCTGCTGACTTGCGCATCTTTTTGTTTAAGGAGGTCTTTTAACTCACCATTTTGCTCCTTTAACATTTCTACCTCAGTCTTCATTGTTTTGTACTTATCAATAAGCAAAACAAGTTTACGCTCAAGGTTAGAGATGTTATTTTTAAGAAGATCTTGACTCATTATTTTCTGATTATAGCTCCCAATTCATTTTCAAAGCCAGACATTAAATTACTCATTACTTTATCTATGGCTTTGTCAGTAAGTGTTTTGTTAGTATCCTGAAGTATGAAACTCATAGCGTAGGCTTTTTTGCCTTCTCCTATTTTATCACCTTCATACACATCAAAAACATTAATACTTTTAAGAAGCTTGCGCTCTTTAGATTCGGCCAATGATAAAACCTGATCAAAAGATACACTTTTATCTAATACCAATGAAAGGTCTCTTCTTACTTCAGGGAATTTTGGTACTTCTTCAAATACTATATTATTATTTGATTGCTTCAAAAGCAAGTCCCAATCAATATCTGCAAAAAATATTTCCTGGCGCACTCCACATTGTTTCATGGCTTTCTTGCTCACCTTACCCAAGGTAGCCAAAATTTTGGAGTTATGAACTAGCTGTAGTGCATAATCAAATGGTTCTGAATGAATGACCCCTGAAGTTAACTTTTTGCTTGTAAACCTTGAAATCAAAAGGTTAATCGTAGCACTTAAATCATGAAATTCCACCTTTGAATCTTTAGACGACCAATGCTCGCCTATCTTGCTGCCAGAAATAGCAATGGCTAATCGGTTACTCTCCTTATATTTCTCACCCTCTTTTCTGTAGGTCTTGCCAAACTCAAAAAGCTTTAAATCAGTCTGCCTTCTGTTTATGTTATGTTCAGCAACTTCTAGCATGGAATAAAGCATCGATTGCCTCATCACACCTAAATCTTCACTTAACTTATTAAGAATAACAACATTTTCTGATTGTTCAAAAGAAGGATCTGATTCTGAATAGGAAGGTTTTGTTAATGAGTTGGTCATTACTTCA
>NZ_JAVJUY010000131.1:0-11882 GCF_040220315.1 Fulvivirga sp.
TTTTATTTGGGCTCTAAGGCCATATTTCACTCAACCCTCACCACCTCACTCTTACTAATTGGCGTTTTACTGGTATGTATACTTACTGATATATAATATAGTAGAAAAGAACTGGCAAAACATCTTAGCCTATCGCACTCTTAAAACCAGCATTCCCCCTCCCCAAAATATTAACCCCTTTTCAAATTGCATTCCTGCCCAGTTGAAAGTAAATTTAGTAGTTGATAATAGGCCTTTGCGCTGAGTTCAAAGGTTTGCACTACTAAAACTGCAGCATGTCTAAAAATTTAAGTGAATTATCTGGTCGTAAAGGAGTAGTCGATAACCTGTTTGAGAAAATGGGTAAGCTGGCTTCTGAAACAGGCACCCCCGAAAAAGCAGATCTTGATGCCCTGGCTAAGGAGTTTCTCATCGGAAAATCCTCCACCTACGGCACTACCACTTTCTATGATTTTATGAAGCCCGAAAACAAGGGCAAGAAAGTGTATGTCTGCAATGGCTCGGCTTGTCTTTGTGCCGGCACTCAACAAGATGTTCACGATACGCTGTCAAAGAAATTTAAAGCCGATGAAATTGGTCACATGACCTGCCTCGGTCGCTGCCATGAAAACAGTGCATTTCATTACAATGGCACCAACTACTCAGCTAAGTCAGCTTCAGAAATAGAAAATATCATCAGTACAAAAGCCCCTGCCAAAGACACGTACCATGTGGTTAGCGATAATCCTGTGCTTACGGCTAAATACGAAGGCTTTGAAGCACACTATGCGGTATTGAAAGCGGCACTGGCAAAATCACGCGAAGCAGTATTAGAAGAAATTAAAACCTCGGCCATTCGTGGTCGTGGTGGTGCAGGCTTCCCGATGGGCTTTAAGTTGGAGAGCTGCAAAAACGAAGAAAACGATACGAAATTCATTATCTGCAATGCCGATGAAGGTGATCCGGGAGCCTATTCCGATCGCTATCTGCTGGAAGAACGACCACATTCTGTGCTATTTGGGATGATGATAGCGGGCTATGTAACAGGCGCTACCTGGGGCATTGTGTATATCCGTGGTGAATATCCTGAATCGGTCACCATTGTTGAAAATTCCATCAATGAACTGCGAGAGAATGGCTATTTAGGAGAAAATATATTAGGTACGGATTTCAGCTTTGATCTGAAAGTTATCCGTGCGCAGGGTGCTTATATCTGTGGTGAAGAAACAGCATTAATCAACTCAATAGAAGGGCAACGCCCGGAAGTGCGTACTCGTCCGCCCTTCCCTACTACGCAAGGTTTGTTCAACAAACCCACCGTGGTAAACAATGTCGAGACATTGGCCGCGCTGCACTACATTATCAAAAATGGTGGCAAAGCCTATAAAGCATTGGGCACCGAGAAATCATCAGGAACGAAGCTCATCTGCTGTGATAGTTTCTTCAATAACCCAGGCATCTACGAAGTAGAAATGGGTACGCCCTTATCTAAAGTTGTGCATGAAATGGCCGGTGGATTCAAAAAACCTGTTAAAGCTTTGCACATTGGCGGTCCATTAGGTGGCATTGTGCCGGTAGATAAAATCAAAGACCTGAATGTAGATTTTGAGTCTTTTGCCAGCAATGGTTTTTTGTTAGGTCATGCGTCTGTGGTAAGTATTCCGGAAGACTTCCCAATGATTAAATATTTAGAACATCTGTTTGAGTTCGCTTCTTTTGAGAGCTGCGGAAAGTGCTTCCCATGCCGCTTAGGCACGAAAAGGGCGCACGAAATGTTCCAGAAGTCAGCGGATAGTGATTATAAAATCTCGAGAGAATTATTTGACGATTTATTATCTACCCTGCAGCAGGGCAGCTTGTGCGCACATGGCGGTGGCATCCCACTTCCGGCAAAAAATGCACTGCAGTATTTTGGTGATGAATTGAATAAACATTTTGAAAAATAGGATATGAGTAAGGTAGCATACATCAACGACAAGGCTTATCCCTTTCATGAAGGCGAAACCATGCTTTCGTTCCTTCGCAGGCACAACGGCAAAAAATCTGTACCTACTTTATGTGACGCTCCTAACCTGGAGCCTTTTGGTAGCTGTAGGGTGTGTAGCGTAGATGTAGCGTTGCAAAAAGAGGGAAAAACCAAAGCTATGGCCAGTTGTCACAGTCCTATGCAGGAAGGGATGTACCTCTATCCTGACTCGCCCAATATCCAAAAGCTTAGAAAAAATATTATTGAACTCGTACTAACTGACCATCCATTGGACTGCCTCACCTGTGAGGTGAATGGCAATTGCGAATTGCAGGATGTAGCTGCAAGTGTGGGTATACGTGATGTGCGTTACCCTGAAGGTGAAACACACCTCCACCGAGAAAAAGACCTTTCTCACCCGTATATGACTTCCGATTTATCGAAGTGCATTAACTGCTACCGTTGTGTACGTGCCTGTGATGAGGTACAGGGTGAATTTGTATTGAATATGGCCGGCCGTGGGTTTGATAGCCACATCATCAAAGGAAATGATCAGTCTTTCAAAGAATCTGACTGTGTGAGTTGTGGTGCTTGTGCACAGGCTTGCCCAACATCCGCCATTAGCGATGTCTTTGAATCTAAGTCAGTAGCTAAAGCTGAGAAGACACGAACCGTTTGTACCTATTGCGGTGTGGGTTGTAACCTGGAGGTTTCTACCAAAAACGGTGAGATATTATCCATTCAGGCACCTTATGATGCTGCCGCCAATGGTGGACATACATGCCTCAAAGGGCGTTATGCATTTAAATTCTACAACCACCCTGATCGACTGAGAACACCATTGATCAAACGCAACGGCAAGTTCGAAGAGGCTACCTGGGATGAGGCCTATGATTTTATCACGGACAAATTCAAACAGCTTATTGCTGATCATGGTCCGGATTCGATAGCAGGAATATCTTCAGCACGTACGCCCAATGAGGAAAATTACCTGATGCAGAAATTTATGCGTGCGGTGGTAGGGACAAATAATATTGACTGCTGTGCGAGGGTATGCCACTCTCCTACGGCTTTGGGCATGCAGCGTGCCTTTGGTACGGGTGCAGCTACCAATTCTATTGACGATCTAAACTATACCGATTGTATTCTTGTGATTGGTGCGAACCCAACAGACGCCCACCCGGTAACAGGTGCTAAGATCAAGCAGAAGTTGATGAAGGGCACGATGGGCATCATTATCGATCCCAGGAAAATAGAATTGGCCAAATATGCCAAGTACCACTTGCAGCTTCGTCCGGGTACGAATGTCGCGCTATTGAACATGATGCTGTATTACATCATCACAGAAGATGTGATGGACAAAGACTTTGTGGCAAAGAGAACAGAAGGGTTTGAAGAATTTAAACAGGAAATCCTGAAACTCGATATGGATGAGCTGGCAGCCATCGCAGGTGTTGATAAAGACTTGGTGAAAGAAGCGAGTTTGGCCTATGCAAAAGCGAATGCTGCTATGGAATTCCATGGACTTGGCGTTACAGAGCACAGCCAGGGTACGTTTACCGTTCAGTTGATTGCTGATTTGGCCATGATTACCGGTAATGTAGGTAAGCGCGGTGCTGGGATGAACCCATTACGTGGACAAAACAATGTACAAGGTGCTGCCGATATGGGCGCACAGCCACATCAGGGGGCAGGATATTTGGATGTTACCAATCCTGATATTAATGCCAGATACAATACCTTCTACAATGCCAATGTACCGAGCCATGTTGGGTACAAGATTCCAGAAATGTTCAATGCGGCCATCAAGGGAGACTTGAAAGCCCTTTGGCTGATTGGTGAAGATGTGGTACAAACCGATCCGAACACGCAAAAAGTAATGAAAGCCATGGATAGTCTTGAGCTTTTGGTCGTTCAGGAAATCTTTATGACCGAGACTGCCAAGCATGCTACTGTGATCTTACCGGGTGCTTCCTTCCTTGAGAAGAACGGCACGTTTACCAATGGTGAGCGTAGAGTGCAACGAGTGAAGAAAGTAGTAGAGCCATTGGAAGGCACTAAGCCTGATGGTGAGATTATTGTTGATATTATGAATAGAATGGGCTATCCGCAACCACCATACACGCCAGAAGGTATGCTGGAAGAAATCTCACAAATTGTTCCATTCTTTGAAGGCATCACTTGGGACAACCTAGGTGACAATGGCCTGCAATGGCCTGTTAAAAAAGGAGGTGTTGATACTCCCATGCTTCATATTGATGAGTTTAAGCGAGGCTTAGGCAAATTCACTTTCCAGAATTTCAAAGAATCTGTTGAAGTGGAAACGCATGGTAAGGATTATCCTTATATCATTACCACTAACCGAGAGCTAGAGCATTACAACTGCGGTACGATGACCCGCAGAACAGGCAACGTGGATATTTTGACTGAAGATGTATTAATGATCAACCCTAAAGATGCTGCTGATAATATGATTGAAGACGGCCAGATGGTTTGTGTGGAATCACCAAGAGGCAAAGTAGATATCAAAGCCTTTATTACCGATGAAGTGAAACCTGGAGTGATGAGCTCTACCTTCCACTTCCCTGAGATCATGCTCAACAACATTACCAGCGATGTGCATGACAGCGAAGCCATGTGCCCGGAATATAAAGTGGTGATGTGTAGGGTGAGAAAGAGTAAGGGGAAGTATAAGCAGTTGGTTTAGTTAGTTCGAAGTTCTATGTTCTTAGTTCAAATTATATTCATCAATATTCAAATTGTTTGATTCGAATAAGGTTTTGATATCAACTCCATTTTTCATCATTTGAATTTTAAGAACATTGCAATTTCCATCTTTTATTAATGCTTGATTTGGATTTCGGGAATCAATTTTCATCAATACATTTTCGACTATTGTCGTAGAAGAAGCCTTATTACCATTATCAAAAATGTCAAATATGATTGTTTGTGAAACTCGTTCCCAAACACATACTAATATTTTACAATTCAACACTTCACTTAACATACTAATTTTATCCTCATCAGTTATAATCACTGTTTCAGGATCATTGAATACAGTAGAATTATCTAATTCAATTATGCCTTTCTTTAATTCATTAGTATTGTTATTAACTTTATCATTCCAACTTTGAAAAGAGTCTGTCTTTTGACTTATGCCTATTATTTTATAGTCAAATGAATTAATAAGATTTTCAATAGCAGTTTTAACATTTAATGAAGGATGTTGAAGAATGACCATAAGGGAAAATGATTGGGAATCACTTTCTGAAAGTCTTCGATAGACCTTGTTAGATTCACTTACATCTCGGTTATTCCACCATTTAAATAGAAGGAATATTCCAACTAATATTAACGTTGCTATTACAGATCCTGGCATAGACAATATAAGTTAGATCACGCCCTTGGATTCGCATACAAATCACTTTCATCTTCCTTCCTCGGCACCAGGCACTGAAAATCTTTTTCTATCAAAACATCTAGTTTTTGGTCGCCATGCTTAACCACTGCATCAAAACCTACCTGATCCGTGGTCGTCCATTTGTTTTTGATGGATTCTGGCACACCTATACGGATGGTATTCATTTCATACAAAGCAGTTACTTCATTACCGGAAGATGTTTCTATCAGATAGGTCAGTGAATTAGATCCGAATTCAATATGTTCTTTTACTAATCCGTTTTCAGCAAAAGTTTCAACATCTGTTTTGCTTAATCTCAACCGTAACGTATTTCCTTGTATTCTTAATTTCATTTTTTTAGATGTTGGTTGTTGGTTCTTGGTTGTTGGTTCAATAGAGTAAATCACTAACAACTAAGAACCAATAACTCTGAACGTATTCGTGTAAATGTTAAAACTATTATTTCTTACAAACCCCAGCAATGTGAGGTTCGATTTTTCTGCTAAATCTACCGCCAGGCTGGAAGGTGCACCCACAGCTGCCATGAGCGGAATGCCCAGCATCACTGCTTTTTGAACTAACTCAAAACTTGCACGGCCACTCACTAAAATAAAATGCTCTTCCGGTTTTATGGATGTGTTGAGTATGGCGCCCACCAATTTATCAAAGGCATTATGTCGGCCAACATCTTCTCTAAGAAGTATAAGCTTGCCAGTCGTATCAAATAATCCCACAGCATGCAAACCACCAGTATGTTCAAACACATTTTGGGCTTCGCGCAATGTCTGGGGTGATGCATGAATTACCGCCTCCGCAAACACACAATCAGACTTTATACGCTCACATTGTTGATGGATAGAATCAATGGAGGCTTTGCCACAGACACCGCAACTGGAAGTAGTGTAAAAATTACGCTCCAGTCCGGCCAGATTAATATCAACCTCAGGGCTTACCTCTACCCTTACCACATTGCCTTGCTCTTCCTCCTTAACATTTTCGCAATGCCTGATGCTAACAATATTGGATGCTGATCGAATTATCCCTTCTGTAAATAAAAACCCCAACGCCAGCTCTAAATCCTGGCCAGGCGTTCGCATTGTCACAGCTATTTTCTTTTCTTCTCGCTTCATATCACCGTAACCAATTCGTATTTCCAAAGGCTCCTCTACCGCCAACAAATCCGATTTTTGCATGACAGACCCATTTTTCACGTTTGAGATATTCGTGTGTGTTACAGCCAGTTTCTGCATAGTTAAATTTACTAATATTCAGAGAAGAATAATGGAATTACCAGACCTACTTATTTTTTCATAACATTGTGATTATCTATTTGTTATACTAGCTAAGTTAGCAAAGAAGCGTATGGGACAATATTCTATTAAAGAGCTTGAGGCTCTTACGGGCATCAAGGCCCACACTATAAGAATTTGGGAAAAGCGCCACAATTTAATCCAACCTCAAAGAACTGAAACTAATATTCGCCTGTATAGCGATGACGATCTTAAACAGATTTTGAATGTATCAATTTTGTACAATCAAGGATACAAAATTTCAAAAATCGCTAACCTAACTCAGCCCGAGCTTCTCAATAAAGTTACAGAGCTTACTAACGAGGAAAAACCCGTAAACGAATTATATATCGATCAATTCACCATAAGCATGGTGGAGATGGATGAGTCCAAATTTCACCGGATGCTTTCTCAGGCAATCATCAAATTCGGATTTGAAAATACAATGCTCAACATTATTTATCCGTTTTTGAGAAAAATAGGCGTGCTGTGGTTGTCCAACAACATTAATCCAGCTCAGGAACATTTTATTTCTAATCTCATACGACAAAAAATTATTGTAGCGATTGATGGCCTAGATCACGAACATACTGATAAAAGTTTAACAGCAGTGCTGTTTCTGCCTGAGAGTGAAATGCATGAAATAGGCCTATTATTCTTTCATTATTTGGTGAAGAAAAAAGGATATAAAACATATTATCTCGGACAGAATGTGCCATTGCCAGACTTAAAAAAATCTGTCGAAAAAGTAAACGCAGACATTTTAATAAGTGCTATTTCCTATGTGGGAGATGAAAAAGAGCTAGAAAAATACCTGGCTGTACTTGACGAAACCTTTAGCGATAAAAAAATACTTATCGCTGGTAAGGCTCTTATCGATCGTAAAAGTATGTTGCCAGAATCTATTCAAACGTTCGCTACGCCAGAAGAACTGCATACACTCCTGTGATTTTAACATTATAGATTTTATCTGTTTAACGATAGATGATTATTATTAAACAAAAACTTGTTATTGTCTTCTATTTTAGTATATTTGTTTAACGTTTACCATTAAACATTAAACATTATGACTGCTGTAGAATTTAACCACCAAGTTGCATCGTTAAAAAGCACACTCGAACTATTCACCCGAAGGTTTACCACTGACAAAATGGAATCTGAAGATTTGGTTCAGGATACAGTACTAAAAGCTTTAACCTATAGAGATAAGTTTAAAGCTAATACAAATCTAAAAGGATGGCTTTTTACGATCATGCGTAACACATTTATTAACAAGTATAGAAAAGCACAAAGAGCAAAGACCACTACGGATGATACACCAGAATTATATTATCTAAATGTGGCCGACAATTACACTTTTAATACTCCTGATGGAACATTTGAGTATCATGACATTCAAAGATGTGTTAATGAAGTAAAAGAAGATTTATTAGTGCCGTTTCAAATGCATACTGAAGGTTTTAAATACCATGAAATTGCTGAAGAATTAAATATACCCATAGGTACTGTTAAGAATAGAATCTTTCATGCTCGTAAAGAAATACAGAAAAAATTAGTAGCTTATTCCAGATAAGCACTATGAAAAAGAAAATAGCAGTTATAGGTTCAGGGTTTGCAGGTATGTCGGCTGCTAGTTTCCTGGCCAAAGGTGGCTGTGAAGTCACCATCTATGAAAAAAATGAGACCATCGGAGGGAGAGCCAGAAAGTTCTCGGCTGATGGTTTTACTTTTGATATGGGTCCAAGTTGGTATTGGATGCCCGATGTATTTGAATCATATTTCGAACGACTCGGGTACAAGGTTGAAGATTTCTACAAATTAGAAAGGCTCGACCCCTCCTATCAGGTATTCTTTGAAGATAAGTTAGGTGTAGATATTCCGGCTTCAATGGACGAAATACACCAACTCTTCGAGTCCATTGAAGAAGGTAGTAGTAGTAGACTCAAACAATTTTTAGAAGAAGCAGCCTACAAATATGAAGTAGGCATTAATGATTTAGTATATAAACCGGGAAGATCATTAACGGAGTTTCTGGACGCGAGGTTAGCCATTGGAGTATTCAAGCTTCATGTCTTTCAATCCATTTCCAAATACATTAGAAAATATTTCACACACCCTAAGTTAATACAGCTTTTAGAGTTCCCTGTCTTATTTCTTGGTGCTAAACCGCAGGATACTCCTGCGCTCTACAGTCTCATGAATTATGCAGACATCAGTTTAGGAACATGGTATCCGCAAGGCGGAATGAATAAAATAGTTGAAGGGATGGGCAAAGTTGCCAAGGAACATGGTGTAACAATAAAAACTTCTACAAATGTTCAAAAAATAGAAGTTGCCAACGGCAGTGTCAAAGGAATAATTATTAATGGCAAACTGTTAGAATACGATTATGTAGTTGGTGGAGCTGACTATCATCATGTAGAGCAACAATTGCTAGAACCAAAATACCGTATGTATGATGAAAAGTACTGGGATTCGCGAGCCATGGCGCCATCCAGTTTAATATATTATCTGGGAGTAAATAAAACGCTTGAAAAGCTTAGGCATCACAATCTATTCTTTGATGAGTCATTCGACACACATGCCGAAGAAATTTATGATGCGCCACAATGGCCATCGAAGCCTCTTTTTTATGTTTGCTGCCCATCGAAAACAGACGATACTGTGGCACCAGCAGGCATGGAGAATGTATTTATTCTCATTCCTGTGGCCCCAGACTTAAAAGATACGGAAGAAGAAAGACAAAAATACTTTAATATGGTGATGGAACGTATGGAGCGACTCACCGGCCAATCCATTCGCGAACACGTTGTATATCAGCGTAGTTACGCTCACAAAGACTTTATAAGTGACTACAACAGCTTTAAGGGAAATGCTTATGGCTTAGCAAATACATTAAAGCAAACGGCAATTTTAAAACCCTCAATAGTAAACAAAAAGGTAAAAAGATTGTATTATACAGGTCAGCTTACTGTTCCCGGACCGGGTGTGCCGCCTTCGCTCATTTCTGGTCAGGTAACAGCTAAAGAAATATTAAAATCGATAGGATGAAAGAATTATTCGACAACGTGTCTATAAGAAGCAGCCGAATGGTCACCAAAGCCTACAGTACTTCCTTTTCGTTAGGGATAAGTTGTTTGGATAAACCATTGAGGGATCCGATTTGTGCAATTTATGGCTTCGTACGTTTTGCTGATGAGATTGTTGACACCTTTCATGATTTTAATAAACCTGAATTATTGGAGCGGTTTAAGAAGGACACCCACCTGGCTATTGAAGAAAAAATTAGTCTAAACCCTATCCTCAATAGCTTTCAGCACGCTGTTAATGACTATAATATAGATCTGAAATTGATCGACCAGTTTCTCTACAGCATGGAGATGGATTTAACCAAAGTGGAACATTCTCAAAGATCGTATGAAGAATACATCCTAGGATCTGCAGAAGTTGTGGGCCTCATGTGCCTGAAAGTTTTTTGCTATGGTGATCAAGCCCACTATGAAAGGCTAAAACCTTATGCTATGAAATTAGGATCAGCCTTTCAAAAGATCAACTTTCTGCGCGACCTAAATGACGATTTTCTAGATATGGGCAGAACCTATTTCCCTGGTGTTTCTCTTGAACATTTCGATGAAATAGAGAAAAAAGAAATCGAAAAAGATATCGAACAGGACTTTCAAATGGGGTTGGAAGGAATTAAGAAGCTACCTAAATCATCACGTTTTGGTGTGTATTTGGCCTATGTTTATTACTACGCGCTGTTCAATAAAATTAAAAACACACATGCTTCAAGGGTCTTACATAAACGCATTAGAATACCCAACCCTAGAAAATTTTCGTTATTGTTTTATACCTATTTAAGACATCGATTTAACATCATCTAAAAACATGGAAGAGGTAGTATTGGTAAACCCAAAAGACGATGAAGTTGGCACCATGGAAAAAATGGAGGCACACTTAAATGGTGTGCTCCACAGAGCGTTTTCAGTTCTAGTATATAATAACAAAGGTGAAATGTTACTTCAAAAAAGGGCCCACACTAAATATCATTCTGGAGGTCTCTGGACAAACGCCTGTTGCTCTCATCCCAGACCAGACGAATCCAACGCAGCGGCAGCAAAAAGAAGACTTATAGAAGAGTTAGGTATTAATGCAGAGCCTGAATATCTCTATAAATTTATCTACAAAGCGAAATTAGATAATAACCTCACAGAGCATGAATATGATCATGTTTATACCTGCATTACAGACCAAGAACCACTTTTAAACAAGGCAGAAGCAGAGGACTATAAATATGTTGAAATGACTGACCTTTTTAACGATGTAGATAAAAATCCTGATAGCTACACTGTTTGGTTTAGAATGATTGTTGATAAACTTAAAAACAGATTGGAAATAACTGCCAGGCAATAACTTTCGGGTTTCGTTGGTGTTATGGAGATATAAAAGAAACTAACTATGTTCAATTTATTCAAGTCTAACCCAACTAAGAAATTACGAAATAAAGCCAATAAACTCTATAAAGAGGCCATGGAAATTCAGCGCTCCGGTGACTTAAAACTTTATGCCAGCAAAATGGCCGAAGTAGAAGAGTTAGAAAAGAAAATTGCTGATCTCAAAAAACAAAATGAGTAAATCTAAAGTAGCCATATTTTGGTTTAGAAGGGATTTAAGACTTGATGATAATACAGGACTCTACCATGCGCTAAAAGGTGAATATCCTGTTTTGCCTTTGTTTATTTTTGACAGTAATATTCTCGATAAACTGGAAGATGAGGACGATGCCCGGGTTAATTTCCTTCACTCCGAATTGTCAGATATAAATGACCAACTGAAGAATAAAAACAGTAGTGTATTGGTGAAGCATGGTACACCAGTTACTATATGGCAAACGTTACTCCAGGATTATGATATCCAAGCGCTCTATGCCAACCGTGATTACGAGCCATATGCCAGGGCAAGAGACAAAGAAATTTATGAACTACTGGAAGCCAAAGGCATCAAATTCCACTCCTTCAAAGATAACGTATTATTTGAAAAGAATGAAGTGATTAAAGATGACGGCAACCCCTACGTTGTTTTCACTCCCTATTCAAAATTATGGCTAAAAACATTGAAACCAGAGCATTTAGAATCGGTTACATCTGCACTTCAATTCGAAAATTATTATACCGGGCAAGTTCCTGAGATGCCGTCATTGCAAGACATAGGATTTAGAGAAAGTAGTGTTCCCTTTCCTGACAAATCT
>NZ_JAVJUY010000132.1:0-2851 GCF_040220315.1 Fulvivirga sp.
CGCTTCCTCGGTGACCTGCGGATATGATTCACCTTCGACCTCCGTTATGGATATCGTTTCATTCACCCTTTTAATAGAGACCTGAGCCTGAAGTGATATTTCTTTTAACAAACTTTCCATATTCCAAACCCCTGAAGACAGGCTCAGTGATTTATTACGGATCATTTTCTTTGCAAAGGCAAATTCAAAATCGCTCTTACTCTTCAGGTCATCAAGCAATGTCTCTAAATGAACATTTTCATAGCGAGGCAAATCAATTTCAATCTCCCGTAAATATTTACGTTGTGCGTCCAGATCACTGGCATATACCATGAGCAGTGACTGACAGATGACGAATGCTTGTATGGCGTATTTCGTCATAGTTTTTACATAATTGTGTAATTTTACATTCATACGTTTTGGTTTAAATACTAAAACTTATAGTCAAAAGGGCTGTGCAACTTCCTACGGTATCGCAGCCCTTTATTTCTTAATTACTTTTTCTGATCACGATCTTTTTTGATTGTTCATCAATATTATATTTGAATTTGTAGATGTGCGATAAACTCTCCATCAACTCTTTAAGTGTCGGATTAGTCAAAACTGCAGTGTAGTTGTCAAACTTCGAATAATCCAGAGAAGCCTCTATTTCATAACCATACCATCTTTTTATGGTGACCAGAACCTGATGAAAAGAAGCGTCTTTCAATACCAATCGATTTTCAACCCAACCAAAGTAGATATCTCCGTTTGTGATCACATCCTTACTTAAGGGTTGAAATTCAGAGTACCTGGCAAGTTCATTTTGAGAAAGCACTACGGTTTGATCATTATGTGCACTTCTGACTGAAACCTTGCCTGATTTAACAGCAACAATTCCTTCATCAGATCCGGAAACATCAACTATGAAAGATGTACCTAATACGGTTACTTCTATGCCATCTTTGATTTCCACTGTAAATGGATTTTCTTCCATGCGGGCTACTTCAAAAAATGCTTCACCTTCCAGAATCACGTGCCTTTGCTTTTGAAATGAAGCTTGATCATAGGTGATTGCGCTCCTTCCGTTTAACTTTATCCTTGTACCATCACTTAGCTGAATGTTAAGCTTTTCACCTGCACTTGTTCTTTTTATTACCGGGTTATCAATTTGAGAATGAGGGATTCTATCGGTCGAATAATCCAGTAAATGACTCAATATGAAGGATACTGAAAGCAACACAATTAGCACTGCAGCTATCTTAATCATCCTATGATAATATTTTCTACCATGTCTGGGGTTTAGACTTATTTGCCTGAAAGTGGGCCTGGAAATTTCCCTATGCTTGATCTTATCAAGAATTATGGTGTATAAATCATCGAAATCGACATCAGGCTCATCACCTTCTTCTACTTCATCAATCAATTTTTGCTGTACAACATCTTTGGCTTCTTCACTATGAATCCATGAAATGACCTCAGATACATTTATTTCCTCTCCGGAACTTTCTTTCTTTTTAAGGAAGTTTTCGAATTTTTCGAAATTCATATTTTGATACTTGTATCTGTACTTCGTAAAAAAAGTGGATTTACACTGTAGCTATCAGAAATAATTGTAAGCCTGGCAGTAGAGGAGTTCTTTCACTGATTAAATTATAATAAATACATTAATTTCATTGTAAATCTCATAATAAGGAATCCAAATTAACAATCCCTTTTGTCATTCTTTGATGAAGATTCTCTTAGATTTAAATAATTTTAGAGTACAATAGAGGATATGCGATGTTAGATGAATTGGGATTTCGTTTGCTAAATGGTGACGAGGGAGCACTAAAGATGCTCTATGAACATTACAAGAAAAGGATCTTTAGATTCTGTGTAAGACATGGCCAAACGGAGGATGATGCCAAAGATGTCCTTCAGGAAGTTATCATTCGTATTTGGACTCAACGTTCAGAGATCGATCCAGACAGAAATCTCGAGTCTTATATTTTTTCGATTGCCAAAAATGTGATTGTTGACAAATATCGAGAACTTGTTAAGAGGAAAGTTGCCACGGAATATCAAATCTATTTGATGACACCTGAAAATGACACAGAAGCAAAAGTGTATTTGAATGAACTAAAAGTGGAAATTGAAAAGACCTTTGATGCCATGCCCGAGATGAGAAAATTAGTCTTCCAACTAAGCAGGTTCAAGGGCTATTCAAATAAGGAAATAGCCCAAGAGATGGGAATTTCCATTCGCACCGTAGAATCACACATCTCAAAAGCGCTACAGGCTTTCAAAAACAATCTTGGAGAGGCCAGTGCAGGCATGTTACTGCTGTTATGGTCCAACCTTTAATGTCCTCCGTTAAGCTTATGTGGTTTGATGACAAATGATCCATATTTTGCATGTTTGGACTAATCTTAAGGACCCACGCAGATCATAGTTGATTCCTTGATTCTTTGTATCTCGGAATTCCACAGTGTGGATTTTGGCCTGACACATTTTTGTGATTCTGAACCCAAGCTGTTGATATTCGGAAATACTCAAATCATGATCTCCTAAGAAATAGCTTGCGTACAGACTGTCAACCTCCGGTTGCCTTTCAATAGGATTTTCAATACAAACGATCGTTGCATTGAATGCCGCGATCCTTTCAACCACCTCCATAATTTCAGCTTGTCTTTCGGGCGTAGACAGGTCGATTTGAATCTACTTTATAAGAATCAGCATTTGGATAAGCGAAATGCCAGGTACCAAGCAGCATTACCTGCACTGGAGTGTAATCATTTAACAGGTAGTCGTCGGCGAGGGGGATGTGTTGATCAATGGTGGTCTGATTTTTATTGCAGGCCGGAACGGAAAGCATGAGGGCTATTTTTAGGTTTGATTTCATGTTTTTTGC
>NZ_JAVJUY010000133.1:0-4805 GCF_040220315.1 Fulvivirga sp.
GTGAGTTATTTCAATAAAGAAATTGTAATAATTAATGTTGACGGGACCAACTACAAAAACATCACAAATACCACCTGTAGGGAGTTTTATCCAAGGTGGTCTCCAGATGGAGAAAAAATATTATTTATGACAACCTGTGAGAGTGTAAGCGATATTTTCACGATGAATGTGGATGGAACTAACAGGAAGCGTATTACGTGGCCTTAGTTATAATGTAGTTGCTTTTAGCAAAACAAAGCTATCTATTGGAAAAATTTATGGCACCGACAAATGTAATTTAAATTATACCAAATGAGATACACGAAATTAGCTCTAACAATGACATGCTTCATTGGTATAAATATTTATGCTTACTCTTTTACAGGTAAAATAGATTCACTTTTTAATGATGGGATTCAAGACAATTTAATACCTGGGGGAATATTAGCTTTAAATATTAAAGATTCTATCAGTTACTCTAATTATTATGGGTTATCTGATTATTCTAAAAAAATAAGAACTACGGATTCTACGTTGTTTCAAATTGGCTCAGTAGGAAAGATTTTTACTTCTATTGCTGTTTTACAATTAGTAGATAAAGGATTATTGAACCTTGATGTCGAAATAAATCATTACTTAGATGACTGGAAAATTCATAACCCTTATGATCAACCTGTTACGCTAAGAAATTTGCTAACTCACTCCGCTGGATTTAACGATAGATTCATTGGGTATCAAGCCTGTTCAAACAAAGATATGGATAAGCTTGGCGAACATCTTGCTAAGAGAATGCCGAGTCTTTTTCAATCACCAGGTACAGAAATTAATTATTCTAATTACAGCTATGCTTTAGCTGGGTACATAGTAGCGCAGGTTTCAGGCATACCGTATGAAATGTATGTGAAAAAAAACATACTATTTCCGTGTGGCATGCTAAATACAACATTTGACATGCCAGATAATTATGAAGAGATTAACATTTATGCGAAAGGCTATAAGACCAGAGAAACATTTGAGTTTGTTAAAAATTATCCAAGAAATATAAACCCTGCAGGAGGAATCCTGACATCAGCTAAAGATATGCTTTCCTTTGTTCAGGAATTGGTTGATCACCAAACCTTATTATCTAATACATCTTACAAACTATTATTTTCAACACAATTTAGAACCCATAAAAAACTAACTGGTTATAGTCTTGGTTTTGAAGAACAGAAAGAGGGCGAATTACAGTATTGGGTTAAAGGCGGTAATGTACAAGGTGCATTATCTTTTCTAATTATACTCCCTCAACTGAAGGCTGGTGTTTTTTATGCTGTCAATACGCAGACGGATAATTTTAGCACTATCTTAAATAGATTCTTGAAGTCCCAGTTTGATGTAGCTAGTAAAAATGATGTCATTAATTCGGATAACAAAAAAACTGCTGTTATTCCGAGTAATTATGAAGGTTTTTATAGAAACAACAGGCACAATAGAGAATCAATTGAAGACTTTTTTAGCCTATTCCTGAATCCAATTCATGTATCAATAACGCCAAATGGTATTGTTAATTTGAATATGGACGGAAAATCATTGAATTATGAACAAATAGATGAAAGAGTATTTCAAAGTCAAGATAATTCTAATCATTATCTTACATTCAATATGATCGATGATGAACTTCATTTAAATCTGGACTACCCATTTTCTGGTTTCACAATTCCTGCCTCATTTGTTAAAGTGCCGGAGTATAAAAGTTTGGATTTTATTAATACTTACTACCCTTCTTTCTTAATTCCTTTAGTTCTCTATCCTTTAATTTTATTAATTGATTTTACCTATAGGTTATTTTTAGTTTTGAGAAAAAGAATTTCATCCTTTGGTAAGACAGATTTCCACTTTCACATTCCGTTAATCATCTTTTTTGGATTATTTACACTCGACATTCTATTCTTTTTAGTTCCAATTTTTAAGAATGTTGAGGGGTTGGCTACAGGAATGCCTGAATTATCAGGACATTTTAAATACTTACACATTTTGATGATTCCTTCTTTAGTTCTTTTGGTTTACTATTTGTTAAACTATTGGAAAAGATCAACTACAAGATTAGTTTTTAAAATATATACAATCATATTCATTTTAAGTTCCTGTTTTTGGCTTTACTTTTTAATGGATTGGAACTTTTTTTTGGTAATATATTAAGTAAGTAAATGCAAGTTCGAATTCTATTTATTGAAGTAAAATAATGCTTCTCCATTCTATTTTCTTATAATTCAGCAATTATTGACAAATCATTTTTTTGAACATCAGATTCCTATATTCTAACATTAGGTATCAAATCGAATCAGAGAAGTAGTTTCCACTGCTTCTATTGCAGCAATCAGAACGAAATCATATTCTAGTTTTAATTAGTAATGGAATGAAAAAAATTCAACTAACAGCTCTGCTGTCGATTCTATTGTTTGCCATTTGGTTTAGTGCCTGTAAAGATGATGAAACCGATGTGCCTATACTTACTACATTAATTGTAGAGGCTCCTTTTAATGAAGTGATGCTGGGCCTATCACCATCCACCATGCAATTAACAGTAAGAGGCTTAGATCAGAATGGTAACCCCATAGAGGTACCATCTATAGAATGGTTAAGTTCAGATGAAACAAAAGCCACAGTAAGTGATGCTGGTGTTGTTACATTCATAGATTTTGGGAATATAACTATCACTGCCAAAAGTGGAGATATCTCAGGCACTACTGACATCAAAATTATTCAGCCACCAACATTGACAACAATCAATGTAACAGCTCCTGTTTCAAATATTGTATTTGGCGTAACAGCAACAAATTTTCAATTGCTTGCAGAAGCTTTTGATCAAAATGGGGATGAGCTTGAAAATGTTGAGTACAGTTGGAGTTCTTCCGATGAAAGTATTGCTACTGTAGATATGCAAGGTATGGTGACTGTTGTTTCAGCAGGTGAAGTCGAATTCACGGCTTCAGTCGATGCCATATTTGGAAGTGCTTCTATAAGCATAGCTGATAAATTTGACGCTGGAACAACAGTATTTCAAAATGTGAATGTAGTGGATGTTGAAAATGCCTTAATCATAACTGCTCAGGATGTAATTGTTGTTAATGATCAAATTGAAACTATCCAATCCACTGGTTCGGGCACCATACCTGCTGGTGCAGATGTAATTGATGCAACCGGAAAGTACTTATCTCCGGGTCTAGGGGATGCACATGTACATGTATTTTTTGAAACAGATTTTTATCAATACCTAGCTAATTCTGTAACCTCGGCCATAGATATGGGTAATGCACAGGCATCAACCCCAGAAGAAACCCCTGTTATAACATGGAAGAATGCAGTGGCAACAGGAGAATTAGATGCACCTAATTTTTACCCAGCTCTAATGGTTCGAGGCGATGCAGGTCGAGTCGTCAGTAGTCCATCTCAAGTAGATGATATTTTAAGTACATGGAAAGAACATGATTTTATTAAAGTTCATAATGCAGTTCCGCCAGATGTATTTCATGAATTTGTTGATCAAGCTCCAAATTACGGTTTGACAGTAATGGGACATGGAAATCGAGATATAGGATTAGTAGCTGCTTTAGATGCCGGTCAAACGATGGTGGCTCATGCTGAGGAGTATCTCTATGCGCATTTCAGAGGCGAGAATACTCAAGAGTTAATCGATGAGGCAATTGATGCAACTTTAAATTCTCAGGCATATGTAACGGGAACTTTATCAACTTATGAAGCCATTTCAAAAGTTTGGGGAGCAAATAGCACGGGTTATGATGAGTTGAAGAATAGGCCAGGTTATGAATTTACAAATCCAACCTATAAAACCATTTGGGATAATCAATTTAGCAACACTTACAACAACACAAACCCAGCTAATCTGGATGACAGGCTTGCATTTCAATATGATTTTGTGAAGCAGTTTCATGATGCAGGAATTCCATTATTACTAGGAACAGATTCCCCTTTGATCATAGGTTTGCCGGCAGGCTATTCTATTCATGAGGATATGAGAATTTTGAGTGAAATTGGAATCTCAAATTTTGATATTATTAAAATAGGTACGCAAAATTTCGGTGAATTCATGAAGAAATACTCGAGGAATAAAGAAGATTTTGGTCTTATAAAAGAAGGACATAGAGCGGACTTGGTATTGTTATCCGGAGATCCTTCTGTTGATTTAGAGGAGTATCGAACACCTGAAATTGTAATGGTTAGAGGTAAAGTCTATACAAAAGACTTTTTGGATGCTGAAGTAGAAAAGCTTAGAAACTGATTGGAAAAGCCATTGACTAATTCAATGGCTTTTTAGTATTGTTATAATTTCATTCTTCTTATTTCTACTGATAGGTATTATTTCGTCATCAATCATTACTGAGTTCCAGTCAGTACCATTATCTGATTTTCTCAATTCTTGTAAATAATTGGTATTTATAATATAAGATCTATGTTGCCTAACAAAATTGGGTAGGTAGGCTAGTTGTTTTTCTAATTTGCTAATTGAATTTCTGATTAATAGACGACCATTATTAAAAGTATTTAATCTAATCTCAACATAATTTTGTTGCGCCTTAATGTAGATAACTTGATTCAACTCTACTTTAACTAATTTGTTTTCTTTCTCCTTTAAAAAGATGATGTCATTGTCTTTTGCTGATGAGTGAGGAATAACATAAAGTATCAATGCAATGTAAAAGAATATATTGAGCGGAAGCAGCCCCGTTGCATGAATTCCGAAACTGTAATAAAACTCATGAATGCTATTGCTATATGTTAAGCCGCCAACCATTGAGAATAGCGCTATTTGAAGAATAATAAAA
>NZ_JAVJUY010000134.1:0-4230 GCF_040220315.1 Fulvivirga sp.
TTTATTCTTATTGATAGATTCTGGTTTAAGGCCTGAATTGATCATTGCTTCGCGTGATGCAATTAATGCATATAAAGTAAAAGGATCATTTTTTCGAATAAACTTCTTATCGAAATGATCTTCCAGTTCTAGGCCCTTTAGTTCGCAAGCAAACTTGGTTTTGAATAAGCTGGTGTCAAATTTAGTAATGGGCCCGGCACCTGATGTACCATTAACAAGCCCATTCCAATATTCTTCTACTGTATTACCAATGGGGGTTAAAGCACCCATTCCAGTAACTACCACTCGTCTGTTTTTCATAGCAAATTGTGTTTAATGCTGTTAGTTGTGTTTTTTAAAATATCTTCTCCTGAAACTCTATTGAGGATTAATGAGGCCAATAGCGAAGTAATAATTAAGTCGGCACGTTCGGTAGCAGGTTCTTTGAAATAAACTGATCCTTCTGCCTGCGCTGTTTCTAATGTGCTTTGCAACCAACTTCGAATTTCACTACTCGCAGTATTCAAGGCTTTTTGCATTACGGTGGGAAGTGAATCAATAGAAGGCCCTAATGCACCCATGAAACAAATCAGATGCTGAGTGCCAATTGAAGAATACATGGAGATAAAATTTTCTAGTTGAATTTTGGCAGGGAGCTCATTCCATGCCTCTGTCGCTGTGCGAAATTGATCTCGGGATTTATCTATTATAGCTGCACCTAAATCTCCTTTGGTAGGGAAATGATAATGGACAGCGGCATTTTTTATTTTTAATCGAGTGGCAATATCTGCATAAATGAAGGCATGATAACCATTCTGGCGAATTAAGCGGTCTGCAAGATTGATAATTGTACTCTTTGTGCTCACGAAGCAAATGTACTTACTAACTAGTAAGTAAGCAAACAACCTTGAAAATACTCAATTATAATAGTCTAATACCAGGGCTCATTTTTATACTCTTCTGTTTTGCTGGCCTGTTCTCTATTTTGCATGCTGTACCTGCTGCCATTTAGTTGTCGGGCGCGGTATCCAAACAAATGGAATATTTGCTTTGGGAAGAAACGGGCCACGTTAGTGTTTACCAGAATCTCGTTGGGATTAGTCGGATGCGAATGAACACCAGGCAAAATAGTAAGCAATTTGCACCACTTGCGAACGAATTTGGATAACCACAAGAAAAACAATGGTATCGGACGAACCAAAAAGAAGCCATCGTCACCTTGCTGCTGATACAATGGCATGAATATTTGAGCCCTTGAAGGGGATGTAATTTCATCTCCATTCATTATTGCGAGCGTTTTTCCTTTTTCAAGGTGTTGAAAATTGATAAAACCGGGCATCATTTCAAAATTTGAATTAAATGGTACCGGCAGGTAGGCAAATATTTCATAATACATAGCCTGATTCTTACCAAGGGCTTTTAATGATGCCCTGTGCTTTCCAGTATCATTTTTAGCAAGTACGCCAGTTATATCTAGGGTAGTGTATATAAAATCTATATGTCGTTCTGTAGATAAATGATCATTATGCTGGCCTGCTTCAAAACCAAATGCCACATAACCTAATTCATTGATATAACTTAAAATCGGGCCATTCAAAAATTCTTCTATTCCCAATACAATTGGTAAAGGATAATTTTTTGTGAACCTTCTGTTAAGCAGACTATCATTTACAGTAAGAAAAGGGATTGTTTTTCCTGAGGTGGTGTGTAAATCAAAAAAGTAGTAAGGGCCTTTTTCCGTTGTAAGAATTTCTTGAATCTCTTGCCACAATTCCATTTGCTCACTTGCTTCAGAACTATTGCTTTTGGCGGGATTTTGTAGACGTTCATGGCTCCAGATTCTATTCAGATCTTCATCAATAAATCTAACACCTAAATCCAGGGCACGGATATTCCCTCTTAATCCAATAACGGTTCCTGTTATTTCGCCTTGTAAACTCAATAGAGAGTCAAATACGTGCTCTAAGGCAATTACACCAGATGGCTCGTTGCCATGTATTCCTGCAGTAAATATCAGTGTTGGTCCTGGCTTAGAGCCAATAATTTTTCCTATTTGCCTTTTGCTGCTAATATCCGTTATTGTTTCTGTATCAATCAAAAGGTTTAACATCTTTAATGGTCACAATACCCACCAATTCTTCGTGCTCTACCACTGGCAGACAACCAAATTCGTTTTTTTTCATGATGGCAATTGCCTCTTTGATAGGTGTAAACGGTGATATGGAAACCACTTCTTTAACCATGATGTCTGCAACATTCGCTTCTTCTATATTTGGCGCATCTAGTTTTGAGATATGGCTGTGAGTTAGTAAACCCATGAGTTTTCCACGTCCATCTTCTACTGGCATATGATGAATGTCATTCCAGTTCATTATGCTCAAAGCAAGCTGAGCTGAATCTTTGGTTCGTACTGTAATTAGTTGTGTTGACATGATGTGATCAATAGAAGAAGAAGCAAATGTTTTAGATTTTAAATCACAATCTGACCATTGGTGAACGGGAATATTTTGCTGTTGATGATTAAACGTGCATTCACATAATTTTACTAGCGAATCATCCCTTTTGTAATTTCTATTGAGGTTTCTGTAGTTAGAAATTAGCCACTGACTGCCATTTTTGCCAACTATTCTTTTTTCAATGATGGATAAATAATTCTGTATGTCTTTTTTGTTGATATTGTTATTTCTTAGTCCGGACTCTGCAAGAGGCAAGAATTCTTTTAAAAGGAGGTCGGGTGCGTTCCAAAGCTGGCCATTCCACATTAAAACAGATTCCTTTCCATAACGGGCAGCCTTCAGGAAATTGGATTTTGCGTCTTTAAAATCCATTTGAGCAGCAATGTTTGAGAATCTTTCGCCCTGCGCCATCATAAGGCCGGCCCAAAACACAAAATTGGCCATTTCATCTTTCACACTTGGGCCTGCAGGTATGTATCTGTTTTCTATTCTCACATGTGCTTTTCCGCCAGCCGCACCATAGCAAGCACGATTCCATTTATAAATGGTGCCGTTATGTAAATTCAAAGCGGCCAGTTTTGGAATCTTACCTTGTTTAAGGGTCTCTTCACTATTTTCTTCAATTTCTTTAGTAAGAATTATAGGAAAGCGCGAAATATCCTCTTTATAAATATTGGCGATGGAATCAGTCACCCATTTCTGGCCAAAAGACACCCTTGCCAACTGATCTTTTAAAGCATACGAAGAAGATCGGGTATCGATACTCTGTTGAAAAAGTGCGATTCTATTTTCGCTCCATAATTCTCTACCTAATAACAGCGGTGAATTGGTACAGGCAGCTAGCACAGGGCCTGCTATCGCTTGAGACCAATTATAGGCATCTGCAAATCGATCAGGGTCTATTTGTAAATGCATCTGAAAACTGGTGTTGCAAGCTTCAAATAAGACAGAGCTATGCTTGATAGTTAATTCATCGACACCTTTTAAATGGAGGCTAAAATCATCACCACGTAACTCTTTCATTCTATCATTTAATGCATAATACCTGGGCACAGGAGTTATGTAATGATATTCTAATGTATTTTTTGAAATGGTAGGCAAAATACCTGTGAGCAAAACCTTAGTATCGAAGTTTTGAGCCCGCTTAGCTGCAAGATTTAAAAATTCTAAAAGTTTTACCTCCATAACACTAAAGCATTTGTCTTCACATACTTCAGGGTCAAGGTTTATTTCAAGATTGTACTTTGCAAGTTCTGTGGTAAAATGATGGTCATTAATTGACTTGAGAATTTCAACGGCTTTATCAGAGGGTCTAAAGTTGCTATCCACCAGGCAGAATTCCTGTTCAGCACCAATTCGCGTGATGCCAGCTTCTATGAGCTTATGTTCAAGCATATGCTCCAAGGCCTTAATATCACTTAAAAGGTGTGATAAAAACGTACCATGTTCTTTTCTTGAGTCCGATATCTTAATAAAATGCTCGCCCATTCGTTTAAATGAAAGCTAAATCTAGGATTCATTTAAACTTGTTGGAATGACAAGAATCAGAGAATAAGTTGAGTTATCTCTCTTTTAAGTTATCAGTAGGTCTGGATTTGGCTACTTTCACTAAATTCAAACTTATAGTAGAGAAAATGGCTAAAACTATGATTGCAATACTTGGGATAATCATTTTGAAGCCTACCGGTGCATGAAATGCGTTCACCGTATCCAGATAACCATCAACCATTATTTGGCTTATAGGCACCGCCAAAATTAAGCTTATTGAAAGCACGATTATATATGGCCGGTTAGT
>NZ_JAVJUY010000135.1:0-2474 GCF_040220315.1 Fulvivirga sp.
CTGAATCATTTGCCATAGCAGGTGTATGTGGTTTGGCATGATTACATATCCAAAAACTTTTATTTGACCCTTCTCAACCTGACTCTTTAATTGATTTATTATCAATAGCTTGTATGCATCATCATCTAATAAATGACTCCAGTCTTTTATGGTATCGGTCCAGAAGTAGACCTCATTGAGCTTCATTTTAGATTTTCTATTACCGTCTAACCAATCAGTCATTCTTTAAATATAATGAAACCGAATATTGCCGTACAAGAATCAATAAGAAGAATCAATAAGGGGTGGTCTGTGAGCCACAGACCACGGGGAGATAGGTTTAATTATTGAAGCTAAAGATAAATAATCTAAGGGGTTAGGACAATCAGATTATTCACACATTATCAACCCCCAGGGCTCCAGGTTTAACCATTTAATGAAGTGGATAATTATCCAATAAAAATGGATTATTTCAATTGAATTCTTACAAATGACGTAATCCAGCCGAAATACCTTGATTCCTTGAATGAATTTGGTGTCAATTTTTTGTAACTTATAAAGAGAACCAATTTGTTAAAGCTATGAGAAATTTACTATTCCTAATGGTGATGGCTAGTCTGTTTTCTTGCAGTTCAGGCTCTTCATCCCAAACCAATTATTCCAGCGAGCACTCTTATGAGACATCTGTTCCTAAGCAGAAATACACTGAACAAACTGCCAGGATACTAGGGAGATTATATTACCTGGCCAACCCTTATGAAGTTGCGAGAGATCCTATGCAGATCACAAACTATGTACGGGCAAATGCATCATTACTAGGTAGTAACAGTGAAGTTATCAAATGCGCACAGGAGCTTGGAGCCCTAATGATAAACCAGGGAATTCAAAACTTTAATGCCGATGGTGATCGAGAGCAAATGTACAATATTGGGCAAAGTGCTGGAGTAGATCCTTTGGTAACACAACGTGCAGCAGATGAAATGTACAATGGATCAGCTGATTTGTTTTTTATGGGTCAGGAGTTAGTCTGGCTAGCCAGGGTTATCCCGTCTGCAGCTGCAGGCAACTGGGATCTTTTTAATAATACAGGATCGGATTCAAGAAAGCAGTTTTATCAGCTATGGCCACTGTTCCAATCCATGACCTATGGAGATGAATATACTAAACAGATTATGGAGCAGGCCTTTAAACAGATGCAACCGATTGTAGAATATCAGATTTTACTTCTGGCAAGTATGATTCAAAACTAGATGTATGGAACCTGCAATAAAAAAAGTTGAACCGGTTTACTTCTTTTCAAAATTTTGGTGGGGGTTATTCCTTGCAGCAGCCGTACTGATTTCACTGGTATTATTAGTGGTTGTCTTCTACCCATTGGGATTATCTATGGCGTCAGATTCCAATTTTGGACTTATTGCCATGATCAGTGGAATTATGGCTGACCTGTTGTTTCGGTGGATTTTGAAAAAGAAAATGATGATAAGTAAAAAGCTAAGTTATTCCATTTTATATGCATGGATTCCTCTTTGCTTATATATCATCGTGTTTAATCCTTTGGAATAGTTATACGAGTCACATTGCCACAGGCCAACGTTGGTGTTTTCACCAACGGTTATCCTGGGATCATTTATATGCAGAACCAAAACGCTGTCGCCCGGCTTCTGCTGAGTGACAGCGTTTTGGACTTGTATCTACTTTTGTGAATTCTTCCGCTTTAGGGTTAAACCAACGATAACTCAACCCAGAAAGCATATTCTGGATAGAGATCTTGATAATCTAAGCATGTCATGGCAACCAGCTTACTCCCCCACAATCAACAACCAGGGTTCCTCGGAAGGAGCTGTAAAATCAAAACGCTGTCGCTCGGTCGTGACCGTATCGTAATTGACTTTCTTGTTTAAATACATTAAACAATAAACCAATTTTCAATTTTAATGCCTTCAATCAACTCAAAGTCTTTAACATTATCAGTTACAAGAGTGAGCTTATTCTCTATTGCTGATACACCAATCAAAAGATCAAACTCATCATGCATTGGTTTTCCAATCTTTCTTAATCTAACTTTTTCTTTAGCATACAGTCTAACTGAACTATAAATTGGGATAATGGTTAAGCCATTGATGAATCTATCAACTGCTTTGTGAGATTTTGTTGGGTTCACGCTATTTTCGGCTCCGAATCGCAGTTCAAAAACGGTGATTTCTGAGATGTAGCAGTTTTCCCTGCCTTTTTCTTTAAAGATGATATCCAAATTCAGTCTACCACGAAGGAAGAAAACACAAATGCTTGTGTCTAACAAATATTGCATTACATGTCAATCTCTTTTTCCCTGAATTTCCTACTGGATTTAATTTCAGCTATAATTTCTTTGGCTGACTTTTCTGATTCAAACGCACCAAAAGACTTATAAAAATCAGCCTCTTTTCTTTTTTCCGTTGTCTTTAGAGATTTTGAGAGTTTTTCAAGTAGTTCGATTTTGGTGTTTTTATTTAATC
>NZ_JAVJUY010000136.1:0-7070 GCF_040220315.1 Fulvivirga sp.
AAGGAATAATGCCTTTGAAGCTATTCAAACGAAGAATGCTTCTATTGATTTTAATCTTTAAGTTCTAACTGTTGAGCCTTACCATTTATTAACTCAATATAAGCTTCTTTCATCTCATCATTTAAAAAGCTAAGACTAACGAAAGCAGCCCATTTTGGAACTAGTTTCTTATACTTTTTGAAAATGTTTTCTATTACCTTTTCATCAAGGCCAGCACTTGCCATGGCTATTTCAAAATCTTTCTTTTTTAATTTTCTTTTCTTGCCATTTAAATTAAGCGCTAGTTCTTCATCATCTCCTTCAACCACAAGTTCTGAAGCAAGAAGATCATAGGCCGAACATAAGTTATACTCCGAATCTCTCTTGAGCAATGAAAAATTCTTTAGATGCATATCG
Source organism: Fulvivirga sp. (assembly GCF_040220315.1). Taxonomy (GTDB): domain Bacteria; phylum Bacteroidota; class Bacteroidia; order Cytophagales; family Cyclobacteriaceae; genus Fulvivirga. The sequence goes on from NZ_JAVJUY010000136.1 coordinate 397, forward strand.
TTATTCCCAGTAAGAAAACTGAATAATACTAATTCAAAGAAGTCCGTTACATTCAACCCAGGATTGGCAGCATACTTCTGTATGGCTTTAGCTATTTGTTCATATGATCCTTTGTACTTGTGTTCGGTTAGGCGCTCTGTCAGTTGGCACATGTCTTCCATATGAAACTTTTTACCTTTATTCCGATCTATCCTTTTGGTGATATAAGCTAATTGCCCAGATTTTAATCTTATTAAAGAATGTTCAACCGTCTTTATTTTGCTCATTTCGGCCAGGTGCATTGTTAAATCTTCAATTTCTGGCAGATGCTTAAAAGTAGTCGTTTGAGGTTTTAAGATATATTCACCCCATAACCCTACAATTGTAAATCGTTCAGTAGTTGAGGAGTTTTCTGAGAGTCCGAGTGATAACTTAGGTTGAACACCAGTTACCGTTTTTTGACTTTTAATCACTTGTTCAGCGAGCTCCAGAATTTCATCCTCAGTAAAATCTAACTCTGGTGGAACAATACTGCCAAAGAATTTCTTACTACATTTTTCGTGATAGCCTTTTGAGCCAGCTTTAGTTTTTAACTCATCTGTATCGATTTCTTTATAGCAATAAAGGCACTTAGTTTTCATTATCTTCGGATTGTATTGAAACTGCTCCTATGCAATCATGGCATGTTTTTAATAGTATGCTCATTCTGTCTCTGGGGTTGAGCTTCCAGTTTTTCTGTGCTATATCTAATAACCAACCTTCAGGTATTAGGCCATCAAAAAAGGGAAAAAGGAATTGGCTATGATAGCTCTCACTAGATAGTGGAAGTGTTAGACTAATGGGTTCCGAATCCTTTTGCTCCAAATAGGATGCGTCATAGTGAAAGTGGTAGCCATTCTCATCTTCCGTTAATACTCCCGCTAACTCGTTGTGCATGTAAACCTTAGCTTTCTTCATGTCTTTCTGTTGGTACTGGCCCTAATTGATAGCCAAATAGTGATAAAACCTGGTTGACTTTATCAACCATTAACGATTTCTTACCTTGCTCCAAATCTCTAACAAAACGTAGTCCTACACCCGCTTTGAAAGAAAGGTCTTCCTGAGTTAATCCGAGACTTTTACGTTTCTGTTTAACAAACTGACTTAAATTTTCCATACCATATTATACCCAATCGGGTATAAAGGTAATAATAATTCCGTAATTATACCTTATCGGGTATAAAATTGTTGAATTTATTGAAATTATACCCGTACTGATATAATTAATAGCAAATTAAACGGAAATGTACCCGAAAGGGTATAATTAAATTCTATAACTGGTTAAATGAAATGATAGAATCTCCCAGTGATTTCATTATATGTAATTAGATATAAAAAGAATTAAAACTGAATAATTATATGCATTTAAATATAATTAGTTAACAGTTTGAGCAAATAAAACCAATAAGCCTCCTATTGCTATCCCCTCATACTTTTTGTAACTTGTTGTCTTCTGAAAGAGCCACTATGAAAAAATTAGTACTCAGCCTCCTTGCTTTAGTCATTAACCTAACAAGGTTAATTGCTCAAAATAAACTGTCAAAACTCAAATCAAACTTTTCCAGATATCATGATTAAAGTTATGAAGTGCCAATTAGGTATTAAAAGCATCTACTTCAACCACCTCACCAGGTTTTAATTCACCAAGTAGTATCGCGCCAATACGCACTCTTATTAACCGAACGGTAGGATAACCAACTGCTGCCGTCATTTTACGCACCTGCCTGAACTTCCCTTCTATAATGGTGATACTTATCCAACTTGTAGGCCTGTGTTTCTGAACAGGAACGTCTTCCAATTTTGGTGGGTTTGGCAGTTGCTCTACTTTGCAAGGAAGGGTAACGTACTTTTTACCTTCAAATCCAATTTCTACACCTTGAGACAGCTTAGTTATAGCCTCACCTGTTATTTCACCATCAACTTCAGCATAATACTCCTTCTCAACTTCCTTACTTCTTACTCTTTCACTTTCATTTCCATCAGTGGTTAATAACAATAATCCTTCTGATTTTTCATCCAACCTTCCTATAGCCATCAGTCCCTCGGGGAAGTCATAAAGCTCGCCCAGCAACTTTTTGTTCTTGCGCCTGTTCTGATTGTTCACAAACTGCGACAGATAACCAAAGGGTTTATTTAAAATAAAGTGACGATGCCGGGCCAAAAGATTGCTTTTATACGAGCGGTTATTATGAGTTAAAAATAAGCCTTAAATTGATAAATTATTATTTGAATCAAACGAATCTAAATCATACAAGATGTTAAAAGTTCAACTCAAATCAGCCTTTATATTCCTACTGAGTACTCTACTTACCATAGACATTCATGCACAATCCGTAAATGATGTGCACAAAGAAGCAGCCAAAGGATTGAAACTCCGCGAGATTGGCCCAGCGTTAATGGGTGGTAGAATTGCCGACATTGCGGTTGATCCCAATAACAAAAGCCTTTGGTATGTAGCTGTTGGCTCAGGCAATGTTTGGAAAACCACCAACAGCGGCACGACATGGAAGCCCATTTTTGATGATCAGGCATCGTATTCTATCGGTTGTGTAACCATCGATCCTAACAATTCCAACACGATTTGGGTAGGCACAGGAGAAAATGTGAGTGGCCGACATGTGGGTTGGGGCGATGGTGTATATAAAAGTACGGATGCCGGAAAAACCTGGCAAAATATGGGGCTGAAGAACTCAGAACACATCGGTAAAATAGTAATTGATCCTCGAATTAGTGATGTAATTATGGTAGCTGCCGAGGGCGCTCTATGGTCAAGTGGTGGCGAGCGAGGCTTGTACAAAAGTATAGATGGCGGCAAATCCTGGAAGTTGGCGCTTAAAATCGATGAAAATACTGGAGTAACAGATATTGAATTTGATCCCTCAAACCCTGATGTGGTTTATGCAGCTGCTTATCAGCGAAGAAGACATACCTGGTCGTTATTAGCAGGCGGACCAAAATCAGGCATTTATAAATCTGTGGACAATGGTTATACCTGGAAGCAGGTAAAAATGGGTTTACCTTCCGGTGATATGGGGAAAATAGGCTTGGCGGTTACGGCAGCCAACCCGAATAGAGTATTTGCCACCATAGAAGCCAATGGTGAAGAACGAGGTTTTTACCGCTCAGATGATAAAGGCGAAAGCTGGAGTAAAATGAACAGCTACATCTCTGGTGGAACGGGTCCTCATTATTATCAGGAAATTGAGGCATCACAAAGCAATCCGGATTTGGTGTATCAAATGGACGTGTTTTTACATGTAACACGCGATGGTGGAAAAACATTTGATTACCTGACCAATGGTAGAACAAAACACAGCGATAATCATGCAATGTGGATCGATCCAGATAACGGAAATCATTTAATAGCCGGAACAGATGGCGGCCTGTATGAGTCGTTTGATGAAGGGTTAACGTGGAGGCATTTTGGTAATCTACCTATTTCTCAATTTTATAAAGCTGCACTGGACAATGCCGAGCCATTCTACAATGTGGTAGTGGGTGCGCAGGACTTAGGCACGTTAATCGGGCCATCCAGAACTATGAATGGCGAAGGTATTAGAAATCAGGATTGGTATGTGCCTTTGGGGGCTGATGGGTATGACTGTGCCGTAGACCCCAAAGATCCGAATACGGTATACATGGAAATCCAGAACGGATTGTTGTTTAGGTTAGATAGAAAAACGGAGGAGGTGTTGATGATTCAACCTCAGCCGGAACCAAACGACCCACCGGAAAGATACAACTGGGATAGCCCTGTACTGATTAGTCCGCACGATAATAAAACCTTGTATTTTGGCTCGCAGCGTGTTTGGAAAAGTACCGATAGAGGTAATTCCTGGACGGCCATCAGTGGCGATTTAACCACCAACAAAAACAGGTACGAGCTAAAAATGATGGACAATGTACCAAGTGTTGACGCATTGTATGATAATGGTGCCATGTCCAAGTTTGCCACACTTACTTCAATTTCTGAATCACCGATAACAAAAGGTTTGATTTACACAGGATCTGATGATGGATTGATTCAGGTGAGTGAAGATGATGGCCAGAGCTGGCGCAAAGCCCAGAATTTGCCAAAGGTGCCTGAGCTGTCTTTCATCAATGATGTTGAAGCCTCCAAGCACGATGCAAATGTTGTGTTTGCTTCAGCCGATGCGCATAAAATAGGTGATTACACTACTTATCTTTTTGTCAGTTCCAACAAAGGAAAGTCATGGCTGTCTATCAATGGTGATTTGCCAGCCAATACAATTGTCTGGTCCATCAAACAAGACCATATAGATAAAAACTTACTGTTCATTGGTACAGAGTACGGCATTTATTACTCACCAAACAAAGGAACTAACTGGATAAAATTAGGAAACGGTGTGCCTACCATTCCGTTCAGGGATATTGAAATTCATGAAAGAGATAACGACTTAGTGGGAGCTTCTTTTGGTAGGGGTGTTTTTGTATTGGATGATTATTCAGCCTTACGGGAAGCTGCAAAAGGAGCTAGTTCCAATGCACTATTTCCTGTCCGTGATGCATGGTGGTATGTGCCGAGTACGCCCTATCAAGCAACAGGTATGCCGTCACAAGGCTCATCGAGTTTTAGAACCCCGAACCCCGATTTTGGTGCTTTGCTGACCTATTATATTGCTGATGTGCCAAAGACATCAAAAGCCAAGCGTGAGGAAAAAGAGAAGAGTTTAAATGAACAAGGAGCGAATATACCGTTTCCAGGATGGGCGACATTGAAGTCTGAATCATTGGAAAGTGAACCAAAAGTAATGCTTCTGATTAGTGATGCTGAAGGCAACGCAGTGCGATGGTTAAATGGAACCGCTAAAAAAGGGGTGCATAGAATTAACTGGGATTTAAGAATGCCAGCTCCAGATCCTATCAGTTTATCGCAGCCCGCTTTTGTGCCACCATGGGCGGGTTCACCTGAAGGTCCGATGGTAGCACCGGGCAACTATAGTGCGCAGCTTTATATCGTAGAAAATGGAAATTTAACGGCTCAGGGTTCTGCGCAGAAGTTTATGGTTAAACCAACGCCAAACGTAAAAGCAGATGTTAACTATGCGGAGTATGCAGCATTTACCAAAAAGACGAGCGAATTATCAAGAAAACTCGGAGCCGCAGGAAACAAACTGGGTGAAGTAAGTACGAAACTGAGGCATATGGAGGCTGCCATAGCTCAAACGCCAAGCTTAAATCCAGAGTTTTTCAAAACGTTAAAAACGCTTAATAATAAACATGCCGAGCTGAGAGATAAACTTTACGGAGATGCAATAAGGCAGGGGAAAGATGAACCTACTACACCATCCATCGGAACTAACGTGTGGAACGTAGTATACGGCCATTGGAGTACGACAAAATTACCCACTGAAACTCAAAAGAAGAGCATTGAATCAGGCACTCAGGCTTTAGCTGCCTTTGTGAAGGAGTTTGAAACGTATGCCAATGAGTTGGCAGCATTTGAAGTTTCTTTGGAGGATGCTGGTGCACCTTATACTCCGGGGAGGGGATTGGAGTAGTCTGTAGTTAGGTTGCTGCTTTAGGTTAATTTGATGCGTCAATTGCCTGCAGACGGGGAGGACTTAAATGTTGCTCAGAGGTGATGATATTTGTTTGACAAACTACGGACTCATTGTTTAATCTAGTATTTTACCTAAAGACTTCTGTTTATTAGATAAGTTCTTAGCTTAAGTAATTCAGGCTTCTTTTCCTTGAGTCTTTGGCCGGTTGTAGTCGCTGTTTTAATGTCTTTTAATTTAGGAAAGTGGATCTTTCCTTTGGAAAGTGAATACATCCAGAATAGATCCAAATAATTTATGATGATATTAAATTTTTCTGAAAATCCTGTTTCTTGTATTTCAAACCCAAGCCGTTGTGCAGTTCTTTCACTAAAGAAATAGGAGCTTCCTCGTATTTCTATAGTTTCAGGTATCACATTATTTTCAAGTTCATTAATTACCTCCAACAACCCATCCAGATAATAGATGAGCAGTTTACTTTGCCACGCTGAACCTTTACTTTTTCTTTTAAAGAAAAACAGGTAATCGAAAGAAGTGCCGTTGTGTAAATCATACTTGCTTGTACTCGGAGAATAAACCAATAACATGGGAGATAGGTATTTATATGCCCCGGTCAACTTCATAATGGGAGATATTAAAAACTGTGCGACTGGAGTGATCAGAAATAGTAAAAGAATTGCCAAAAGGTTAATCTGTATCAGTTCAAGCCAATAGTAAAAAATGATTCCTACTACTAATAGCATTATTAGAGCTACAGTCCACTGAAAGAATTTTTTTTGCTCGTAAAATCTGTTCATTTGAAGTCGTTATCTCAAGCTACTTATTGATATAATACGTATCTCGGTGGCTTAATTCCATTCAATCGCATATAAACAAGCATTTGAGCTCTATGATGGGTTATATGATCGGTAAGGAGTAATAAAATTTGCCTTTTCGTTCTATTAGCACCGAAATAGTCTAGTCTGTCATCTAACCGATTTGTATTAAAATTTGAAATGAATTCAATCGTAGTATCAAAGGTCTCATCAATTTTGTCAATCATTTCCTGTTTTGATTTTTAGTCCACCTTTAACTCTGTATCTGTTTCCCAGTCTCTGGCTTCTCGTCCACCCATAAGCTACTGGCTATGCCAGT
>NZ_JAVJUY010000137.1:0-12117 GCF_040220315.1 Fulvivirga sp.
AATTTTTTTGTTATTATTTCGAGATGCCAATATACTCAAAATGTAGTTAATTCAACTAATTAACCGCTTTTTTTTGATTTTTTTTATCGAGTTATTGTCATTATCTCCTCTCTCTTATAAACACCTTCATCTAACTTGGTCTTCACAGAGGCAAAAGCTTTAATTGTTTCCTCAACATCCGCCAATGTATGGGCAGCCGTAGGTATCAATCTTAGCATAATAATGTCTTTAGGCACTACAGGGTACACCACCATTGAACAGAAAATGTTATAATTCTCTCTCAAGTCAACAGTCATGTTACCGCCTTCACCTATTCCTCCATGAAATAACACCGGTGTTACACACGATTTAGTGCTTCCAATATCAAAACCATGTTTTTTCAAGCCTGATTGCAAGGCATTTACAACCGTCCAAAGCTGCTCTCTTAATTCTGGCTTAGTCCTAAGCAGTTCTAAACGCTTCATTGCTCCAACTACTAATGGCATTGGCAACGACTTAGCATATATTTGAGAACGCATAGTGTATCTTAAGTAAGTGATGATACGCTCATCGCCACCAACAAAAGCACCAATACTTGCCATAGATTTGGCAAAAGTTGAGAAGTACAAATCTATCTCGTCTTGAACTCCTTGCGCCTCGCCTGCTCCGGCACCAGTCTCTCCTAATGTACCAAAGCCGTGGGCATCGTCAACAAATAATCTGAAATTATACTTTTTCTTTAACTCAACAATGCTTTTTAAATCACCTTGATTTCCAGACATTCCGAATACACCTTCTGTGATAACCAAAATACCACCACCAGTTTCATCCGTTATTCTCTTAGCTCTTTTCAGTTGAGTTTCAAGATTCTCTATGTTATTGTGCGGGTAAACAAACCTTTTACCTATATGCAATCTTAAACCATCTATGATACAAGCGTGAGATTCAGCATCATAAACGATTACATCTTTTCTATCAACAATTGCATCAATAATAGAAACAACCCCCTGGTATCCGTAATTTAAGAGCATTACAGATTCCTTTTTGATAAAATCAGCAAGTTGCTCTTCTAATTTAATGTGATTTACTGAATTCCCTGACATCATTCTTGCACCCATCGGATAAGCAAGACCCCATTGTGCGGCAGCATCAGCATCAGCCTTGCGTATTTCAGGATGATTAGCCAAACCAAGGTAGTTGTTCAAACTCCACGTCAACACCTCTTTACCATTAAATTTCATTCTTGGAGCAATCTCCCCCTCTAATTTTGGGAACATAAAATAATCTTTCGGTAAATGTGAAAACTTACCTAAAGCCCCTTCTGCAACGTTCAATTTTTCAAATAAATCCACTCGTATATACGTTTTAATTATTTATTGTGCTTTCACTAAAAAACACACAAAGCTAACATTAATAATGGGTTTTATCAAAACAGAAGGCATTTGAAATATAAAAATGAGATTTAGATTTTAACAATTAATTATTTAGCATTGTGAGTGATAAAAATAAGTCGATCTTATGCCTAAAATAAACAAGATTTTAATAGCAAATAGAGGTGAAATAGCATTACGTATAATGCGCACAGCCCATGAAATGGGCATAAAAACAGTGGCTGTCTACAGTGAAGCAGACCGAAATGCTTTGCATGTAAGATATGCTGACGAGGCCGTTTGCATAGGGCCACCTTCATCGGCCCAGTCTTATTTAAATGTGAATAAGATCATTGAAACTTGTAAAAGGTTAAATGTAGATGCCATTCACCCTGGCTATGGGTTCTTATCTGAAAATGCCGCGTTTGCAAAAACTGTTACAGACAATAATATTATTTTCATTGGCCCTTCGCCTCAAGCAATAGAAACTATGGGTTCTAAGCTGGCAGCCAAAGCAGCCGTAGCTAAATATGATGTTCCCCTGGTACCAGGTACAGAAAAGGCAATTGATGATATAAATGAAGCAAAAGAAATTGCCAAAGAAATTGGCTACCCAATACTTATTAAAGCAAGTGCCGGTGGTGGTGGAAAAGGTATGAGAATTGTTGAAGGCGAGAAGGATTTTGAAGAACAAATGAACCGTGCCATCAGTGAAGCTAAATCTGCTTTTGGTGATGGGTCTGTATTTATAGAAAAGTTTGTAACCTCTCCAAAACACATTGAGTTTCAGATACTTGGCGATCAGCACGGAAATATTGTTCACTTATTTGAAAGAGAATGTTCCATACAAAGAAGACATCAAAAAGTTATTGAAGAGGCACCATCTTCTTGCTTAACTCCTGAAGTGCGTGAAGCTATGGGAAAAGCGGCTGTTGGAGTAGCCAAAGCCTGTGATTACTATGGCGCAGGTACAGTAGAGTTTATTGTTGACGATAAGCTGAACTTTTACTTCCTGGAGATGAATACAAGGCTGCAAGTGGAGCACCCGGTAACGGAAGAAATTACTGGGATAGACCTTGTAAAAGAACAAATTAAAATTGCTGAAGGTGAAAAATTGCCATTTAAACAGGAGGATTTATCCTTTAATGGACATGCGATTGAGCTAAGAGTTTATGCAGAAGACCCTGCCAACAATTTTCTTCCTGATATTGGCAGGCTAATTACTTACCGTAGACCAGAAGGCCCCGGTGTTAGAGTTGATGATGGGTTCGAAGAAGGAATGGATATTCCGATCTATTATGACCCAATGATTGCCAAACTTACAGTTTATGCTGATACACGTGATAAAGCCATTGCACGAGCCTTGCGTGCTATTGAAGAATATGAAATAAGTGGCATCGCAACTACATTGGATTTCTGTAAATATGTACTAAGCCATGAGGCTTTTACCTCTGGAAAATTTGACACAAAATTTGTAGATCAATACTTTTCTCCTGATAAGCTTAAGCAAGAAACAACTGAAGAAGAAAATAAAATTGCTGCAGTATTAGCTGCCAATATTTTAAATAAACAGTCTGATAAAAAAGACAATAAGGAGGTTGAAAGAAAGGTGAGTAAATGGAAACAGCGCGCCTGGAAATAAGTTAATATGGCAGAAATAAAACCTATTCGTCCATGGAGATTTAATGATGAGCTATCAAAAAACATAGATAATCTCACCTCCCCGCTCTTTGACGTTGTATCCGACAAGCAGCGTGAAAGTTTATATCAAAATCAGTACAACAGCATTCATTTATCAGTTCCTAAAGGCCCAGATGCTGCTGAAAGTGCCAAGAAATTATTAAAAGAATGGAAAACTTCTGGGGTAGTTAAGCAAGACGAGATTTATGGAATCTACGTTTACTATCAGTACTTCACGCTACCCGGTAGCCACAAAGAATATTGCCGTAAAGGCTTTATATGTAACTTAAAAGCGTACGACTGGGATGAAAAAATGCTTTTAAGACACGAAAACACTATGCCTGGCTCGGTGAACGATCGTATAGAAATACTTGAAAAAACTCAGCTGAATGTGAGTCCTACACACGGCCTTTATACGGATGAGACTTTTGAGTTAGAGCAATACATGGATGAGAGTATGAAAACCCCAATTTATGAAACGGAAGATTATCAGGGGGTAAGAGATGTGTTAAGTGTAATACATGATGCTGAAATAATAAAGAGATTTGTTGCTTTAATCGAGGAAAAACAGATTATTCTTGCCGATGGTCATCATCGATACGAAGGTTCGTTGATGTATCGCCAAAAGATGATGGCAGAAAATAAGAACCACACTGGAAAAGAGGGCTTTAATTATCATCTCATGTTTTTAACAAATACTGAGGCCGATGATTTAAGAATTCTCCCAACACATCGACTGATTAAAAACATTGCAAACTTTGATCCTCAGGAGTTATTAAAGAAACTCGAGCCTTACTTTATTTTAAAACCAGTAGATGACCCCCACAATATCAACGAAATCATTCTAGGTAAACCATGGGCATTTGGGTTGTTATTTAAAGATTTTGCCATCAAAGTGCGATTGAAACCTGAAATGATTAATGAGATAAAGTGGAACTTCCCACAAGAAATCAAAGAACTCGACTTAACAGTAATGCACTATTTCATTATTGAAAAAGCATTAGGTATCGAGGGTAAAGATCAACGTGCATCTGATAAGTTAATTTTTGATAGAAGCTTTGGCGATTGTTTGGCTAAGGTTATTACAGAAGAGGTTCAAATGGCCATTATCACCAATGACATATCTATGGAAGATGTGAAAAAGGTGTGTTATAGCGGTTATACGATGCCTCAAAAATCTACCTACTTCTACCCTAAAGTTATTTGTGGGTTCTTGTTCAGTTCAATTAAAGAAGATGAATTTCAATCGCCCCTTTATTCTTGCTTCTAAATCACCCAGAAGGCAGCAATTACTGAAAGATGCCGGTTACCAATTTGAAGTGCTCACCAAAGAAGTGGACGAGTCTTTTCCTGATGAGCTAAACCCGAAGGATGTTGCGGCTTATCTATCTAGAAAAAAAGCCGATGCCTTTTCAGAAGACATAAACGATGCCGTGCTCATCACCGCTGATACAGTTGTGAAAGTAGGTAATACAATTCTTAATAAACCGGCAGATGAGAATGAGGCTTACGATATGCTTACGCTCCTCAATAACAGTAGCCATGAAGTAATCACTGGCTTTACTATCAAAGACAAATCGAAACAAATCACTAAATCTTGCACTACCTTAGTGCACTTCAGAAATTTGGACGAAGATGAAATATGGTATTACATCAAAAACTATAAACCTTTCGATAAAGCCGGTGCGTATGGCATTCAGGAGTGGATTGGGATGGTAGGAATTGATAATATTGAAGGATCCTATTTTAATGTGGTTGGCCTACCAATACATGCCATTGTTGAGGAATTAAAAGAATTCAACCAATAACTTCCTGATAGACTTTCAAAGTCTTTTTGGCTGTCTCTTCTTTCGAGAAATTCTTAATATGTGCTTTTGCGTTAGTAATTAACCGTTGCTTTAACTCGTTATCAGAGGCCAGCCTTAAAACCGCTTCAGAAAGATGGTTGGAGTCCTTGACAGCACAAAGAAGACCTGTTTGTTCATTGATGACTAGTTCAGGAATACCCCCCGCATTAGTGGCAACCACAGGAATGGCATTAGCAAAAGCATCAATGATTGAAGTGCCTAATCCTTCAGTTTTAGATGTAATTAAGAACAAATCGAAATTTCTGAGATATTCTATTGGATTTGTTACAAACCCTGTAAAACTAACATGATCACCTATGCCCTGGCTATAGCAATACTTTTTAATTTCAGCCTCAAGTGGACCATCTCCCAGAATAAAAAACTTGCATTTAAAACCGCTTTGTATAATTAGATAAGCAGTATCGATAAATGTAAAGTAATCTTTATGATCTGCCAGTGCAGAAGTGTTTCCTATGATAAATGTTGAGTCATCTATTTTATACTGTTTTCTTAGATCAAGCTCATCCGAAGCCTTAAATTTCTTTAAATCAACGCCACTATGTACGGTAATGCATTTGTCTGCATACTTTTTACCCAAATACTCTAGCATAATATCACGTATCGCATCAGAAACACAAAGGATCTTCTTAATGCCTTTAAATGTATATTTCCATCTGGTTAAGAGACTGGAGCCTGGCACGAAGTCAACCCTTCTTGATACAATAAATTTAGCCTTGCAGCCTCTTAAATGCGAATAAAAAGCCACCGTATGTCCTTTGGAAGTGTGTACATGAACTAGGTCAAAACCTTTTGATATTTTTTTTAAATCTTTAGCACCTTTGAAAAAGCCCTTTACACCGGAAAAATGACTTGTATGGCACTTTATTGAATGGGAATTGCAGTATTCCTCAAACTCAGAACCTGCCTGACATAACACTTCATTTTGTACACCCAAATTGTGAAGTTCATCAATCAAGTAAGCAATCTGCTGTTCACCGCCCCTCCAACTTCTTTCGCTTGAAATATGTAATACTCGTAGTGTCACTTCTTCCTTAAAACGATTCTAAATCCAGATTTAAACAAGTATTTGTCCATCCATGAGTTCTGCACTTTCCCGTTTTTAATCTGCTTTACATCATTACTCATGTGCAAAGTTTCAAACCCAAATTTGGTAGTTAACAGTTCAGAAAACCGATGTGGGTTATAATAGGTCAAATGCTGCCAGGCATCGTAGTAACTGCCCTTCTTCTTTCTTAGCCCAAGAAAATCAAGTGTCTTTTTAATCTTAATAGAAAGTGAATCTATATTTGGAGTAGCCATATATAGGATTCCTCCAGTCTTTAATATGTTACTAATCTTGGCGAGATATTCTCCGGGGTTTTTCGGGTGTTCAATCACATGATTCATGTAAACGCAATCGTATGAATTGGCAGGTAAATCTATCTCTTCAAATTTCCCGGAATACATTTGAATTGAAAATTTATCAGCCAACTCTTTCGTAAAAACAGGATCAACTTCATAGCCTTCAACCTCCCAGCCCCTATCTCTGGCCACTTTCATATCAAATCCATTACCAGAGCCAATGGAAAAGAATTTTCCTGGTTTTATATACTTTTCTACCAATTCAATATTATCTGCATGCTTGGCAAATCTAGGATTCTCTTCATCTCCATATCTGTGATGTTTGAAATCCTTCTTCTGATACTCTGCATAAAAATCACTCAGATACTGATCTGTGTACTGCGGATTCATGAACTTCATTTTGCAATTATTGCATTTGAAAATTCTGATTCCCTTATGATCTTTTGTATAAAACTTTGTATCTCTTGAGCCACATAAGATGCATTCTCCCAACTCCTTATCAAAGGTAAACTTCATTTACTGCTGTTTAAAACAAATAGTTTGGCATATTTCTGGAACTTATAAAATGCACCATTTATGCATACAATAAAACCGTAATAGCCGTCTAAGATACCAAGCTTTAGAAAATAGTTCTTAATAAATAGCCAAAATGGGTATATCATCAAATGAGTTAAAAAATAGGCTTTCTTGCCTCGCTTATGACTTTCCTGAGCCGCAATAGTGGTAAACTTATCTATCTGCTGAATATGCTGGCTTATAGTATGAAATGAATAATGTAGAATATCTCCTTTTAGATGTTGGATTTTTACCCCATCTTCCACTTCAACTGAATCATGAGGATTGACTCCGCCCCACTTACCTTCCTTTCTATTCCAAAATCTAATTTTTGAATCTGGATACCAGCCGCAATGATGAATCCATTGCCCGCAATAAGATGTAAGCCTATTCATCCTAAATGCCTGATTAGAAATATTGGCATTTTTAATCTTGTTTAGAGAATCAATAAGTTGTTCTGAAAGCTCTTCATCAGCATCCAATGATAAAATCCATTCATAGGACGCTGCCGACATTGCAAAGTTCTTTTGCTCTATATGGCCCTTGAACTTGTTTTGAATGAACTTTGCTCCCAGCTCTTCTGCAATTTCTTTGGTTCTATCTGTAGAAAATGAATCTACAACCAATAATTCATCGACCACTTTGCCTAAAGATTCCAGGCAGCGCCTTAAATTTTGCTCTTCATTATATGTTATTACTACTCCTGATACCTTCATTTCATAGCAAGTTGATCAAAACTAATATGCTCAGCGCACTTAAAATGACCTTCCGGGCACGCTCGATAGCCATGCAATCCACAAGGTCTGCAAGATAGTGACTCTTGCACTTCCACAATTTTAGTGGAATCCGATAATGGTCCAAACCCAAAACCCGGTACTGTTGAACAAAATACGGCTGTTACCGGAGCATTTACTGATGACGCGAAATGCAATGGTGCAGAATCATTGACATAATTCATCTTAGCCTTTTCTATGAGCGCTACAGAGGCTAGTGGCTTAAGCTGCCCAGCGAGGTTAGTAACCAAAGTATTAGTAGTTGCATTCATTATTTGCTCACACAAATCATTATCAGAAGGTGCCCCAATTAAATACACGTGCAATCCTTTCTCCAATTTATTAAGAAACTCAATCCATTTATGTGAAGGAAACTGCTTGGTAAACCACACCGATGCCGGGGCTACTGTAATATATTCATTTGATTGATATGATTCTACTGATTTATAATCATCAGCTGATGGATACAATCTTGGTCTCATTAGATTAGCATCCGTGAAAGACTCTATCAACACTTGGTTTCTTTTCACTTCATGATCTTTGCCGTTGGGTTCGATTATATGATCAAAAGACTGTGAGAAGAGAAAAGATACCGGGTTCTTCTTAAATCCTATTGTACGTTTAGCTCCGGACAAAACAGTAATTATCCCAGAAGACAAAAAACGTTGCAAGTTGATAATTAAATCAAATTTTTCCTGTCTGAAACCAGCGATAAGACTTCTGGCGCTTGCGATCTTTTTGCCTTTATCTAATATCCAAAGCCTGTCTATTTTAGGATGCCCATTAAGAACAGCTTCATTTCCTTTCCTCAGTAAAAAATGGAGCTCCACCTCAGGCAGTTGTGACTTGATTTTCTCCACTAAAGCAGTGGCCAAAACCACATCGCCAAGAAATGCCGTTTGTATGACAAGTATTTTATTCACTTTTTACTTAATTGCCGTGTGAAGATAATTTTATTCATTAGAGAGACCAAATGAGAATCAATAAAGCTAGTGTGAATAATAACCCGTTGAAATTTAAAATAGTAGTTATGAAACATTTACTATTTAACCTTTTGTATTTCTGCTCATTACAATCCATTGCACAGCCTTTTGGTAAAGGTGAATTGTTGGTATTGAATAAATCCGATCATAACGTTTCATTTATATCACTTGAAACAGGAAAGGAGACTGCCGTTGTAGGAGTAGGAAAAAACCCTCACGAAGTAGCTCTATCGCCTCGCGGCAACTATGCTGCCGTTACAAACTATGGATCAGGCGAAAACCCAGGCAATTCTATTTCTATTATTGACATTGTAAAACGAGAAGTAATTGATATTCATCAATTTAATGAAGGAATTAAGCCACATGGTATTCAATTTGTAAATGATGAAGTATTCATTTTCACAGCCGAAGGCACACAAAGCTTTTACATAGTAAAACTAACCGGTGAGGTAGTTAAAGTGATTAATACTGCCCAAAGGATCAGCCATATGTTGGCGTATGATTACAAATCTCAATTAGCTTTTGTTGCCAATATAGGATCAGGCTCTGTTACCGTTATTGACATAGTCAAACGAGAAAAATTGAAAGACATTATTACTGGTGGCGGAGCAGAAGGTATCGCTGTTCATCCTAACGGAACCGAGGTATGGGTTACCAACAGAGAAGATAATTCAATTAGCATTATTGACATTAAGACATTAAAAGTTATTGAAGAACTTACAACTGAAGACTTTCCAATTAGAGTTCAGTTCACTACCAATGGCAGCTTGGCACTAATATCTTGTGCTAAATCTGGTACAGTGATGGTTTTTGATGCAAAGACAAAGTCTAAAATTAAATCCATTGCCATTAACGAACAAGAAGTTAAGGACAATGAAGGCCGGCTGTCTTCATCATTTGGAGAAGGTCCTATTCCTATTGGGATATTAATTCATCCTTCTGATAAATTTGCTTATATCGCAAACACAAATGCAGATATCCTCACTATGCTTGACTTAGGCAAACTCGAGATTTGTGGAAGAATTAGTACGCGTAGTGAGCCCGATGGTTTGGGTTATATAGAATAAAAGAGGCTGTCAAAAAAGTAGTCTCGTTTTTTCGTCTAATTAATAGTTGATCAACTAACTAGTGATTGGCAGCAACGCAATGAAATTATTGAGTTAGACCTGACAGGTTTACTAGAACAAGTGCAGCAGTTTAATTTAATGCTTATTTATTTAGCCAATTAAACTTGTCAGGTCTTATCAAATTAAGGCTATTCCTCCTCTTTCTTCATTTCCCTTTTTTCCTCTTTTTTCTTAATGGCATCACCGTCATTCAAACGCTTAGATACTACTAAAAACGGACCGGATACTACCTCATCTCCTTCTGCTACACCGCTTAATATTTCAATGTTCTCATAGTCACTAATACCAGTATTTACTTCAACCATTGTTGCTTTTCCTTCTTTGTTTATGAATACCACTTCTTTCACCTCCTCATCTTTACCTGATTTTTCAGTTTCTGCTGTTGTCTCTGAATCATCTTCCTCTCCTCTTTTCATAAAACCTACTCTCTCACCAGGTTTTCTCGTTGTTACAGAAGCTAATGGAACAGTAAGTACATTCTCTTTTCGTTCTGTAATAATTTCCACACTTGCTGTCATACCTGGCCTGAATGGATACTTGTTTCCTTTTTTTATCAAATCTTTATACGAAGAGTTAAGTATTTTTATTCGTACTTCAAATTCAGTGACAGCATCTGGTGAAGCCTTATCGTTAGCAGTGTTTGCAATAGCTGTTACCAAGCCTTTAAACTCTTTTTCCAGGTGACTATAAGAATCAACATCAATTAAAGCTGTATCACCTAAAGAAACCCTGATAATGTCATTTTCATTAACGTTCACTCGCACTTCCATCTGGTTTAAATCAGCAATACGCATCATCTCGGTACCCTGAAATTGCTGTGTTCCTAAAACAGTCTCGCCTTTCTCCACATTCAACTTAGAAACGGTGCCCGTCATAGGTGAATTAACAGTAGCCCTTCTTAGGTTTTCCTGAGCCTGATCCAACTGTGCTTCACTACTTTTAACTATAAATTTTGAAGCTTCTACAGACTCTTTTGCTGATTTTAAATCGTTTTCTGATACCGTATAATTTTGTTGAGCTAATTGCCAGTCAGCCTCAGAAATAACTTTATCTTCAAATAGCTTCATCTGGCGCTCATAGTCTTGCTTGGCTCTCAAATAAGTAGCCTCTGCCCTTGCTAATGAAGCTCTGGAAGACGCAAGATTGGCTTTTTGTTGATTTAATGAGGCTCGCGCTTGTTCTGCGGCAGCAATAAAATTATCAGGTCTAATTTTAGCAAGTACATCGCCTTTTTGTACAGAATCCCCCTCCTCTACATTTAGAACAATTACCTCACCAGACACCTCCGGGCTCAATTTAACTTCTACAACAGGTTGCACCTGACCAGAAGCGCTCACCTTTTCGGTGATTGATACTTTCATTGCTTTAGCTAGTTCTACTTCTGTTTCCTTGGCCTTACCTATCCAGCCGGCTTGCTTAGCGACTACCAAAAAGATGATGAGTACTACAAGCCCTCCAATAGAATAGTAGAGCCATTTATTTGATTTTTTTGCTTTTGCCATAATTAAAATTCTAAGGGTTTTCCTTGATAGAAATCGAGTATTTTTTGTCTGAAAATAAAATCGAATTTTGCTCTTAATAAATCAGATTTTGCCTGGAACAGATCGTTCTCAGCTATCTGATAATCAACATAATTTGCGGCACCTACTTCGTACCGCTGTTTTATAACTCTAAAAGACTCTTCTCTTGCTTCTACTTGTTTTTGTGAAGATTCATAAGACTTTGCAGCAGCAATTACATTATTATAAGCTTGCTCTATTGTTTGCCACAATTGGTATTTTGTTTCCTTTTCAGTTAAATCCGCACGACTTTGGGTTATCTGAGATCGCTGAACGTTGTTTCTCGCTGCAAAACGATTAAATATTGGAATGCTTAAGTTTAAGCTCAAAAACTTCCTTAGTTGATCTTCATACTGCTCTGTAAAAGGATAATCAGGTAGGACCTGCCCAGAAGGTATCTCCTGTTCAGCGATAACAGGCGTGCCGGTACCCTGCACAAAACCTATTTCTTCCTGAATAATTACTGGCGCTCCTCCATCGGGTACAAACCTAGGACCATCAGCTACATCTGAATATTGAGTACTTAAACCTGCATTTAAACTCAAGGTTGGGTACAATGTACCTTGCTGGGTTTTAACTCCGTATTCGGCACTTTTAGAATTTAATTCTGCAGCTTTAATATTAGGCTGGGAACTCAAAGCAATATTATAGATTTCAATGGCTGATAAATCCATCACAGGATTAATATCAATTTCAGCTTCAGGAAGCGCAATGTCAATACTTTGCTCTGGAGGGAGTTGGAGTGCCTGCTTCAGCTGTATTCGTGCATTGTTATAATCATTTTCCCTGTTGACCTGATTGAGCTCATTGGTTGCCTTTTGAGCTAATAAATCAAGTAAATTAGCATTTGGCAAAGCTCCTGCTTCTACCCTTTTTCGGGTT
>NZ_JAVJUY010000138.1:0-5463 GCF_040220315.1 Fulvivirga sp.
AGTTCTGCTACGGCCAACGCCAGAAAATCTAAGGCCAGCGCCAAAGGCTGACCATGAAAATTTCCGGCTGAGATTATTTCATCTTCATCAGGGAAAATGTTTGGGTTATCTGTTACGCCATTCAGTTCATTGGTGAACACATTACACGCATAGTCAATGGCATCCATGCTTGCACCATGAACTTGAGGTATGCACCTGAATGAGTAGGGGTCTTGTACATGCGTTTTAGGTTGACTAATAATTTCACTGCCGGATAAATAGTTTCGAATGATTTCCGCCACCTTATTTTGTCCGACCTGTGGCCTGATAGCATGTACTTTTTGATCAAAGGCTTCAATTCTACCATCAAAAGCATCAATAGAAAGTGCGCCTATTTTGTTTGCCCAGTTGAATATTCTTTTAGCATGTATGCAGGTATATAAGCCATATGAGCCCATTAGCTGAGTGCCATTGAGCAGAGCTAACCCTTCCTTTGCCTTGAATGTTATAGGCTCCCAACCGAATTTTTTATTGATTTCTTTTCCGCTTAATCTTTGACCTTTATAATTAACTTCACCTAAATCGATAAGCGGTAAACACAAATGAGCTAATGGCGCTAAATCTCCAGATGCTCCTAAAGACCCCATTTCATAAACTACAGGGTAAGCGCCTTCATTGTAAAAATCAATAAGTCGTTGAATAGTACTTAGTTGTACTCCAGAATTACCGTAGGAAAGCGACTGCACTTTCAAGAGAAGCATAATCTTTACAAGATCAGAAGGCAGCTCAGCTCCGGTGCCACAAGCGTGCGATTTAACCAGGTTTTCCTGAAGTTTTGTTAAGTCTTCTTTGGATATGTTTCGATTGTAAAGACTTCCAAACCCGGTATTTACTCCATAAACTGGGCTCGATGAGGTTTCAATTTTATTATCTAAAAACTCTCGGCATTTAACAACTGCAGCTGATGCTGATTTGCTTAATTGCAGCTTCTTTTGTCCGATACAAATATTATAGGCATCTTCTAATGAAAGGTGTTGATTTGAAATTTCGTGGATGGTACTCATTATGCGCCCTTGAGTTTACTGATTATTTCATCGACACTTAAGCTTTCCTGATTGCCCGAATGTAAATCTTTTAGAGCCAATTTCCCTGATTTTATTTCTTCAGAGCCTATGGTAATAGTATATGGTATATTTTTTTTATCAGCATAGCTAAATTGCTTTTTCAATTTAGTCTGATCAGGATAAATCTCACTTTTAATACCATTAGATCTTAGCTCGCTTAATACACTTAACCCATAGTTCATCGAATCTTCATCGAAATGGACGATTAATACCTGACTGAAGGTTTGTGTATTTTCTTTAAATAAGTTGAGTTCTTCAAGGCAATCATAAAGTCTGTCAATACCGAAAGAAAAACCAACGCCCGAGGTACCCGAAAGACCGAATACACCGGTCAAATCATCATATCTACCGCCACCGCTAACACTACCAATTGATACATTATTGATTTTGACTTCGAAAATTGCCCCGGTATAATAGGAAAGGCCCCTGGCTAATGTTACATCAACAGCAGTATTTGAATTCTCTAAACCTAATGACTTAACGTGACTGAAAATCTCCGATAAATCGTTAATTCCTTTTTTGCCTGCTTCTGTATTGCCTAGAAGACCTGATAAATTATTAATTACTACCTGTACACTACCTGAAATGGTAAGAATTGGTTTTAACTTTTCAACAGCATCGGCAGGAATGCCACGTTCTATCAATTCATCACAGACCTTATCTAATCCAATTTTATCCAACTTATCTATCGCAACAAATAGGTCAGATTCTTTGCCTTGCGCTCCAATAACTTCAGCTATGCCTGATAAAATACCTCTGTGATTTATTTTAATGGTGTAATCTTCAAAGCCAAGATGATCAAATACTTCGTTGATCATTAGTATAATCTCTGCTTCGCAGATGAGCGAATCTGTACCAACTACGTCCGCATCGCACTGATAAAATTCTCTGTAGCGACCTTTTTGCGGGCGATCTGCGCGCCAGACGGGCTGTATTTGAAATCGTTTAAAAGGAAAAGTGATGTCATGCTGGTTCATTACTACATACCTGGCAAAAGGCACGGTTAGGTCGTATTTAAGACCTTTTTCCGAAATTTTTGGAAGCATGCTTTTGCTACCATTTTCGAAGTCGTTGGCTGAAGTTTTAGATAAAAAATCACCACTATTGAGTACTTTAAATAGCAGTTGATCACCTTCATCGCCATACTTACCGGTGAGGGTAGAAAGGTTTTCCATAGCAGGTGTTTCGAGTGGCATAAAGCCAAATTTTTCAAACACACTTTTAATGGAATTTATAATGTAATTTCTTCTGGCCATTTGCATGGGACCAAAATCGCGCATTCCTTTTGGTAAACTAGGCTTTTGACTCATGGCGGCAAATCTACAAAAATCAAGTTTAATGTGGTGGTAAGCTTAAAGATGAACTCAGATAATTTATGATTTATGTTTTCTTATTTTCAATTAATCTTTTAGCTTTGCAGCCTATTTTGACAAAAATAATACTGAAATGGCAGTTACCAGATTAAAGAGAAAAGCAAAAAGAAATAAAGTAAGAGCGAAAGTTAGAAACGCTAATATTCAACGATTGAATGCTAAACCTACATTGAAAAATGTGGATGTAGAGAAGATTAAGGAAGAATTTGCTAAAGGTGGTAAGAAAACTGCTGCCAAAAAAGAAGAGGCAAAAGAAGAAGTAGCTGAAGAAAAAGCTCCGAAGGCTAAGAAAGAAGCTGCACCAAAAGCTGACAAAAAGAAAGACGAGCCTAAAGCTGAAAAGAAAGAGGCTGCACCTAAGAAAAAAGCTGCTGCTAAGAAAAAGAAAGAAGACTAAGTTTTAAGTTTATATACTATTTGAGAACCTCAGGCTAGCCTGAGGTTTTTTTATGCCCTTTTTCCAAGTTCAATTACTTGGAGGTTTTTAATTTCTTTTTGTTCAATATCAAACCTCATGAGTGTTTTCACTTTATGAAAACCCTGAATGCCAGCTGCACCCGGGTTCATGTGTAAGAGATTATGATTAGGGTCTTTGATTACTTTTAAAATGTGGGAATGGCCACAAATGAATAGGTCAGGAGTTTTAGTCTTTAATATTTCTTTGATTCTGCGATTGTATTTAGGAGGATAGCCACCAATGTGGGTTATCCATATTTTCATTCCTTCGCAGTCAAACCACAGATCTTCGGCAGTAGAAGTTCGTATCTTCTGACCATCAATATTACCAAACACGGCTTTAGTAGGCTTAAATGCTTCCAATTTTTCAAGTACCTCCATCGTGCCAATATCTCCGGCA
Source organism: Fulvivirga sp. (assembly GCF_040220315.1). Taxonomy (GTDB): domain Bacteria; phylum Bacteroidota; class Bacteroidia; order Cytophagales; family Cyclobacteriaceae; genus Fulvivirga. Next base: position 3,333 of record NZ_JAVJUY010000138.1, read on the forward strand.
TGCCAAATTTCATCACAATCCTTAAAATGGTGGAAAACCCGATCATCCAGGTGCCCATGTGTATCTGATAAAAGGCCTATTTTCATATTACTACCAAGGTAACTTTTTTGCAGGATTGCTATTGCTTAATTTTGATTTGATTAACTAGAAACTATGGCACTAACTGCTTCCACCATGCTGCCCTTAGGCACCAAAGCACCCAACTTCACATTGTTTGACGTTGTATCTGAGAAAGAACTCACCCTCGATGAGTTAAAGTCAGATACTGCAACGGTAATCATGTTTATATGCAACCATTGCCCCTATGTAAAACACATTCAGGAAGAGTTAGTAAGGCTAGCAGAAGATTATATTCCTGAGGGAATAAAATTTATTGCTATTTCATCTAATGATGTGGAGAATTATCCGGAAGATAGTCCTGAATTAATGCGTGAAGAAGCAAAAAAGTGGGGGTATCCATTTCCATACCTTTATGATGAAACACAGGCAGTAGCCAGAGCATACGATGCAGCCTGCACTCCCGATTTCTACGTTTTCGATAAGTCAATGGAGCTCATATATAGAGGCCAGTTGGATGACAGTCGCCCAGGTAATGGCAAACCTTTGACAGGTGCTGATTTGCGTGGTGCATTGGATGATTATTTAAAAGGAAATCCTATTAGTGATCAGCAAATACCAAGTCAGGGATGTAATATTAAATGGCGATAACTTATTTTAAGTATTCGGCAATTTCTTCTACCGTTCTTCTGGCAGTTCTACCCACGCCAATGAGCGTAGCGGATGCAAAACCTGTCCAGCCGCCATAACCCACCAGCCATAAGCCGGGATATTCAACGGCCTTTGTTTGATTGGTTTTTATACGGGTTTCTATATCTATTCCCAATCCTGCTAAATGATCCAATGAGGCTTTGAAACCGGTGCACCAGATAACAGCATCAAATTCTTCTTTAGTACCATCTTGCCATTGAACGCCAAACTCAAAAAAAGAAGTAAATGGTCTTATAGCATTTAATACATTTCTTTCTCGTGCTTCTTTCACTGTATCTACCATCACTACATCGCCTAAAGAACCAGCCGGTTGAATTTCTTTTCCCTCCAGTTTGGCTTTGTACTGTTTAGTAGCGAATTCAAATAGATACCTGCCATCCACTTCATCGGGTAAGAATTTAGGTTCTTTGAGAGTCATCCATTTGGTTATGGCTACTTTTGATACTTCTGCAAGAATTTGTGCTGCTGAGTTTCCACCTCCAACAATGAGCACTTTTTTATTTTTAAATGGCTTTGGAGATTTATATTGGGCTGAATGAACTTGAGTACCTTCAAACTTTTCTCTATTTGGGTAATGAGGAATAAACGGCTTTTTCCATGTTCCTGTAGCGCTTACAAGAGCCTTGCAACTGTAGTTTCCATTGTTGGTTGTGATATTAAAGTGTTGTCCATCTTTTCGAACATCTGTCACTTCTACTCCTCTATGAATGGGTAATTTGTATCGCTCTTCATAATTTGAGAGATAGTTGATTACATGGTCTTTGTGGGGATATTCTGTGGAATCTTTAGGCATCAGCCAACCTGGTAGTGAGCTATGTTCAGCAGGGGAGAAGAGTTTTAATGAGTCCCATGTGTGTAACCAGGCTCCTCCTGGACTAGATTGCTCATCTAGTATAAGATAATTAAAATTCGTTCTTCTTAAATAAAAGGCAACGGCTAATCCGCTCTGTCCTCCGCCTATGATAATTACGTCATAACTCATTAAGACAAAGATGTAAATTGTTTAAAAAGGATAAAATTTGACGATGTTATAATTTTTTATATATTTAAGTAAATTATATATTATGATTTCCAATGAATACATAAAAGGTATGATCAAGACTATTGTGCTAAAGTTACTGTCAGAGAGGAGTCGTATGTATGGTTATGAGATAAATAGTCGAGTAGAAGAATTAAGCAATGGTGAGATTAAACTGACTTATGGGGCGCTTTACCCGATACTCTATAAACTAGAAAAGGATGGTCTATTACGAACAACTTCTGAAGTTGTTGATAATAGAGCTCGTAAGTACTATTCTCTAACTGAACAGGGCAAAGAAATGGCAAAAGACAAGGTCAGTGAGTTGAAAAAGTTTAATGATGT
>NZ_JAVJUY010000139.1:0-3997 GCF_040220315.1 Fulvivirga sp.
GATTTTTTTGGTTCACCTCGAATCACCTTACCTGCAACTATACGAATGCGACCTTTTGGATTCGTAAAATAGCGTTGCTCCGCGATGCTGTATGGCGAGTTTTCCCAACCTGCAGCTTGTAGTTTCGGAACGACATATTTACGACAGGTATCGGCTTCGTTCATAAGCAGCTCAGATTATTCGAAGTTTTTACTACTATGCCTACTTGGATAATGTATTTTAAGACTGACTTCCAAGAGTAGCCGACAGTAATTGACTGAGAAGACCATTCTAAGAAGCCTAACAGCTTATCTTTTCTTGGTATTTTCATTATTAATTATAATTTTTTTATATTGAGAAGGCGGCTGCCTATGGTTACTACGGACTAACTTTGATATTTCTGCAACGCTAATAGCCGCTTCAATTGGAACCACCATTCTTGAACCGCTACGGCGATTACCATATACCTCTATTGACTCGGTAGACTGATGCCCCATTAAATAAGCAATTTCAACTCTACTCATTCCAGAAGCTTTCAAATCTGAACCTTTTTGATGCCTGAATGAATAAAAACTAATTTGTTTTTTTCTTCGTGGAAAAACTTTTTTTGTTAGGTTTTTTAGCCGCCCCTGTAACAAAGTCATACGTCCTGATTTCTTGTGTTCGAGTCTTAATAAATCTCGACTCCATAACTGAAGATTTGCGTAGATTTCTGAGCTCAGAAGAACTTGGCGATCTAGCCCTCGACCGGTTCCATTCTCATCCTCAATTTTCTTTGCACCGACTATATTTACAGTGTTACCTCCCAGAAATTGAATTGTCTCCATTTCTGCCGGCCTGCAACCCAAGGTATAAGCGATTTTTATAGCCGCAAGCAATGCTCGATCTTTCTTGTCCTTAGCGGCCGAAGCTAACTTAATGAAATCAGCCTGCGAAACATTTTTAACACGAGGCTGCTTCTCTTTTGGCTCGAGTAATCCGGCTAAGCCACCTTCACCACAAGTTACCGGATTCTGAATTTCACTGACTAGTTTTGCTGTCTTTTTAAAACCCTTTGATTCCTGATCAATACGAATCGCATTCTTTAAGCGTCGAAAATAATTCGGTCGATAGTGATGAGCTGATTGCTCAAGAGCGCGTATAAGATTTCGTGGAGTAAGTTCACCACGGATCCTGTTCTTGTAAAAATGGGAAGCGATTGATTGATATTCGAGCACTGTCTTCTCTAACATTTAAGTCTCCTTTTGGGTCTTTTGCCATACACTCCGCTTCTCTCCGGTATGGCATTATTTCAGTCCATTTGTTATGGACTAAAACAACCAAGCCCCCCGTACTTAGACGATTTTATCAAATCGAATAAGTACGGGATATGGGTAATATAGGATTTATTTATAAAAAAATGCGAGAACTATTTAGACTTGTGTTTAGCGAGTAGCTCCCTAGCTTTCTCCAGTCTTTTTACAATGGCCTTATACCGAGGCCCTTTTCTAATATCGGCAACTCTGTCTATGCCATATTTGGAATAGTACGCCTCAATTTTTTCGACATATTGTCCACAGTAATACACTTCTTGAGCGTAATTTTTATCTTTCTTTGAAAGAATTGCTACTCGTTCAAAATAATAGGGGGTAGGAACCAGACCTGTATCCTCCATAGTTCTCAACTCTGCCATACAGCATTGCTTCATCACATCAATATCATCCTTATTTTCTTCAACTAATTCCCATGTTTTTTTGCTGTCAACGTGATTATTCATACTCACTTATTCTTTTGCACTAATTGGATCGATTGAAATACCTATAATACTCAAAGCATAATTTCCTTCTAAATATTTTAGTGCTTCAATTACTCCAAGAGAGCCCTGTGAATAACTAAAGTCATACTTGTATGTCCTCGGGTTAAAAAGTCCCAGCCCAGATACACTAGGCAGTATATATTTTGACAACCGATAACGTTTAGTATCGGTAAAAGATTTTTTTAAATCAGGGAATTTGTTTCTAATTAGTTCCAGTACTACCTGGATTCCGGCTACTCCATCCATTAAAGACGCTTCCAACATAAATGGCGTGTAAAGATCCATAGTTAGATTCTGTAAAAGCTCTTGATCTAGCTCATAGTCTAGGTGCTCACATTCATGTGCAGCCACCAATGCAAGTAAAAGACCCGCAGTTCCATCTCTTAAATATGGCAATAAACGATTACCATCAATTTCGCCCTTTAGTGATATAGCGTTGCCTAACGGATGTCGTACTGTTTGCTCTAATTCAAAAGATATATATTTCTTTATTGATATATTTAAATCTATTGAAGAACTTAGTTCAGCCGCTGCGACAACTAGTCCTGATCTACCATAAAGAAGCCCATTTTTTCTCCATGAAAATGTACTCTCAAGGTTTAATGCTTTTTCAAATACCTTTTTTGCCAAATCATAATATTTATATTTATTCAATATCGTTGCTATTCCTGCCAAACCATTTGACAACGTTGGGTCTTCCAATGATTCCCAATCTTTTATTATTTTTTCTAAGACATTTTTCGATGTCTCTTTTAGATTTAATGTTTCACATACATCTAAAACTCCTGCCAGACCCGCCTCGTAACCAAGAGGTAATAAATCTTGTTTCAGAGCATCATCTACACTGCATGTGTATTTCTCAATTAAATTTTCATCAATTTTTTTACCATGCTTTTTTAGAGTATATAAAACACCCGAATCTCCGTAAAAAAAACTAAGATGTGCTCCTTTTAGCGATTTGTTACTAGTCGGAAATATTTGTTTTTCATTTATTGAGCGATGTCGAAGAACCCCAGAAAACAGGTCACCTCTCACTACTTTTGTGGATCTATTATTTGAAAACTTAGGTTGGCTAAAGTATGAAACGTTGTAAATTGAGTGTTTCCTTGTCACTGCATTAACGTGATTGCAAGCATTAATCCACCACCTGGGCAATGAACTACAATATCTCATTAATTCTTCACTTAAAATATCTAATACTTGATTAGATATTTCTGCAAGAGTTGTCACTCTCAACACAAATGAAATTGCAATGCATTTCAACGCATATACGTCTCGAGCTTGTGCTGTCAATTGTCCCCCTTGTTCTAATAAACAAAAATCTGGGGTTCCAACACCAGTTGATAGCGTGTCTATTGGTAAGCATGCCTCAAAATCGATTAGATGAGGCTCATCTTGACTATCTATAATTACATTACCAGGACTTAGATCTCCGAAAGCAATACCGCTGGCATGTAATTTTCTGAGAAGTTTCTCAATCGTATATATAATAAATTTTGCTCTATTCAAATATTCATCTACTAAGTCTTTTGAAGAATGAGCTGATGAATATAGCGGATTTTCTCGTGCAATCCACTCGCTCAATGGTGTTCCATTTATATACTTTATTACTAGGAACTTATGCCCTTTTACATCAAATTCATCTAATAATTCAGGAGCTAATCCAGGTAATTCCGCATTCAATTTCTTTAATGTTTCTGACTCCTTCGTCAGTCTAGTAACTGCGTTTTCTTCTCCTACAAAACCTGTTTTTGGTCGGGCTTCTTTTAGTACAACATCTAGTCCTGTTTTTTCACAGATTGCTTTGTACCTACCACCTGCGTTACTAAAACGTAATACTGAATCAATTTCATATTGCTTAAATTTCATTGAATTTGAAGAGACACTTGGCGCTGAACTTGTTGGCAAGCTACTAAAAGGATCAATAATTCCTTCAGGTAGAATGAAATGAGGTGCTCTCATATCTGGCACTAGTTCATTCAATCCATTTGGTATTAGTTCTTCCGGTTCTCCTTCACTATTGATTCGTCCAGATTGTGTAAAAGCACCCCATCTATAGAAGACATTTTTTGATTTTTTATAATTTCTATCCGTTAAAATATCTAAGCCTTCATAATTAACTAACTGTAAAGTGATTTTATCCATTAATTTCTCGGCTTATTGCTCAGTTGCAGGATATAAAGCTATGAATTTACCACTTTGAAGGCGATTTGCATTTTTGAA
>NZ_JAVJUY010000140.1:0-4251 GCF_040220315.1 Fulvivirga sp.
ATTGTCAGTATACTCGTTCCTTTTTGCTGTATAGAATAGCTTAGTAGGACATTCTATCGCTTGCTTAAATCTAGATTTTGTGAGGTATCTGGGTCTCATGATTTATCTTATTTATTTAAAAATAACGCTTCCAGGAACTCGAATCAACTAGCCACCTTTTTCAGCAGGATCTTACTCTTATCATTCGGCTTCACCTTAGCCCCAAGATCTTCAATACGCTCTGCAACCCTGACCATATTGTTTCGGCCAGTGTTGAGTCGCTTCGATGCACTTTCGAATGCATTTTTAGCATTATCCAGGCCTTTGCCGATACTTTGCATATCGTCCAAAAACCGAATCACCTGGTCACGAAGTTTTCCAGCTTCTTCAGCAATCAATTCTGCATTTTCAAACTGCTTATTCCTTTGCCATAGATCTGATACTATTTTCATGGAAACAAAGAGGGTAGAGGATGTAGTCAGCATCACATTTTTTTCTATGGCATACTGAAACAATTCCGGCTCAGATTGTAAAGCCGTAATCAGACTCCCTTCGATGGGCATGAACATAAAAATCATATCCGGTGAATTGATCTGATACAGATCTTCGTATCGTTTGCTGACCAGTTTATCAATATGATTTTTAATATTCTTTACATGCTCCTTCAGATGTTGCTTCGACAAATCATCCTCATTGCTACAGTATCGGTTATAAGCGTTCAGTGACACTTTGGAGTCTATGACCAGGTGCCTTTTTTCAGGTAGGTGAAGGATAACATCAGCCCTTAATCGGTGCTCATCCGTAACCCCGGACACCTCTCGCTCATAATGGAGATTCTTCACCAGACCAGCCCTGTCAAGGAGCGTTTCCAGGATTTGTTCACCCCAGGAACCTTGATGCTTGGGATTCATCGTTAAAGCATTGGTGAGGTTGGTAGCTTCCATTTGAAGTTGATGATTGAGTTTGCCTAGCTGTGAAAGCTCGTTTTTTAGGGAGGAAGTTTCACGGATCCTGCTCTCATTCGACTCCTTAATCTGCTTTTCAATTTTCTCAATAGAGATGCCTAGTGGTTTTAGTACCTGATCGAGTTGATCAGAAGAATCCTTCTTAAAGGTATCGGCATTCATGCGGGTGATCTTAGACGCAATGGACTCAAACTTTGACAGCATTTGACCTTCCAATTCTTTGATCCGGTTTTTCTCCTTTTCTACATTCTCTTTTTCATTTTCCAATCGCGTCGTAAGAACCGCATTTTCAGTTTGCAGATCAGTCAGAAGAGATTCCCGTTCATCATGTTTGATGAGAATGGTTTGATAGATCTCCTTTCGGACATAATCTTTCTCCAGTATATCCATTGTGATGGATTTGCGCTGTTTTTGAACAAAGTAGGTTGTGAGTATCCCGATGATAATCAAATATACCACTGATGTAATTAAAATATCCATATCCAAATAAATTTTATTGACGATACAAATATTTAACCCATCTGTTCAGTGAAGCTGAACAGGTAAAATAAAGTCACGAAAAAAGCCCGATTCATAGCAGAAACGGGCTTAATTGTCAATAAATGGTGGTTTACCTGGATAGGATCATTAGCTACACCTAGAGACAGGTAATTATTAAATGTTAGCACAAGTTTATCTAGAGCCTGTTCAGTCATCCTGAACAACAAATATTTTTAGTTAAATTGAGGTATGCCTGACAATAAGAAACCAATAATTAGGTATAGCGTAATTGACCAGTGTATTCGCAATACTGCAAGAGATTATACTTTGATGGACTTGATGGAATCAGTAAATGAAAGTTTAATTTATAGGGGATTAGAGCCAGTTAAAAGTAGGACCACAGTCTACAATGACCTTACTGACATGGAGCTTGACTTCCAAGCACCTATTGAGAAGGTTCAAAAGGGAGGCAAGGTCATTTACAAATATTCAAATCAGGATTATTCATTTGGAAACCAACCATTGAATATGGATGAAATCGAACATCTAAAAGATGCTGTACTCATCTTGTCAAGGTTTTCAGGACTTCCAGGGTTTGAATGGATTGATGAATTGGTTTCTAAGTTAGAAATAGGAACATATGAAGAAGCGGGAGACCCAAATGTGGTAAGCTTTGAATCCAATGAATTTTTGAAAGGCAAAGAGCATATAGGTCCCCTATTTAAAGCGATCATTAAAAAAAGAGTACTGGAAATTAGATATAGAAAATTTGAATCAGAGGAAGAGAAGACCCACTTAATTCATCCTTATCATATTAAGGAGTTTGATAATCGATGGTATGTTTTTGGTCATCTGCCTAAACATGATGTATTGATACCCTTAGCACTGGATAGGATTATTGATATTTCAGTGCTAGATGGTGTGGAATTTATTGAAAATAAGAAATATGATTTCACGGAGTACTTTGAAGATATTATTGGGATTAGAAAAGAAGATAATACTACCCCTATCAGAATTAAGCTCAAATTTTCACCTTTAATGTCAGAATACGTTGCGACTAAACCTCTTCATGGGTCTCAAAAAAAAGTTTCACTTGATGATAATGGTAGCTTGATTATATCTATTGAAGTTATCCCAAATTTTGAACTCGAAAATCTAATATTTACGTTTAAAGATGAAGTTGAAGTTCTCGAACCAGATTCATTACGTAATCGGGTGAAAGAAATAATAAAAGCAATGATGGCAAAATACCAATGAGCCACTGGTTATATAAATAACATTTACCTTTCATTTAATTATATGTGGTAATATTTACCACTTTTGGTCTTTCAAATAGTAATTTGGAGCTTCCCCTCGTTCCTCGGGTCGGGCTTTCCGCTTCTACACGGTAACCGCTTCAATCCCTAAGCCATGGAGAAACAGCTCTTCCCGAAATCGCTTTTTCAGATTTAATATTTAGCCACCCTTGGACATTTTGTTCTCCGTTTTCTTGCTGTCGCAGCAATGTACAAACAGGTCTTCAGAACATGTCAAGTAAAAATCCAGAAATCTCCACCCTTCGGGTAGGTATTTCCGACCGGGTGCAAGCACCTATTTTTTTCTTGACATAACCTGGACCAGTTTGTGGTATTGGATTGAAAGGCGACAGAAAGAGGAAAACTCCGAAAAAATGTGCCATTTGCCTCCGGCGGGAAAAGCTCAAGAATCGGAAAACTATTTTATGTAATTAAAATAGATCACTTTGTGTCGCCATTTTTAATTCTCTTGAGAAATGTCTTTAAGTTGTATGACACTCGTTACAGCAAAAGTAGCATCCATTGACTTGTGAATAAGTTTTCTTGGCTTCACTAACAGCCCCACTACAATCTGAATGATAACCTAAATCCTTTTGATTTTCCTTTTCAGGCATATAATCGCATCCCTTCGTTGTATTATGGACTTCATGGTCCCCATTTGATTGCGCATTTTTGTTTACAATAAAGTATGGCATAAGACCTTAATTTTAAGGATTAATATTAAATATAACTCTTTGAAACAAAAAATGCAAGATTTCGGTTTTGTCATTTGGTGGGAAAGGCTATAGGATTGGAAATGTCATGGTTATATCAATTAATCCTATGAGCCAATGACACTATCCAAAGCTTCATCGGCATCTTTGTGTATGAAGTTAGCCTGGTAGCTAATAGTAGTCTTAAGGTCAGAATGTCTATATAGTTTTTGTAGCATTAATGGATGGATCTTATCCCCAGCGATATTTCCGAAAGTATGACGTGCAATATGATTAGAAAGGTTCTTTTCAATGTTACACTTCTTGGCAATATGTTTAAGGTATTTGTTAAGTAAGCTTGTGGCATTGCGTGACTTAACGAACAGATCATGAGTGCTGCCCTGCTTGGCTTTTTTCAAATAAGGGAATACGAAATCTTTTTTACGGTCTTTCGGTGAATGATAGTGGTCTAGTATTGATTTAGCCTTTTCAGGGATTTTTAATGATATCGGTTTTTCGTTCTTATGCATTACATAATAGAGTCTGCCATCCTTGAAATCACCCCAGGTCAAATTCAAAACATCTGTGATCCGGATACCCGCAAAATAATAGGCCACCAACCAGACATTTCGAGTATGCCAAATGGCAGAATCCTTTTCAAGTTGGAGCGTTTCTATGCTTTCAACTTCCTCTCTAGTTAAACCTATCTTATGGCCAGAGCCAATTCTGATCTTTTCTTTTTCTCCGGCAAATGGGTAGTGCTTAGCTTCTACGATACCTTCGGATATGGCTTCATTGAAAAGTGTCCTTATGAATATTAGTTGATTAGTAATTGTCCTC
>NZ_JAVJUY010000141.1:0-1525 GCF_040220315.1 Fulvivirga sp.
CTTGTCAGGAGGACAAGGGATTTATTAATTAATTTAATGAGATGGGAAACCCATCACACCCGGGCATTATCAGCCACGGAGTAGTAGGCCCCTGGTTCTTCAGCCAGGATGATGTGATCCAGGAGTGCAATGTCCATTTAATTGCTGGCTTCTTTGATCTTTTTTGTCAGAAAGAGGTCTGCATTCAATAGCAGTTTCTAAATGATATTCTTTAAACCATTTCTGATCTTTTAGGGTCAATCATATGAAAAAGGTTTTATCTGAATAATAATATTCGAAGTAGCGGTAGCGCTCTCGTAAAGAGTGTAAAAAAGACTGGAAACCATTATTGACTATTTATCCTACATTGGGTAAATTCACTATGTGAAACCAGTAATTAGGAATTAAATATTATTGTAATGAATTTTAGTGGAAAAGCTTCTAAAATTTTTAGGGGACTAATTACAATTTTAATCTTGGTTTTGTCGGTGTCTTCTTGTTATGAACCAGATGAATATGTTCCTCCTGTTTATTTGGAGTCCGAAGTTTCTTTGATTGTGGACAATACGCCGTGGGATAGTGTAAGTGAGACTGGCTTAACAGTTGATCTTCAAAACAACATATTAATCATGAGTCTTTTCAATTCTGACCAGTCATCTATTTTTTCATGTGTAGTTAAAGGAGATAATTCTAATTTATTCAATGACTATTCTGGTAGCAGAGAGACTTTACCAATTAAGCCTTTAACTTATTGGACTAATGATTCGCTTAGCGTTGAAATGTATTATCGCTCATCAATTGATGGAGCGAAAATCATAACTGGCAATCAAACTGTATACTGGTATGGAAGTGACCCAGAATTTAATGTATGGATCATATCCGATGCTTTTATTGAAAGAGGTGAAAGATATATATCAGGATCTTTCACAGCAAGAACATTTCACGCTAATTCAAATCAATTTCCAAGATACAGATATATCGAAGGCTCCTTTAAAAACATAAGAATTAGTGAAACACACATTATAGAGAGGTGAGGAACCTATGAACAAATACCATAAAAATTACAGCTATGAGAAAACTTATCTTTTTTTGTTTAATCATTCTTTCCTACAATTTACTAGGAATTGAGTTACACATCATTGGACCAGATGTTACATGCCCAAATTCAGATATCTTAGAATATGATGTATATGCCACTGGAGTTGCAGGGGAGAAACTAAGTGGTGGGATTGGCTGGGAGGTTTACGTCAATGGAGTCCGTCAAGCACATATGTCAAGTGGACCTTATTCTTGTGGGAATGACAAAGATTTTACAATAACCTTTCCTCCAAATGGGAGTGGCCTTTATGGATGGCAAGATGTAGGTCAAGTGGAATTAAAAGTATTTTTTAAAGGGGGAATAACCTGTTTCAACCTCACTAAATCTAAATTTATCACATCAAGAGTTCCCGATCCTGGAATTCCTACTACTTCTGATGGTGGGTTAACCTTTTGTCCGGGAGAATCAAAAATCGTCACCTTATCACCACCAATGATTGATCTCCCT
>NZ_JAVJUY010000142.1:0-2583 GCF_040220315.1 Fulvivirga sp.
CATGGGGAAATTTGATGGGCTTCAGGTAGAATTAGAACAGCCTGTTACCATTAATTTCAGATAGAATTACACCACGACAGATGGACTCCTTACATGTTTTGAAAATTAATGCAACCTTTTAGCTGCATTAATAGTTTAATCAATTATCTTGCAACCAAATAGTTGCTTAACTAATTTTAAACTTTATTAACAATGAAAGATGTAATCAAAAAAGAACAGCAGATCAATTTTCCAATTCAAGACGTTTGGAAAGCCATATCTACAGCGGAAGAGATTTCTACATGGTTTATTCATGCTGACTTTAAAGCAGAGCCAGGTTTTGAGTATACGTTTACCCATGAAGAAACAAAAATTACCGGTAAGGTACTGGAAGCGTCTCCGTTCCACACCTTAATTTATACCTGGATAGTAGGAGGTACTGGAGTGGAAACCACAGTGTAGTGGAATCTCAAGGAAAATGATTCAGGAACATTCCTCACCCTGGAGCATTCGGGGATTTCTAATTATCCTACTGAGGAGATGGCAACAAATATGTTTACCAGTTTCGAAAAAGGTTGGGGATCATGTGTGGTAAACCTTACCAAGTATCTAAGCAAACAAAATGTCTCCTAAAATCAACAAAATATTTAAAGCAATTGCTGACCCAACCAGACGGGAAATCTTCCATATTTTGGTTTTGGCAAGTACCGCTTTATCCATCACGCAGATTTCTGATCATTTTAGTATGAGCCGTCAGGCTGTAACCAAGCATATCAAGTATCTGGAAGTCGCAGGTCTTGTAGAAATCAGAGAAAATGGAAGGGAGCGATTTTGTCAGGCTAACGCCCTACCTCTAAAGGAAATCAATGATTGGGTTTCTTTTTATGAGAAGTTTTGGGATGATAAGCTTTCCAGGTTGGTTAACCATCTGCAGCAAAAAGCTGATAAATAAAACATTTTTTTTCTATTTACGCAACCTTTTAGTTGCATTTAAAAACAACAACCATGAAAAAGAAAAATATAATCATATTGACCTTAATTGGTCTTTCTGCGATAATGTTTTCAGCACTTGCAGAACTTTCAAAAAAGGATCGTGAGGTAGTTACTAATTATTTGCAGGATACAAAGCAAACACTGATTAATACGGTAACTAACTTGAATAAAGAGCAATTGGAATTCAAAGTAAATGAAGGTACATGGTCTATTGCCGAGTGTGTAGAACATCTGGCCTTATCTGAGAAACTCATCTTCCAATGGTCACAGGATGCCCTTAAACACAGTGCCGCAAAGGGTGAGATTGCATTTCACGATGATAAACTCATAGAAATCTTTACCGACAGGTCACAGAAAAGTAAAACAGTGGACGTATTAGAACCAAAATCAACATTCAATACGGTGCAGGATGCCCTGGATAATTTCACTCAACTCAGAAACAAGCATATCAACTATATGAAAAACACTTCTGATCCGCTTCGTACATGTTATTTCGATTTTCCTTTTGGCAAAGGTGATGCTTACCAGGTAATATTACTGCTGGCAGCTCATACAGAAAGACACACGGCGCAGATCAGGGAAATAATGTCCAGGCCGGGTTTTCCCAAATCAAATTAATCCTTCATTAATCTTACATATATCATCAGGTGTCTCATAACACCTGATGATTCATTTTTAGCATTAACAAACAATCACCACACGTATACGTTATTGTAATCCTGGCAAAAAGAGAAGCCCTTTACTATTCAATAACACTATCTTAAACATATGAAAGGCTCAGAGCATCGTTAATTCTATCAAACGCTTCATAAAAGTAGGTGCAGAAGAGCTTTCTTTTAAGGTAACTGAGAATTCAAAAAAATACCTCTAAGAAAAAAAATGGTAGAAATAAGAAGTATTTTCTTAGAAATCAGGTGTTTTTTAGTTCTTCAAGTTGACAGTAAAAAATAATTTTCATCTCTTTTTAGCCGCTATTGTCAATTATTCAAATTACGACAAAATACAGAATTTTCTATCATTATATCGTTATTTATAACAATATAATTCTGATTAGTAAAAATCTAATCTCCTGTTAAAACCTCCTTTTTCCTCCTTTTTCCTTATATGATTGATACTCATCACTCTGCACCCCTAAATCAAAGGGTAGATTGATATATAATAACTTATTACACATAGTTGTATACGTTATATTACATATATATTTATTGATATTATTTATACAATCTTTTTCTACGGCTTATAATTGTACTTTTATAAGATTCACAAATCAATAAATTTCTCGTATCCAGCAGTTTTACACTGATAATCAGCATGATAAATAATTTGATAAGGAAATTTTAATGTCTGTTAGTATGAAGAATCTATACTTTTGAGAAAAAATCATATACAACTAAAACTAAAAGATAAATCATGAAAAAGTTATTTGTAATTCTTGTTGCTACTGTTGCTATTGGATTGGCTTCTTGTGTGGATGATAACCTCACTGAAATCGAACAAAATGTCCCTGAATTCCAGGCTCCATCTAATGATGATGGTCCCACACCTACTTGCCCTACTCCAGGCGCTTGTGGATAATCAAACTTTACCTAGCTGGTTATGAGTTAAAAAATA
>NZ_JAVJUY010000143.1:0-1735 GCF_040220315.1 Fulvivirga sp.
ACGCTCCATTGATTTTGTTGTCAAATACTATAGCGATGGTGTTGATTTGGGGGAGATTTAATTTACCGTAGTAATTTTTTATCTACATGAATTAAATGGCTCAATTTGACTAAGGCCATTTTTCAGGATCCTCTCTGGTACCCAAAATGGCCAATACAACTACTGTACTTTTTTCAACAATAAAGTGAATAGCATAAGGAAAATGCTTTATTAGCGCAAATCGAGTGTTTTTGTATCTCTCTTGATATTGATAAGGATTTGCAGTAATTAAATTGAGTTTATCTTCTACCTCATCTAAAAACCTAAGACCTAAATCCTGTTGCTTTTCTTCATACCAATTTGAAGTATTCAATATATCAAGCTCTGCTTCCGGCTTGATAATTAGAGAATAGGTCATAATTGCTCTTTAACTCGAGATTTTACCTCATCCCAACTTGAACCTGAAGATGTATTAGCTTTATGCGATGCGATGCGTTTATCTAAAATCTTTTTGTGTGAAGCGCTCAACTCATAATCATCTTCTTGCATATCGGCCTGAACCATGGCATACATAAGATTGATAAAACGTTCATCGGCCTTGTTGATATAATCATGAAGTAGTTCTCTAATTTGTGCTGCTCCCATTGCTTGTCATTTTACTCTTATCAAAGTTAACAGCAAAAAAGTATTATTCGTGCTATTATACGCTTCTAATTTGCAAATGCGGCTGGAGAAATATTGCTGAGAAGATGTTGATTGATTCCTTATTTTATATCTTATATACATTTAAGGAAAATAATTAATGATTGCCTAATAATTGAAATAGTTCGTGTCTTATGCCGTGTCACAGACACTTTTGATCATTGAAAGGTACGTAGTCCCTTCGGGAGACTACGAACAGCTGGGGTACTTTTAACTATAAAATGCTAAGATGATCTCCTTTTTCACACTTTTTAGCTTTTAACCAAAATAGTTCATTAGGCAATACTTGTTGTTCACCAATTTGATTCCATTTCTCATTTATAGATTCGATAATGATTTTTATATCATCAATCGACTGATATTTAACTTTCGTTTTTTCGCTTTCTCTGATGATATATATATCTACAACATTTTCTTTTAACATCACGGTTAATATATCCAAGGATTTCCTTTTAATAACGTCAATTGATTCTTCAGGGCAATATGTAAATTTTACATCACCAATAAAAACATTTGCAAATATGTAGTCTGATTCATTTGTTTCTAACAATTCCTTGATAAATGATTTATAATTCATGTCTACATTCTCAATTCTCAATAGAACTTAAAACCTCTTTCAAAAACTGATTAAAATCAAACGAGCCTCGTTTCTTGGTTTGCCCTAAACGCACAATAACCATATCTTTTGAAGGAATGATAAACACTCGCTGGCCTTCAAAACCATTGGCACTAAACAAATCTTTAGGAGCATCAGGGTAATACACATGCTGGCCTTCTACCGGAGCATTGCCATTTAGCCAAAAATGAGCACCATATTCCATGGTAGGAGCACCAGGTGTATGTGTAGAAACATAAGCTGTCCAGTTTTCAGGCAATAGTTGTTTGCCATTCCATTCACCACTATTCAAATAAAGCAACCCGAACTTAGCCCAATCTCTTGGTGAAGCATACATGTAGGAAGAACCTACGTAGGTGCCAGAGGCATCTGGCTCAATTACGGCAGTTGTCATGCCTAGTGGTTCAAATAATCGTTCTCTGATGTAATTGTAATAAT
>NZ_JAVJUY010000144.1:0-10072 GCF_040220315.1 Fulvivirga sp.
CACATCTGTAAAAAAATCATTAGTAGCGTTTTAGAAATCAGCCAAAAGATACCCCATAATGTGGCAGAAACACTCCCAATACTTCCGCTGGTCCAATTAGCCAACTCTATTGTACCGATATTAGGAAGTGGAGTAGCCCACCCACCAAAAAACAGCACTACCCCTAACATGCTTACAAGGAGCATCATACCGTATTCGGCAAGCATTATAATACTCCACCTAAAACCTGAATATTCGGTATGAAAACCTGCCACAAGCTCCGATTCAGCTTCAGGTAAATCAAAAGGTGCCCTATTCGACTCCGCCAAAGAAGAAATGAAATAAATTACCCAAACACCAAAAAGCAGAGGCATACGAACTACATTCCAGGAGAGAATGCCGCCTATATCTGTTACTTCGACTCCTAAGAATTTTATACCAAACAGATAATTCGTTGATTCCGCCCATATACTCTGTTGTAAATTAATTTCCTGTAAGTTTAATGATTGAGCTATCACCAAAACACATAATACACTTAATGTAAGAGGCACTTCGTAGGCAATAATCTGTGCCGCAGATCTAATAGATCCCAACAAAGAATATTTGTTGTTTGAGGACCATCCGGCCATGATGATTCCGATAACATCAAGTGAGACAATGGCCATTAGAAAAAATACTCCTGTTTCTGCCATAGACCCCGCCCAATTTGGTGCTAATGGAATGAAAGCAAATGCCGTAAAAACTACAATAAAAATTAGAACAGGTGCTACCAAGAAGAGGGCTCTGCTGGCTGCTTTTGGAACAATGTCTTCTTTCTGTAAGAGCTTTAATAAGTCTGCAATAGTCTGTAGTATGCCATAAGGGCCTACTTCCATAGGGCCATACCTATCCTGAATGAAGGCAGATATCTTTCTCTCTGCGTAAACCGCAAACACAACGAAAATGAGTAAGAATGGAAGTGCAAATAGAAAAGTGGACATCTACCCGGTTTACATTTAGTGATTAAAGTGACAAAAAATTATCATTAAACCTAATTCTAACCCCAAAGTATGTACCTTTCCAGTTTCACTCGCTCTTTGAAAAATATCTTTGTTGATGCTTCGAAAGAATCTGTATAGTCAGAAACAAGAAAATGGTCTTCTTCCACATGTTTGTCATTTAATAAATTAGCCTCGATCAAATAATTTTTAAGGTACGCGGCCGTAACTTCAGAACTATCAAGAATATCAACCTTGTTATTGTAAAATTTGTTTATCTGATCTTTCACCAAAGGATAATGCGTGCAACCTAATACCAGGGCCGAGATATTTTGAAGGTCTTTATTTTGGAGATATTTTTCAATGATCTCGTAACTAATCTTATTGTTAAAAAACCCTTCTTCAATCATGGGCACTAACAGCGGTGTAGGTATCGATTCTAAACTAATATTTTTTTTAAGAGCTTTTACTTTTTTACCATACACATTAGAAGTTACAGTTCTTTTTGTACCGATAAGTCCTACCTTCTTGCCTTCGTAATTATCCTTCAAATGATTTACCATCGGGTCTATCACATTAATTACTTTAGCACGTGTGCCCGTATATTCTTTGAGCAATTCGTAAGCGGCACTACTAGCCGAGTTACAGGCAATTACTATTACTTTACAGCCTTTGTTTAATAGTACATCAGCTATTTTAATACTGTATGCCTGAACAGCTGCCTCAGATTTATCACCGTAAGGTAAATGTGCGGTATCGCCAAAGTAGATAAGTGATTCCCGTGGCAGCGCTGCCCTTATAGCATGAGCTACCGTAAGCCCGCCTATGCCGCTATCAAAAATTCCTACTGGACTATTTTTATCTACATTCATTCTTTAAATAGTAATGCCTATATCCTCTCAGACAACCAAATCTATTGAAATAGTACCATAAGAATGGCGCCAACTATTTATTTTTTCTAAATTGTCATTTCGTTCAAAGGTTGGCAGAATATTTCAATGAAAAAAAGACAAATTCTTGAAGAGGAGTTTAATGATATGCTCCGGGATCATGAGTTGATGGTTAAGTTTCGTGGAGATAACGAATTAACTATTATCGGTGCACCTACCAATAATTTTATTTCGAGAATGTTACTTTCGTTTAGTGGAGTCGCACTAGTTTCTTACTGCCTGATACTTGGTGCTCAACAAGGAAATACCGTGGTAATTGGCGGGGCACTGCTCGGTCTTATTTTTACTGCCACGCCATTTTTAAGCTTCTATTCAAAAAAACATTTTAAAGTTCTGTTCTCTCGCCAAACCAAGCAGATTAATATTATAAGTAATGCCACCGGACCTTACAGACGAATAGACTTTTCAAATATTGACGGCTTTAAATTTAAGCGTGTTGAGGTAGATGATTTTGTAAGCCCGGATATTGAAATTCCTGTTACTTACAATTATACATTTTCTGCACTAACTGAAGGAAAAGAAATAGACCTGTTTGCCATTGATTCAAAGGATAAAACAATAGAAGGATTTACTAACAAATTCGGTGGGTTTATCAAGGGATTTACCGAGAAGCCTGTGAAAGTCTGATTACTTCCTTCAGGCTAAAATAATTTCGTATTATTGCCATTCAATTAAAATTCTAGAAATGGGTAACAACTTATTAAAAGGAAAAAAGGGTATCATATTTGGGGCGCTGAACAAAGATTCTATCGCCTGGAAAACCGCACTACAGGCACATGAGGACGGTGCCGAGTTTGTTTTGACCAACGCGCCAATTGCTATGCGGATGGGTGAAATTAATGAACTTGCTAAAATATGTAATGCGGAAGTAATTCCAGCAGATGCTACTTCGATTGAGGATTTAACTAATCTTTTCGAGAAATCAATGGAGATTTTAGGAGGCAAGTTAGACTTTGTACTTCATTCAATTGGCATGAGCCCTAACGTAAGAAAAGGAAGGGATTATGGCGACCTAAATTATGATTGGTTTTTAAAAACATTGGACATATCAGGATTATCTTTTCATAAAGTGCTTCAAACAGCTGAAAAAACTGGCGCCATGAACGAATGGGGTTCAATATTAGCCCTAACGTATATTGCTGCACAGAGAACCTTCCCAGATTATGGCGATATGGCTCAAGCCAAAGCCGTATTGGAATCTATTGCGAGAAGTTATGGTTCCAGGTTTGCAAAAATTAATAAAGTACGAGTGAATACCATATCGCAATCGCCAACCATGACAACAGCCGGAAGCGGTGTTGGTGGGTTTGATGTATTCTTAGATTATGCAGATAAGTTATCACCACTTGGAAATGCTAGTGCCGAAGATTGTGCTAAGTACATTGTTATGATGTTCTCTGACTATACAAGAATGGTAACCATGCAAAATTTAATGCATGATGGTGGTTTCTCTTCATCGGGCATAACTGATGAAATTATTGGTGAAATGACAAAATAACATTTCGACCAATTAAGAAACTGTCTTAAATTTTTCAATTTGTCATTCTGAACTCAATTCAGAATCCCTTCGTGATGCAGCGTACAAACCGCAGGGATTCCAAATCAAGTTTGGAATGACATTTAGTTTTATATCCAGCAATTCGTATGGTAGTTTTTCCAAATGCTAAAATTAATCTGGGACTCAACATCACTTCTAAAAGAGAAGACGGCTATCATACTATTGAATCTTGCTTCTACCCTGTTGAGTTATCTGATATACTTGAAATTATCCCATCGAAAAAACTAGCATTTTCTTATTCCGGGATTACAATTCCTGGTGATGCGAAAAGTAATCTGTGCTTAAAGGCTTACCATTTACTAAAAGCTGACTTTGATATTGATCCTGTGCAAATTCATTTGCACAAAATCATTCCCATTGGGGCAGGCTTGGGTGGTGGATCATCGGATGCATCGTTTACATTAAAAGTTCTCAATGAAATTTTTGAACTCGCTATTTCTGATGATAAGCTTGAGCAATATGCATCAAAATTAGGAAGTGACTGCCCCTTTTTTGTAAGGAACAAGCCTGTTTTAGCAGCAGGTACCGGCACTGAATTTAGTGACATTTCAATTGACCTGACTGATTATGAAATTAAACTTGAGTATCCAGACATTCATATAGGTACAGCCGAAGCTTATGCCGGAGTAACTCCAAAAACACCTAATCAGCGTATTGAAGATATAATCAAGAAACCTATTAAAGATTGGAAGAACCAGTTACATAATGATTTTGAAGACTCCATTTTCCCTAATCACCCAGCAATTAAAGCATTGAAAGATAGCTTTTACTTACAAGGAGCAATCTATTCCAGCATGACAGGTTCAGGTTCGGCCGTGTATGGGATTTTTAGTAAATAGTCAACATATTTCCTCTATTCGTTTCCACCACAACAGAATCACTATTCAATAATTTATCTAACCCGAAAAAATAATCGCAATGATTTTGAAAAAGGTCTTTTGGTTTCATTCCATTAACTGATTTAAGTGTATCGCCTAGCTCAATAGAGGAGTTCTCCTCAACTCTGCTTACTACCCATAAATCATCGTTGAGAATTGCAGGTATGAAGGTATGGTCTGGCGCACACTTCACTTCTGACCTGTTTTTTAAGTAAATTTTATTATTGTCATTATCAATCGATACATCAAAATGCTCTAGCACATCATTTCCCAAGAGCATCTTACTATTGGCTGAAAAATGAACGGGGATTGTAAAAATATCCTTACCTAACGCTACAGGAAGCTCTTTAATCACAATTGTATCTTTTCTCATTCCATAGATTCCGGAAGTTGATTGATCAATTAAAGTTTTGCCTTTTACATTAAACTTGGCAGCGTATTTGGCAGGAAGAATTAAGCCTCCATTGTATCCTAAATCAAGTAATACATCTTTAATTAACACATCTCCTATTTTTATTTGTATCAGCGGTGTGCCAGAAAGTAATGGCCTTTCAAAATCAAGAGATGAGTACTCCTCTGGGTGCTGAATGGGTTTTGTAGTTATTCTTATTTGCTTTGCATCAAAATCAAATTGCCAATTCACCAACTTAATAAGATTAGCACCAATAATGCCATTTTCAGCGATACAAGGACTGAATGATTCTTTAGCGAATTCTAATTCACCTGCGCCTATATTGTAGAATGTCGCCTGACCAATGGTAATAGAATCTATTCCAACAACTTCTATCTGTTTGGTATTTCCGTTGGAGTCTGAGTTTTCTTTTATCGCACTGGTTTCAAAACCAAGTTCGTCTGAAAGCGATTTTGCAATTTTTGAATTAAAAGCACCTGTATCAAAGATAAACTCACGCGCATTTTCTTCATTGCGTATTTGAGCATTGACAACAATAATCCCTTTTTTGTAAGTGAAGGGCACTTTGCAGTCGATGTGCTTTGCTGCGCTACCACGCACTAGCAAGTTCACATTTTTAACATAGTTGCATGAAGTAAGTAAAAGTATGCACGCACCTACCAGATAATTGTTAATCCTTTTCATTAATACTCTTTAATTGTTGACTGCGAAATTGAATCAATTTAAAAATAAACCCATGAAAAACACCTTTCAAGTGATTAAAAGGAGTTCTGTGGTATAAAGGGGAAGGTACTGGTGCTCGTTTTTACCTTAAGTTATCCAAAGGCAAGGCTTTTCTTTTATAGTACCTGTTGAGTATTGGATAAATGAGGACAGAGATAAGGATGATTACTGTACCCACGTAAAAGCCAGGTTTCATCTGTTCCTTTTCACCAAAAATAATGACGGCCAGAATAATACCATAAACAGGCTCGAGGTTTACCGTAAGGTTGACCACAAAAGCTGACACTCTTTTCATAATCTCAACAGAAACAGAAAACGCATATACTGTGCAAATAACAGCCAATATAAATAACCACAACCAATCCATAGAAGTAGGTATTAATTGCAACCCTTCAAGAGCAAAGTAGTAGGTATAAAATGGAAAGAAAAGCGCAGTACCTAAACATGCACCAGCCATTTCGTAAAAAGTAATCATATATGGGTTGTGCCTAACAGTAAGCTTACCATTAATCACAGAAAACAGTGCTGATAAAAAAGCAGAAACCACAGCCATGAATAAACCCAATGCATGATTGAATTCAAACCTAAAAATCACATAAAGGCCGGCAATGACAATTAAGCCGAGTACAACTTCGAAAGCCTTTATTCTTTTTTTGTTCATCAAAGGCTCCAAAAAGCTAGTCCATAAGGAGCAAGTTGCCATGCCCGCCAAACACACTGAGGCCGTTGAAACACGAGCTGCTGCAAAGAATAATATCCAGTGAGCAGCGATGATAAAGCCGGTTCCTAAAATTTTGTAGGCTTCTCTTCTTCCAATTCTAAAACTTACCTTGCTGTACACCAGTAATCCCCAAAGTACTAGGGCTGCAATGAGCGTTCTGTAGAAAACAATTTCAACTGATGGTATAGTAATTAACAAGCCCAGAATGGCTGTAAACCCCCATATCCATACTATAAAGTGCAGTTTTATGTAGTCTGTAGTAGTCTGTGTCAACGCGGAACGTATTTGTACATGAGTAATGAGATACCGCCAAATACGATGTTGGGTATCCAAACAGAAATGGCAGGATGCATACCACCTGCCTCGGCAATACTTTTACTCATAATGAAGAACAGTATATATAAAAACGAAAGCAAGAAGCCCAAGGCGATTTGGAAACCAGTTCCTCCCCGGCTTTTTCTTGCCGAAACAATAACCCCCATAAATGTGAGTATCAATACTGCAAAAGGTGAGGTAAAACGCGTATACTTTTCAACCTGATAAAACTCTACATTACCAGCACCTCTAAGGGTGAGTTTATCTATTTCCTCATTGAGTTCAGGGATTGTCATGGCTTCGTAATTCTTCTCCAGGTTTTCAAACTCACTTGGGTGAATTGCCAAGGTTGTATCCATGGTAGTGCCTTTCTCAATTTCCTCTTCAGATCCATTGAAAATGTGCCTGCTCCAATTTGTCAACGTCCACTTTTGTTTTTCTTTATCCCAGGTAATTCTGCTTGAACTCAACTTCTCAAGAAGCTTAGTGCTATCCATCAGTTCCAATGTAAAATTATAGCCTACATCAGCTTGATTATTATAACTTCTTATATACAAGTACTTACCCTTTGCCACCTGCATGTGAATGTTGGTTTTATCAAAGTAATACCTACTTTTTAGGTATTGTATTTCAAACTCACGTTTGGTTTTATTTGAATCGGGGATAATCCATCCCGTGAGCACGAAACTTACCAGAGCTATAATTGTAGAGCCAATTAAATAGGGTACTAACATTCGCCTGAAAGAAACCCCGCTGCTTAGGATAGCTACAATTTCTGTGCGTCCTGCCAATTTGGAGGTTATAAAAACGGTGGCAATAAAAACTGTGAGCGGTGTGATGAAGTTGGCTATCCATGGAATGAAATCCATATAATACCCAACTATTTGCCCTGTTGTCAATTCAGCCTTCACAAATTTTTCAGTTTTCTCGGTAATATCAATCACCAGAATAACCGAGCATATTATAAGCACTGTAAATATGAATGCCCCTAAAAACTGTTTTAATATGTACCTGTCTAGTAATTTCATTATAGTCTGTTGCTCACCTTTTTCACCATGTCGTTCTTCCAATCAATAAAGGTGCCGTTTATTATATGCTCTCGCGCCTGGCCAACCAACCAAAGGTAAAAAGTAAGGTTATGAATACTAGCAATTTGTCCACCTAACATTTCCTTACTGGTAATCAAGTGCCTTAAATAGGCCTTCGAATAAAATGTATCTACATATCCGCCAAGATTAGGATCAATAGGAGAAAAATCATCTTCCCATTTTTTATTTTTTATATTAATGATACCTTCTGAAGTGTACAATATGCCGTGACGTGCATTCCTTGTAGGCATAACGCAATCAAACATATCGATACCCAATGTAATGCATTCTAAGATATTTGCAGGAGTGCCAACCCCCATCAAGTACCTCGGTTTATCTTTCGGTAAAATATCGCAAACCAGATCGGTCATTTCATACATCATTTCTGCGGGCTCGCCTACCGACAAGCCACCTATAGCATTCCCTTCTCGGCCAAATGATGCAATGGACTCGGCAGATTGAACGCGTAAATCTTTATACGTACTGCCCTGAACTATTGGAAAAAGTGTCTGACTATAGCCGTATAACCCTTCGGTAGCATCAAATCGATCACAGCAACGCTTGAGCCAGCGGTGTGTCATATGCATCGATTCTTCAGCATACTTGTAATCGCAAGGATAAGGGGTGCATTCATCAAACGCCATGATAATATCCGCGCCAATGGTTCGCTGTATGTCCATCACGTTTTCAGGTGTAAATACATGCTTTGAGCCATCAATGTGCGACTGAAACGTAACACCTTCTTCTTTAATCTTTCTTGTTCCTGCTAATGAATATACCTGATAACCACCACTATCGGTTAAAATGGGTCTATCCCAGCCATTGAATTTATGCAAACCGCCAGCCTGTTGAATAATGTCCAGCCCTGGTCTTAAATAAAGATGATAGGTGTTTCCTAAAATTATTTGAGCAGAAATATCTTCTTTTAACTCCCTTTGATGCACAGCTTTGACCGAACCCACTGTTCCCACAGGCATAAAAATAGGTGTGGCTATTTCGCCATGGTCTGTAGTAATTTTTCCTGCCCTGGCTTTGCTGCCTTTATCTTGTGTTTGTAATTGAAAATCCATTGGCTATAAAAACAGCGCAAAGTTAATGGATTAAAGCAAAGTAGACTTACGAATTTTAGATTATGGAAATTACTTTCAGATGTGAATAATCGCCATATATTTGCCACCTTTAATTTGATACTTATCCTAGTTTAATGATCGACACGTTTGTACTTATTTTTATTGCCTTATCTACCATTCAGGCACTTTTTTATGGACTTTTTTTAATTAAAATCACATCATTCAAAAAAAACACGGCAGTTTATAACGAAGGTGTTTCTGTAGTTATCGCCACAAAAAATGGGATGCCTCACCTTGTTCAATTACTTGAAAGCCTGGTAAAGCAGGAGTACGCAGCATTTGAAATTATAGTGGTAAACGATAGATCTTCAGATGAAACCAAAGACTATCTGCTGGAAGCTGTAAAACAATACCAAAACCTTAAGGTGGTAACAGTTGAGCATAAGCCTAACAATATGGACGGTAAAAAGTATGCGCTCACGTTAGGCATAAAAGCTGCCAAGTACAATAACATATTACTCACTGATAATGACTGCCTACCCGCAAGTAACCAATGGATAAAAGAAATGGCTTCCGGGTTTGGGCAACATCAAACACAGATAGTTGTTGGGGTGAGCCTTTACGAAAGTAAGCCCGGTCTGCTAAACTCATTCATTCAATACGAATCTTTATGGACAGCCATACAGTATGTTAGTTTTCAACTATTTGGTATGCCTTATATGGGTGTGGGTAGAAACCTGGCTTACAAAAGAGAACTCTTTCTTACTAAAAAGGGCTTTTCCGGTTATATGGAAAGAACGGGTGGTGATGACGACCTTTTTGTAAATAAGCACGCTACAAAGTCTAATACTTCACTCGTTATAGGTGAAGGAAGTTTGGTTTATTCAATTCCTAAAAGCTCGTGGAGAGCATTTTTTAATCAGAAACTAAGGCATATTTCTGTTGGAAAACTATATAGAATCAAACATAAAATTGTGCTTAGTATACTTAGCCTTACGCATATTTCCTTTTGGTTAAGCTTTTTAATGGTTATGGTATACAACCCATTGAATTACATTGTTTTAAGTTGTTTCACAATCCGAACCTTGTTGCTCTACCTTACGTTTAGAAGTGGAAGCCATAAATTCGGCAAAACTTTCAGCATGTGGGGTTTGCTGTTTTTAGATTTTATATTTGTCTTTTACTATCTTTCCACCGGGTTAAGGGCAATTTTTACTAAAAAAGTTCGATGGAGTTAAAAAAACAGTTTTCTGATAAGGCCTTAGAAGATTTTAAGTTAATTGATCAGGCTGTAAAAGAAGGCGATGAACAGGCATATGCCATGCTCATGGATAGATACAAACGTCCGGTTTATCACATGGTACTTAAAATGGTGCGCAATGTAGATGATGCCGAAGTCCT
>NZ_JAVJUY010000145.1:0-27060 GCF_040220315.1 Fulvivirga sp.
TCGGTTTGGTTATAAGCTCTTGCAATAATCTGCTTATTCGCTACAACCACAGCTCCAACAGGTATTTCGCCCTGGTCATAAGCATTTTTAGCCTGTTTTAAGGCCTCTTTCATGAAGTGCTCATCGCTGTGAATAGATAACCCCATTAGATAGTTGGCTTTACTTTAATGCTGTTCATCACTTCAGGCACTGTATCTACCCACTTATCCTTGATTTGAATAGGTACATTAAAGCTAAATACAATGGTTTTTCCATTGATCAACAAGTACATTAAGTATGAATATTTACGAATAGCATCTTGCTGATCTAAAGAGTATTTATCGCCATTTATTCGGGAATCAAACTCAAAAATGATATAACGCATGTTATTCACTACTTCAATTTTCTCTGTTTTAAAGTCCACACGATCATACATCTCCATAATACTTGCCTTAAAAAAGTCTTTGGCAATTTCGGTATCTGTAGATCTCCAACGTGTTGCCGAAACGTTTACGCTAAAGTCCACTAATCGATCTTCATTGGTATAGGCACCGATAGGTTGTCTTACTGACGGATAACGTTGTGCAATGTCCTGCGGTGACATAGGATAAAACGTTGATGGCAAACTGACTGTTATCGAGTCGCCTACTTTGGTTTTCACCAACTTCATGTCTGAAGTAACAAATACAAGCAATAATGAAAGGATGGTTGCTAATTTCATGTGTATGTAACGAATTTTATACGTTATATTTTCCTACAAACTTAATACCGTTAACTTTGCGGCTTCAAAATTAGAAATTTATAATGCTTAGGACACACACTTGCGGAGAATTAAGAATTGAGGATGTAAACAAAGAGATAACATTGGCCGGCTGGGTACAAAAAACCCGTGATAAAGGCGGTTTGATCTGGGTTGACTTACGTGACAAATATGGCATCACTCAATTGATATTAGAAGAAGGTGTTTCTGATGAGGCTCTTTTGAAAAAAGCAGCAAAGCTGGGGCGTGAATTTGTGATTCAGGCCAAAGGAACGGTGGTTGAGCGCCTAAGTAAAAATGATAAAATACCTACCGGTGATATTGAGATAAAAGTATCTGCCATTGAAGTGCTTAATCCTGCTAAAGTACCCCCTTTTACCATTGAAGCGGAGACTGATGGTGGCGAAGATCTACGAATGAAATACAGATATCTGGATTTACGTAGAGAACCTGTAAGAAGAAATCTTCAGTTGCGTCATCAGTTGATGCGTGAAACTCGTGCGTATCTTGATAATTCAAACTTTATTGAAGTTGAAACTCCTGTATTGATAAAATCTACGCCAGAAGGTGCCAGAGATTTCGTGGTGCCTTCAAGAATGAATCCGGGTGAGTTTTATGCGCTGCCACAGTCGCCTCAGACTTTTAAGCAGCTGCTAATGGTTTCTGGGTTTGACAGATACTATCAGATTGTAAAGTGTTTCAGAGATGAAGATTTACGTGCCGACCGCCAGCCAGAGTTTACACAAATAGACTGTGAGCTTTCATTTGTAGAGCGTAAAGATGTATTAGATACGTTTGAAGGGTTGGTGAGGCATCTATTTAAAACAGTAAAAGGCATCGATATTGGTGAAGTACCGCACATGCCGTACGATGATGCCATGAAATATTATGGTTCTGATAAACCTGACATCCGTTTTGATATGAAGTTTGTTGAGCTGAATGATGTAGCTCAAGGCAAAGGATTTAATGTATTTGATTCTGCTGAACTAGTGGTTGGTATTAATGCCAAGGGCTGTGGTGAATATTCTAGAAAACAGCTAGATGCACTTACTGACTTTGTAAAACGTCCGCAAGTGGGTGCCAAAGGCTTGGTTTATGTAAAATGTAATGAGGATGGGTCTTTCAAATCTTCGGTTGACAAATTCTACTCTCAAGAAGATTTAAAAGAGTGGGCTGATAAGATGGATGCAAAAGCTGGTGATTTATTACTAGTGTTAAGTGGCGATACAGACCATACAAGAAAAGCCATGAATGAGCTGAGACTCCACATGGGTAATGAGCTTGGTCTAAGAAAGAAAAATGAATACAAATTGCTTTGGGTGGTTGACTTCCCATTGTTAGAGTGGGACGAAGAATCTCAGCGTTATCACGCTATGCACCACCCATTTACATCTCCAATACCTGAAGATTTAGATAAGTTAGAAAGTACTCCTGGCGATGTAAAAGCCAATGCCTATGACTTAGTGGTTAATGGCGTAGAGCTTGGCGGTGGATCGATAAGAATACATGATAGAGCAGTGCAACAACGAATGTTCAAGGCATTAGGCTTTACCGAAGAGGAAGCACAAGCCCAGTTCGGCTTCTTGCTGGAAGCTTTTGAATATGGCGCTCCTCCACATGGTGGTATTGCCTTTGGTTTTGATAGATTGTGTGCACTCTTTGGTGGCTCTGATTCTATTAGAGATTACATCGCCTTCCCTAAAAATAATTCAGGCAGAGATGTGATGATTGACTCACCAAGTGTAGTGGATACTGCTCAGTTGGATGAATTGAGTTTGAAGTTGAATTTGAAAGTGTGATTTGAGAATAATTAAACAGGCTTATATAAGAGAATATAGTGTATTGACTATATTCGGATGTTACCTGCAATATCTGCTAAACTCATGAGGAACCTTTTAATAATTTTTCTTTTCCTTTCTCTGAACTCCGTTGGACAAACCCGCAAGGATTGGAAAGTTATTCCAACCGATATCAACGGCTGCTTAGAACGGCTAAACTTCCTATTAAGCGACAACTTCAAAACAAGCTTCATTGAAGAAGAGGAAGAATCAAAAGCAGTTTCTCTAACTAATTTCGTTGGACTCGGAACTCAAATGAGGAACGACTGGAAACTTTGGAAAGGGTCCGAACTCTCAGAGTATTTCAACAACCTCGGTGTTAGAAACCCTGAAGATATGACTTATATGATATTGATTTCATTTCATCGTCAACTTTCAGGAAAGGACATAGATTTTCAAGGACAACTTGATTTATACTTAGACATGGTTAACAACCCAGAAAAATATTATGTCGCACCAATTGAAAAATACAACATTGGAGATACTCTAACAAACTACTTTTACGAGATGGGAATGATTAGAGCCTTCACGAACACCCAAGGCAGATGCGATCTAACTGCAATTATCAAAGAAATTGATAAAGATGGTAATCGACTTTTACTTGAACTTGTGAACGTCACAACAACAAGAGAGGGAATGAAATACGATGAAGAAGAATATAAAGTTGGTAAACAAACTTGGATCTCATTGACCAACGGAACTGCATGGCGAAGAAAAGGTGAAATAGTTCAAATCCACATCCATTAATAATCTGGAAACATATTCTATGAATGAATGAATGTGGTTTCATCGGTCAGGATACCGCTGGAGCAAGTTTGCAACTTGTGCCATCTTATAATCAGAAGGGTTTTCAACCCGTTTTTTGTTTGCGCCATTTTTTAGTTCCTTTTTTCATTTTGCCAAGTGAAAGACTCTCGTTATCACTATTAATCAAAAGTCATAGACTTGCGCTAGTTGTGAAGTAATACATTTTAGTTAGTGCGATTGCAACTTGTTATTGCAACGCGCTTAATTTTAGACTCTAAGGTTTATTACCGAGAAGAAGAGTTGGGATTTGAGCCTGAAAGAATTCTGTGGTTTTAACCTTACCAAGCCTTTGAGGCTTAGTAAGGTTGGATGATTCAGAGCCTTTGTTGAGTACTTAACCATTGTCTGTGTTTCTCAGACCACTCCCACAGATCACTTTTTCCACAGACTTATCACATCTCCTCCGACAAAATAGAAATCATTGATTTAATTCCTAATCGGTAATTGCCCAACCTTAGATTTTCATTTGGGCTATGTTGGTTGTTATCTCTGTTAACAGTTGGTACAAGTACGGCAGGTATACCCAGCGTTACTACAAAAGGTGAAATAGGAATAGAGCCTCCTGCCATTCTCTCCATAATGGGTTCTTTATCAAATGCTTTTATCAGCGCTTTTCTTAACCAAACACCAACCTCTGAACTATAATCTGTTCGAAACGATTGGTATGAAACTTCATGGGTAAACGTTGCGATTTTATCATACTTCAATCGCTCTTCTTTTGTTGGCTTCCTGTCTATGACATAATACCCCTGTTCCACAATATGATCTTCGATTAAGCTGATAAGTCGCTCAGGATCAGACTCTAAAACTAAACGCAAATCCAACTCAGCACGCGCCCATGAAGGCACAATAGTACGCGCCTCTTCATCAATCCAGCCTGATTGCATCCCTCGAATATTCAATGACGGATATTGGATGGACTCCTGATAATAAGTACCTACATTGTCGGTTCCTGCAATCTGAAGCCTTTCTTTTATTTCCTCCTCATCGTCAGGTACGGCCTGAAGCAATTCCTGTGTGGTTTCGTCCAATTCTATTCCGTCATAGTAGCCGGGAATTATTACCCTACCATTATCATCTTTCATGGAAGCCAAAAGCTTGGCAAGTCGTAAAGCCGGATTTGGTGCATAGTTTCCATAATGCCCGCTATGCTGTGGCACAATTGGGCCGTAAGTTGTTAAAGTAGCTGTTGCAATTCCTCTAGCTCCAAAAACCAATGTTGGTTCATTGGTTATGTGCATGGGGCCATCAAAAATGACCAGCATATCAGATTTAAGTAACTCCTTGTTCTCCATCACAGCCTTTGGCAAACGAGGTGAGCCCAACTCTTCTTCAAAGTCCATGATCACCTTCATATTAAAGTTTGGATTGATTTTGTTTTCGTCAATAGCATCAATAGCAGCTAAAAACATTGCTGCCGGACCTTTTGCATCCGAAGCCGATCTGGCAAAAACGCGCCAGTCATCTTCATAAGAGGTTATATTGCTCCAATCGATCTCTTCCCAAGAATCATTGAAAGGTTTCTTTAAAGCTGGTGTGTATGGATTTGCCTGATGCCACTTGGAAGTATCTACTGGCTGACCATCAATTTGCAGATAGATGAGCACCGTTTTCTTTGCCTTTTTAACATTTCTTTCCGCCAAGAGCAAGGGTACTGTTTCCGTTTCAATTCGTGTGGTTTTAAACTGTCGGTTTTGAAATTCTTTTTCGCACCAAACAATGTTCTTCTCAATATCTTCCGGAAAGTTGGCATCATTAGGTATGCTCAACAAGTCATACAACAATGGCATTGATTTGAGAGTATGTTTCTCTGCCAGTTCATCAAGATTAAGGTTTTTTTGGCTAAAAACTGACACTGAAGAAACAATAATTAGAATTACAAAAAGGCTTTTTTTCATTCTTTAGAGATATATTTATCCTAAATATAGCCCTTAAAGATTACCTTTTCTACTCGTTTCTAAGTGTATCTACCGGATTAAGCAGTGCTGCTCTTACTACTCTATAACTTACAGTTAATAGCGCAATGGAAACTGCCAGTAAACCGGCAATTAGAAAATAACTGACGTTAATCTCTTTGCGGTAGGCAAAGTTATTGAGCCATTGATCCATCACATAATACGAAAGTGGTATAGCGATGAATAGTGAAATTATAACCTGTGCGGTGAAGGTTTTGGACAGTAAAACCATTAGGTTGAACTCAGATGCTCCTAAAATTTTTCTAATTCCAATTTCTTTGGTTCGCTTTTGAACAACAAATGAAGCCAATCCGAATAAACCCATACAAGCAATAACTAATGTAAGCCCTGCACCTATTCTAAAAATGGACTCTGCCTTTTGCTCCGTTCTGTAAAACTGATCGATTTGCTCATCTAGAAAATGGAACTCCATGGGAGTGGTATCGTCAAATTGCTCATGCACTTTTTTCGCACCTGCTACCACATTTTGCAAACTTGCTCCAGCACTAATTTTCAATGAGAAATAATCGATGACTGTCACAGTATTCGACCAATACCCAATGACTAACGGTCCAATTTCATTATGCAACGATTGAAAGTTAAAATCTTCAACGATGCCAATGACTTTAATAGGGTATTCCGCATCGGGCAATCTCACTTCATCCCCCACTGATAATTCGCCAAGTATTTTGGCTGCATTCTGATTAAGAATAACAGTACTAGAATCTTCCGCCAGATTTCCTTGAAAGTTTCTGCCTTCCATAAGATTCAAATCATAGGTAGCCATCATGGCCTCATCAAAGCCCATAAAAAAACAGTTGGATGAATCGTTTTGTGTATTTTTCACCATCACTTCTCTAATATTCTTCCACTCCCCTGGCACCCTACTAGATGAAGCAACCTGAGTAACACCATTTATTTTTGAGAATTCGTTTTTCATGGCCTCGAAGCTATTGCGCACATTACCATTGTTAATGTCAATCACCAACATACGCTCTTCATCAAAGCCCAAATCCTTACTTTTCAAGAATTGCATTTGGTTTGATACTACCACCGTGGCAACAATCATAAATATGGATAGTGTAAATTGAGTGATAACCAATGCCTTTCTAAGCCCCGCCCCACCAGATTGAATATTAGAAGATTTTAGTGATACTGCAGGCTGAATCCTGGAAAGGTGGATTGCCGGATAAATCCCTGAAAACAATCCGATAAATAATGTCAACCCTCCCAGAAGCAACAAGTTATGTAGGGTAAATGCAGTGCTAATGGTAGACTCCGTAAGCTCACTGAATTTAGGCAAAAGCAAATCTATACATAGTAATGAAAGGAAAAATGAGATCATGGAAATGGCAACAGACTCCGTTAAGAACTGTGCAATTAGTTGATTACGATAGGCACCTGAAACCTTTCGTATACCAATTTCTTTAGCTCGCTCCATAGATTTTGAGGTCGCAAGGTTAATGTAATTAATGCATGCAATAACAATTAGAAAAATAGCAATAGCCCCAAATAAGTATAAGTTCTCCTGACTGCCGGAAACGGTACAAAAGGCAAACTCTACATTATCAGTACTTAAATAAGCCTCCTCCAATGGCTGAAGTATAAGCTTTCTTGTTTCATTGTATTCTTCGTCCCTATTTTCAGAAGTCCATTGGCCTAATCGACCAGCCACATCTTGAATTGACTCAGGTTTGTCAAACACCAAATAGGTTGAGGCAACAAAAGATTGAGTGGAGGTGGTTAATCGCTCCCACCACGGAAAATTTTGAATAGCTGAATTCATAGTGATCATCACGTCAAATTGCAAATGAGAAGTTGCTGGCACATCTTCCAGCACACCCGTCACTAGCATAGGCTCCATTCCGCTGAATTCAATGATCTTCCCTACCGGAGATTCATTTCCGTAGTATTTCTGAGCAGTTGATTGGGATAACACTACTGAATTGGGTTTGTCAAAGGCAGTTTGCTTATCTCCTTCTAGCAGATGAAAGTCAAAAACATTGAAGAAGGTGCTATCTACTAAAATCCATTCACGTTCACTTATTCGTTCACCATTCCAGACAATATCTAAATGACCCAAAGGCTGAAGAATCCTGGTTTGCTCTTGAATTCGATCAAATTCATTTAAAAGCTCTGGCCCAGTTAAATAAGATGTTCTGCCAATCAAACGTACATTATCCAGGGTTGTTTGTTCTTCCACAATGCGAGCAATTCGGTCTGATTTAGAATGAAATTTATCGAAGGTAAGCTCATTTTTAATGTGCATACTTAATAAACAGGCTCCCGTTAGCCCAACAGTAAGGCCAACAATGTTGATGAAGGCATACGCTTTACCTCTCTGTAAATTTCTAAGGGCGATTTTAAAATAATTCTTGAGCATAAGTTAGTTTTTATTCACTTCGAAGTGATTTAACGGGGTTAGAAGTAGCTGCATTTAATGATTGAAAACTCACTGTAACAATGGCTATTAGTAATGCCATTGCTCCTGACAAAATAAATACCATCGGGCTCAAATTCACTCGATAGGCAAAACCTGAAAGCCACTGATCCATAAAATACCATCCTACAGGTACGGATATTAAAAAGGCAATAATTACTAATATGGTGAAGTCTTTCGAAACTAGTATGAACAGTTTGTGAAGCGGAGCACCCAGAACTTTGCGAATGCTTATTTCCTTGGTTCGCTGCTCTGCCACATAAGAGGCCAAACCGAAAAGCCCTAAACAAGAAATTATAATTGCCAGCGCTGAAAAGTAAGAAAACAGTTTAGAAGTTCGTTGCTCAGAAGCATACAACTTATTGTAATCATCATCTAAAAAGTGATAGTCAAATGAAGCACCAGGATTGAGTTCTTTCCACACATTTTCAATTTCTGCCACTGTATTCTTCACATTGCTCCCATTAATTTTAATCATGGTGCGATACATGGCCGATGGGTTATAAAAAATAACTAAAGGTTCGATTTCATCGTGAACCGATTTGAAATTAAAATCCTTTACCACGCCAATAACAGGTAGCTTAAAATCACCGGCATAAATATTACTTCCTACAGGCTCTTTGAAGCCCATCAGTTTAGCCGCTGTTTCGTTAATAAGAACCGTCTGGTTGCTATCTCCTGGGTTATCGTATGAGAAGTTTCTTCCTTCCAAAAGTTCAATCTCCAAAGTCTCCAGATAGTCTGGGTCCACATTTACATTATGGATTAAGATGGTTTCATCAGGATTAGCACCATCCCAGCTAAGGCCAGAAGTAGAGTTAAGCACATAGGCCGGATGTTGGTTTGATCGCGTAACCATTTTAATAGTTGGTAGATCTAACAGTTTTTGTCTGAATACTTTGTGATTATTTGAGACAGCCTTTGAGTAAATCACTTGTTCTTTATTGATACCTAAATCCTTAGCTAGAATAAAATCCAACTGGTTAGAAATGGTGAGTGTACCAATAATCAGAACGATGGAAATTGAAAATTGAATGACAACGAGTATTTTTCTCAGTAGCTTTCCACCTCCAGTATTTTGTGATTTAAGCACTCTTACGGGTTGAAATGACGAAAGGAACAAAGCCGGATAGCTACCTGCTAAAATCCCTGTTATTAATGCGCATAGAGATATAATTACACCCAGCTGCAAACTGGAACCACTCGTAAAAGTGCTTATCTCAAGGTTTTTGTCTGCTAGTTGGTTAAAATAAGGCAGCAGCAAATCTGTAAACAAAACAGCAAAAATCACTGCCACACATGACATGAGTACAGACTCGCCCAAGAACTGAAAGATGAGCTGGTTTCTTGTGGCACCAATTGTTTTTCTGAGCCCCACTTCTTTCGCTCGTTTTTCTGACCTGGCCGTTGAAAGGTTCATGAAATTAATGCAGGCAATGAGTAAAATAAAGATGGCTACAATAGAGAAAATATTTACGTAATCCTGACTGCCTTTGCGATCGATATCAGCCGTAAAGTTCACTCTGCCAAGGTGAATGTCTGCTAATGGTTGCAAATACAAATCAGCAGTGGCGTTACCATCTCCCTCATCTACATTGTCCTTTAAAATATCTTTAACTTGTTCATTTAAGTCATTAAAAGAATGACCTTCACTCACCTTTATGTAAGTATATAGCCTATTGTTGCTCCAGTTCTCATAACCATCTACAACACTGATAACATACTCCATAGAGAGTAAGTAATCCAGCTTCAGATGCGAATTGTCAGGCATTTTTTCATATACTCCCGTTACTAGCATTTCCTCGTTATCAACATTTAAAAACTTTCCTATTGGGTCTTCTGTGTTGAAGTATTTTTTTGCCAGATCCTGATTAATAACAACCGATTTAATGTCATCGAAGAGTGTGGTTTTATCTCCTTTGACTAGCTTGAAACTGAAGATCTCGAAGAAATCCTTATCCACATACGCTCCTTCCTCCACAAATGACAAGTCATCAGATTTAAATCTGTCATAAGTCAAGGCCACTCTTGTGGAATTAGTCACTTGCGAAAAATTCTCTTTAAGAAAAGGAGCCAAAGGTGCCGGAGTTACTGCTACCGGAAATACTGGCTGGCCGGTGTAGTATTGATTTTCTACTACCCGATAAATGTCTTCATGATTTTCATGAAATTTATCAAAGCTCAACTCATCGATCACATAAAGTGAAATAAGCATTACACTAGTGAGGCCCACTGTAAGGCCGAATATGTTCACCACAGAATGAAACTTCTGCTTGATGATGCTTCGAATCGCGATTTTAAAATAGTTTTTAAGCATTGTGTTGTTGTTTTGAGTTTATTCGCTTCTTAAATGCTTTACAGGGTTAGATCGAGCCGCATTGATTGTTTTTAAGCTTACCGTGATAAATGCTATTAGAAAAACAAGACCTGTCCCAATTATGAATATGGAGTAGCCCAGATCAACTTGATAAGTAAATGTGCTCAACCAATCTGAAATAAAGTAATAGGCAAAAGGAACAGCGATAAGATATGCAACCAAAAGAATTTTTAAATAAGAATTAGAAATGAGCCAAACTATGTTGCTAACTCTCGCTCCAAAAACCTTTCTAATACTTATTTCTCGCTTTTTGGATTCTAACCCAAGTGCTACCATACCGAAGAGTCCCATACACGAAAGCAAGACTGTAATAGTCATGGAATAAGTAATGATATTGCCCCATCGCTGTTCAGAGTCATACTGTGCTTTCATGGTATCATTGAGAAAAGCATATTCAAAAGGCAATTCATTAGCCACCTCGTTCCATTTTTCTTCAATAAAGGCAATTGTTTCCTTTGTATTAGTGCCAGTAAGTTTTATAAATATGTGTCCTAGATTATCATTATCAGTTTTATTAATGAGCATGGGAAAAACTTCTGTTTTTAATGAAGAGTAATTAAAATCGTTCATCACTCCGGCAATTATTGGATCTGTATTTACAGAGCTTGTAAGTTCCCCAAACGTATCATTGGTATTTAGCTCGAAGTCTTTCGCACACGCCTGATTAATGATCACTGCATTCTCTTTTGCAGTCTTGGAGAAACCTCTACCATCAGCCAGAGAAATGCCCATGGTCTTCATATAATCATCCGTAACTGAAATGATTCCCACCCGTTTACGCTCACCTTTGTAGGTAAACCCTCTGCCTCCTAAACCGGAAGGATTGGCAAATGTCTGGTTAGCTGATGTTAAAGAATAGATTCCGCTGTGAGCTAATAATGTATTTTTAAAATGCGAATAGATAGTATTCTCTCCAATTTTGGCATTTTTAAGGCTGATAACCTGTTTAGAATCAAACCCCAAATCTTTGTTGAGTAAGTAATGGGTCTGCTTGTTCATAGCCAGCATTCCAATAACGAGCAGGCAAGCAATAGAAAATTGCAAGGCGATTAAAACTTTAGAGAGAAAGGTATTGCGCTGCAACCTTATACCACTAAGCGTATCTTTGATATTAAATTTAGAAATGACGAAGGCCGGGTAGAAACCTGAAATCAATCCAAGAAATAGCGTTATACCTACTAAAAGAAGAGTAGAATCTATTGAATATAAGGCATCAATAGATAGGGGCTTATTTGTAAGCTGATTAAATAATGGTAGTAACAAATCAGCTAACAGGAATGCCACTAACAAAGAGAAGAATGAAAGTAATATTGACTCACCTAAAAACTGACTTACTAATTGACTTTTAACTGCCCCAACCGTTTTTCTAAGTCCAACTTCTTTAATTCTGTAAGCACTTCTTCCCAGGCTTAGGTTCATAAAATTGAAACATGCAATACCCAGAATACCTACTACCAGACCTATGAGGATAAAACTATAGGTAGGGTCACTGGATGCCACCAACCCTTCTGTGACCTTGATATTAAAATGAATAGCTGTCAGCGGCTCCAGCTTTAATACTCTATAATCCTTAACACTTTTATAACCTCGCTCTTCTGCCACTTCCTTATAATAGGGGTAATGCTTGTTTAATATACTGGCTAAAGACCCATCAAGCGTTTCAGGGGTAGCCCCTTCATTTAGCTCCACATAAGTAATTATTGCTCCAAAACCCCATTCATCAACCCATTGCTTAAACTCGCCTATCTCGGTTTGATAATCGAATGAGATAAGCACATCAAATTGGATACTTGAATTAGAAGGAAGGTTTTTTGCTACTGCAACAACAGTAAAATCTGTAAATATATCATTTATACGGATGCTCATGGTTTTACCAACCGCTTCTGTAGAACCATAGTACTTCTTTGCAGCATCTTCTGTGAGCACTACTGATTTCGGATCAGCATCTTTAACACTTCCTCTTATAATTGGAAAATCAAAGGATTGAAAAACAGAAAAATCACCGAATAAAACATAATTATACAAACTTTCACCATCGCCTTTTAAGTAATAGCCTGGTTCTCCAAAAGGCTTTGCAAATCTGGCGAAAGATTTCACCTCCGGGATTTCCTCTTCCATTACAGGGCCTAAACGAATGGCATGAAATATCCCCTGCCACTGTAGACTTCCATCGGGCAAATAAGTGTCTTGAACAACTCTGTAAATAGAGTCTTTTTTAGTGTTGAATTTATCGAAGCTCAGCTCATCCTGCACATATAAAAACAGAAGAATAGAACAAGTGAGCCCCACCGTTAAACTTAGAATGTTGATTAGCGAGAAGAGTTTATGTTTCAGTAAGCTTCGTATCGCAATTTTGAGATAATTTTTGACCATTGTGTTGTTGTTTTGAGTATTTCACCTTCCAAGTGCATGCCAATAAATTCATTTTATTGATTATCAAACAGTTACAAACTAATATCTCTTACTAAATTACATAACTGTCCACGCATACAACATTAAACTGTCCATTTATGGGCAGTTATTCGTAAATTTCAGCCAGATCAAATTACATTTGGCTAAGTATGGCAAAAGCGACAGCTAACATTCTAATTGTTGATGATGACGATCTAATCCTTCTATCTGCTCAGTTGCTTTTAGAACAACATTTCTCCACGGTTAAAAAAATCAACAACCCCAACCAGATAACTGAGGCTTTCAACGAACATTCATTTGACGTGGTTTTGTTGGACATGAACTTCAGACAAGGTGAAACCACAGGTAAAGAAGGGTTAAAATGGCTGAAGAAAATCAATGAGATAAGTCCGGCTACCAAGGTAATATTAATGACTGCTTATGGCGAAGTTGATATTGCCGTAGAAGCTATGAAAACAGGAGCAATCGACTTTATTGTGAAGCCCTGGCAAAATGAAAAACTTATCGTTACAATTAAAAATGCATTAGAACTCTTCACCAAGGAGAAGCGAGTGAAACAATTGGAGTCGCGTGAGAAGATCATCAGCTCCAACATCGATTATCAATTTGGTGATATGATTGGCTCCTCGCAAGCCATGAAAGACATTCAAAAGCTTATTACAAAAGTAGCTCCAACGGATGCGGATGTTTTAATACTTGGCGAAAATGGAACCGGCAAGGAAGTAGCCGCACGTGCTATTCATAAAAACTCTGCCCGGGCTAATGAAGTATTTATAGCTGTAGACCTCGGTACATTTCCTGAAAATTTATTTGAAAGTGAGTTGTTTGGTCATAAAAAAGGGGCTTTTACTGATGCGCGTGAGGAAAGGATTGGTCGGTTCGAGGCCGCATCTGGTGGCACCATATTTTTAGATGAAATTGGCAATCTTCCGCCTAACCTTCAGACAAAGCTATTGACCGTTCTCCAGCGAAGGCAAATCACCAAAGTGGGTTCCAACATGCCTGTTGATATTGACGTACGTGTTTTGTGTGCGACCAATCTAAATCTTAAAAAGGCCGTTGAAGAAGGCAGGTTTAGAGAAGATCTTTACTATAGAATCAATACGGTGGAGTTAAACCTACCACCATTGAGCGAACGGGTTTCGGATATTGAAGAGCTTGTGAATCATTTTTTAAGAAAGTATGAGCATAAATACCATAAAGAACGGTTCCAGTTAGATGACAACGCCCTCGAAGAATTAAAGCGGCATCGCTGGCCAGGCAATGTGCGTGAGCTACAGCATGCCGTAGAAAGAGCTGCAATTTTAGCAGAAGGAACGGAGTTAACAGCTCAAGACTTTGGTTTCTTGAGTGTGAGCACTCAAGAAATTAATGAATTTGATAGCTACGATCTGGAAAATATCGAAGCCTGGGCCATAAAAAAGGCGATAAAAAAGCATAATGGTAACATAAGTCATGCGTCTAAAGAGTTGGGTCTATCACGAGGTGCCATGTATAGGAGAATGGAAAAATATGGATTATAATGGTTAAAAACTTCCGTTTAAATATTGCCATCCGACTGCTCATTATGATGCTCATCATGGCCCTATTCCTTTACTATGTTTTTGTAGAAATCCATTATCTAAGGGCCGTGTATTTAGTGGTGTTCTTCATCATTTCCATTGTTGAGTTTTTCCGATATATCGATAGAACCAACCGGGATTTTACTTCATTTTTATTGGCATTACTTCAGAATGATTTTACAACTAAGTTTTCAGAAAGTGGTAAGGGTAAATCATTTAATCAACTATATACGGCCTTCAACAAAATCACACATAAGTTTGAGCAAATAAGCTCTGCCAAAGAAATTCAACATCTGTACCTAGAAGCTTTGGTGGATCATGTTCGAGTAGGGATTCTCAGTTTCGATAGAAAAGAGCGAATACATTTAATGAACCAGGCGCTACAGCGCTTATTGGGTAGAAAACAAGTGGCTTTTTTAAACAACCTGAGCTCCATAGATCCCCAACTGCCAGAATTCCTTCGTGATATTAAGCCCAAAGAAAATAAACTTCTTAAAATTCAGTTAGGTGGGGATTTACTGCACCTTTCTATTCATGCAACGGAATTTAAATTGGATAACGAGTATTATAAACTCATTTCCTTCCAGAACATAAAAAACGAGTTGGACAGCACTGAAATGGAAGCCTGGCAAAAACTCATTCGGGTACTTACCCATGAGATTATGAACTCCGTTACGCCCATCACCTCCCTTTCTGAAACCCTCAAACAGATTGCCGCCAATGCAAAATCTAACCCTGCAGACATTGATAAACTCGCCCAGGGATTAGAGGCCATCCATCATCGCAGTGCAGGCCTGGAGAATTTTACAGAAGCCTATAAAAAACTCACTAAAATACCGGCTCCCAATTTTCAAAAAGTAGAAGTTAAGCCACTAGTAGAACGTGTATTGCTTCTTTTTCAAAAGGAACTGACACATATTAAACAGGAGGTTGACGTTGATATGGGCTTGACCATGCTAGCCGATCCTTCCTTAATAGAACAGGTGCTTATTAACCTTATAAAAAATGCGATAGACGCTGTGCATGGCGTTGAAAATCCTCAAATCATAATTAGAGCTACGAGTGGCGAGCAAACAACACTCATTGTTGAAGACAACGGTTCGGGCATTGACGTGGATAAAGCTGATAAGATTTTTATTCCTTTTTTCACTACTAAAGACAATGGTTCTGGTATTGGCCTGGCACTTTGCCGCCAGATCATCCGAATGCATAATGGTACGATTTCGTTTTCTTCTGCACCTGGAACAACGGTTTTGAAAATAATTTTCTAATAATTGGCTTTAATCACATTCTGTAAATTATTAAATTGAGAATTATCTCATCAATAAACCACAGCCATGAAACTAGGAGCATTTTCAATTAGTCTGAGTGTAAAAGACCTAACCACCTCAAAGGAATTTTATGAAAAAATGGGTTTCACCGTTTTTGGAGGAGATATGAAACAAAATTATCTCATCATGAAAAATGGAAACGCCTTAATTGGGCTTTTCCAGGGAATGTTTCCAGAAAATATTCTCACCTTTAATCCGGGCTGGAATGAAAACGCTGAAAACCTTACCGACTTTGATGATGTTCGTAAAATTCAACAACACCTTACCAAGGAAGGAGTTGATACAGGTAAAGAAATTGATAGCTCAAGCACAGGCCCTGCCAGCTTCACCATCACTGACCCCGATGGTAATGTTATTCTTATCGACCAGCATAGATAGTAGCTTAATCAATGGTTTGTCAATTAATAATTAAACTATATCAATGATTAATTGACTTATAAAAATACAATGGTGTATATTTGACAGATATTGCGAATATAAACCACTAAGCCAATAGTGAATATGTGCTATAGTTTATATTCGGTTGTTGTGCGCAATTAAAATGATATAGAATGTGTGAAATAGATTGGGAACTTCTTCATAAATACCTAAGCACATTAATTTGGCCAATATTTCTATCAATTGTATTGTTGATTTTTAGAAAGCAACTGAGACGTCTTATTAATAGAATAACTGAAGAAAGTGAAAAAATAGAAATTCCTGGTATACTATCAGCAAACCTCAAGCAAGTTGAAAATGTAAAGAAAAAAGCAGCTGAATCAGGTGAGGAACAATCGGAAGAAATTAATCAATTGATTTCAAATACAGTGCTGACTCAACTTGAAGTTATAAAACAATTAGGAGAGCGGTATTCAAATTCAAGTTTTGATCAAAGAAGAATTTTA
Source organism: Fulvivirga sp. (assembly GCF_040220315.1). Lineage (GTDB taxonomy): Bacteria > Bacteroidota > Bacteroidia > Cytophagales > Cyclobacteriaceae > Fulvivirga. Next base: position 16,346 of record NZ_JAVJUY010000145.1, read on the forward strand.
GAATCACAGATAAAGGAGTATAGCATTGGATTAACTCCTAATGATATTGAACCATTAATTAATTCAAAGGACACAGGACATAGAATTGCGGCAGCTATGGTTCTAGATGTGATCCTTTACAGAAACAATATAGAACCGTTCCAAAATGATTTAATCAAGAACTTTCTAATTACTTCATTAGATGACAGCAATTCATTCCTGAGATATGAAGCTCTACAAATTATTCTAGGTAATACTAGTGCAATAAAGGAATTGCAAACAAAACTGGAAAGTATGCAAAAAACTGATAAGAATGGTGCAATCAAGGGTGTCTTATCCTTATATTTTAAAAACAAAAAATAGAAATTATGGCTGATTCATTTCCATATATGGTAGCAAACGGGAAAATTTCCCAAATTCTAGACAAGCTAAAAAAGGCTTCAGAACCTAATAAATTTACCCACGCCTTTTTAAAACAATTAGGATTCGCTAGCACAAATGATCGTGCTATAATACCCTTACTAAAGAAATTAGGATTTCTGAATGACAATAGTACGCCTACAGAAAAGTATAAGGATTTAAGAGATACAACAAGATACAGATTCGTTTTAGGTGAGCAAATAAAAGAGCTATACAGTGACTTATACGCAATAAACACCCAAATACATGAAGCTAATGAAGATGAGATAAAAGGTGCAATAAGTAGAGTTACCGGAAAAGATGAAACAGCAGTTAATAGGTTTTATGCAACTTACAAAACTTTAACAGACATAGCAGAATTTGATGAGCCTTCACCGGAAACAGAAAGTAAACAAGAAGAAAAGACAGAGCCTAAAAAGGAACAAACTAAAAAACCAGACCAAAAACCTTCAATTTCTATCCCCGGCTCACCAGATTTCCATTACAATATTCAGATACACCTACCGGCTACAACAGATATAGCAGTTTACAATGCAATATTCAAGAGCATAAAAGAAAATTTGATGTAAATGAAAAATTCTAAAAAACTTAAAGAATTTATTTTCAATGGATTATTACTTGATGACAGCTTAGATAAATTAGAAAAAAGTGGAATATCGGTTCGAGAAGGACAAAAATTAAAAGGCGTAAGTAGAATTGAAGAATCAGATTTTAGTCCTAGAATAATCTATGATGCAACTAAGATGTCATCAGTTTTTACAGTTTTCTTTTGCTTAGAAAATGCTGTTCGTGAATTAATTCAAGAAAGATTGGCAGAAAGACACGGCCCTGCTTGGTGGAAAGATAAAATACCCACTAAAATTCAGGATAGCGTAAGTAAACTAAAGGAGAAAGAGAAACTCAATCGTTACCATGCACAGCGATCTGCGACTAACATTGGGTATACATTTTTTGGTCAATTATGTCAAATAATCATTAATAACTGGGATGATTTTTCAGATCTATTTCCAGACCAGCATTGGATAAACTCTAGATTTAATGATCTTGAAATGTCAAGAAATATTATTATGCATACTGGTGTTTTACCTGAGATCGAAATAGAGCGAATTGAGAGTATTTGTAGAGATTGGTTAAGACAAGTTGGTTAAAGAAACTTAAAAAGCGCACAACATTATGTATGAAATCATAGCCGCACAAAGCAAACGCGCAATCCAAAGCTACAGATTCATACATTTAGCGTTATCATCAATTAACTAAATGAATCCGAGAAGTAAATAGTGGATATTATCAAAAACAATATCAATCGAGTATTTCTGATTATCGTAATCTTGATGAGTATTACAGGATTTTGGAATATTTATTTTGGTCCTGAAGCTGACCCCACATTTTATCAAAACTTACATGTAGTCACAACCTTCATATGGCTTGGGCTACTATTAACACAACTGATTTACATAGAGTCAAGAAGGAATTCTTTACACAGAAGATTAGGTAAATCAATTTTTATAGTTGGACCAATACTTATCGCAACCTTAGTGTTACTGTCTGTTCACTCTGCTTCAAAATCAGCTGCACGTGGTGAAGCTGATATGTTAGTGATTCAGAATATGTTTCCTGCCTTAGAAGTGGCTATACTTATTTTACTAGGATTCCTATTTCGAAAGAACAGAATGCTACACGGACATTTTCTGATGAGTACTTCTCTCTTATTTTTTGGAATAGCTCTTTTCTTTACCCTTATAAGCTTTATTCCAGGGTATAAAATTGAAGGCCCAGAAACGTTTTATCGATTTGAAACAGCCGGTATTACCGCAACTTACATAAGTGTTGCTTTTGGATTGCTACTATTTTTTGCGCAAATAAAATCAGGTTGGCCCTGGCTTTTAGTATGCCTGCTTTTTTTTGTTAATGGATATATAGGTCAGTTAATCGAAGAAGCAGATAAAATGGTATCCTTAACTGCATTCATCGGTTCAATTAATGAATATGCTGCTTTTCTTGTCACATTATTAATTGTTTTTGCAGTATTAACCTTGTCTTTCTTGAAAAGAAAAACCACAACGATCTAAAAATAACTGATGATAATCGAGTAGCCCGACCTGAGCCATAATGGCTCAGGTTGAGGCTCTCACACCACCCAGCGTACGGGTCTCGTACTGGGCGGTTCGTAAAGCATAAGATAACCGCTCTTTACACCAGTTATCTCTTTCCACTACTTTTAAGTATAGGCTATGCAGACGCTATAGGTCTGCATTCCTATACGAATTTTCGCTTCACAATACAGCCTGCCCCTTTGTAGAACGGGGTTCAGCCCTTTCCGCCAGCTGGCGGATAAGACCTCCCTGTTTTTCAGGACTTGTTACCAGTAGCTACTATGACCTCTGCTGACTTCTCTTATGTTAACTAGTAACACAGAGACCTCCCTCGGTAAGGTGAATATCCTTGTACCTAACGCTGCCATATCTACTATTTCGGAAATTTCTCCCTTTCAGGAGGGTTGGACTTCGGCATGATGTGCTACCTCATCCTTCCTAATAGCATCAGTATATGGTTCTCCGCCAGCTGGCGGATTCAGTTACCGCAGTTCGGAACGATGCTGTACCGATGCGTCAGCACTGGCTTACTTCAGTCCTAACCTCACGGTTAGCAACCTTGCCACTTGCTTTGCTTCCACGGTCACCACCGCAGCGCTTAAGGAACTCTCACCCCTTGGAACACTCAAATCCATGAGCTATATTCACCATTCAAGGCACACACAAACACTAAAATGAATATGCGAACTGAGCTCTTCGACCTGATGGAAGACACATTTTTAGTGTTTATGAAGAAAACAATGGAGGGTAAATGAAAACTTTATTGAGAGCTGGCTTCGTCATTTGTAGAATAAAACGGTTAATAGGCCATAATTCTTCGGAATCTCTTATCAAAAAAAGGTTTCATATTTTTAATAGCTTATCGAAGGTTTAAACTTAAGTGTAAAATGCGCTCCGCTTTCATTTTCTATTTTCAACAAACCATTCAGTTGCTCAGTTAATACATTCACCAAACGCATTCCCATACTTTGGCTCTCAGTGAAATTCAAGGGTAAACCTTTACCAGAATCAGACACTTGAAGTACATATTCCTTATTCTCCATTCGCAAACTAATGTCCAACTCACCATCGCCATTGGCACTAAAGGCATATTTCAGGGCATTGGAAATCAGTTCATTAAGGATTAGCCCAACAGGAATGGCAGTATCAATATCCATGTTAATATCTTCCACATTAATCTTCTGATGTACAACCCCGGCTGGTTTATACGTATTAAAAAGGAAACCGCTTAACTCTTCAATATAGTCCTTCATCTTTACATTGGTTAGCTGATCCGAACTGTACAATTTCTCATGTATCAATGACATTGATTTAATCCTGCTCCTGCCTTCATCCACTGCAGTTTTAGCCAAGGAATCTTCTAACTTTCTCGACTGCATGCTTAGAATACTGCTAATAATCTGCAAGTTATTTTTTACCCTATGATGTATCTCCTTTAATAATGTTTCACGTTCCTTATTCTTTTCTTCAATTTTCACTTTTGCCTTTCTTAAATTAAGATATAGGTACAAGCTAAAAAGCAGAATAGAGGTCAATATTATCCCTGCCACAAGATACAACTGATTAGTCTGTGTCAGCGCCTGAACACTCGCTTCGGCAACAGCTTTTTGAGTTTCTATGCCTAGTACATCTCTACGAACCTGTTCTTCTTTAAGCATAATCTGCGCATCTGCGTTATATACACTATCGTTAAAAGCAGTATAAAACTTATAATTTTTTAACGCCTCATCATATTTACTAGACGCTTCATAAACATCGCTTAAACTGAGATATAATTGACGTATAAAGGCAATGTTACTCTGCTTATATGCGTTCTCTAAGGCGCTAAGTCCGTATATTTCAGCCTTCTTAAAGTCTCTATTGGCCGTATAAGCTTTAACCAGACTGGTTTCTAATTCTAAAACACCCAATAGAATTTTATCTTTTTCATAAATGGATAATGATTTTTCAAAGTGCCCAATAGCCTCTTGAATTTTATTGTCCGCCATGGCTATTTCTCCTAGAGTTTGATGATACAAGCCGTTGACTTCTGTTGTGTTAAGCGAAGGCATTAAACCATCTACCTCATCCATAATTATTCTTGATTTTTCCAAATTTCCAATTCTGGATTCAATACGACTGCTCAGCATAAGTTGTTGAGCCAGAAAAAGGGTGTCACTTGTCTCTCGATAAAATTTGATTGCTGAATTTAAATACTTTTTCGCGCCCTCATAATCTTTCATATGCATCATAACCTTAGCCAACAATGTATTAGAATGCTCAAAATGTAATTTCAAATCAGTGTTTTCTAATAACAACCTACTCTGCTGAAATTTTTCGAGGGCTTTGTCATAGTAACCACGGGCTTCATAATGTATGCCGAAGCGCTCATATTGCCAGGATATAATTCTTGTCCTTTTAGAACCAATGGCCAAATCCAAAGCTTCCTGCATATACCTTCTAGCCTCTTCAGGTTTACCCAGCCTTAATTTTGATTCGCCCATGTTGGACATGGCATATTGAATTAGGTTATTGATGTCAGCATATTGGGAGCTTACTCTGCCTATCCTTGGATCTATGTATGGGTCATGTTTCATTTTCCGCAGTATATCAATGGCCTCCTCCATATATTTAAACCCAAGTTCTTCTTCACCCAGTCTTGTTAAAATATAACCATATGTTTTTTTTGCATTGGCAATGTGTTTGTGATCTACTGTCTCATCCATATAAGGAAGTATTTCTTCCATAATTTCCCGTGATTTTTGAAAGTCCCCTTTACTTACCCTATACCTTTCAGCAAGTTGATATCCGGCAAAAATCAATGCATCATTACAATGGTATTTTCTGGCTATGGCCATGGCTTCCTCACATGCTTTAATACTCTTTTCAGTATCATTTTCAATATTGTAACCAACCAGATTTTCCATGATAAGACCATAAGCTCGGGCTTCAGGAATGTTCTGCTCTTTTGCGTTTTTATAAATTATGGCTATCTGCTTCTCACCATTTAACTTATCCCCAGGCCCACCAATATATAAACGAGCCAAACCCACCGCCATGTCTATCTGATCCCATCCGGGTTTAGCAGTTTTTGCAACTTGCTCCAGACTATCAATAAGTGATTGACAAAAAACAGCAGTATTTATACCAATGAGAACAATTAAAATCGTGAGTACACGAACGGTTTTAAGAAGAAGATACATGGGCAATTGAATTAAGATATAGTCAAAACATCTAAATGTAGCTTTATTTTAATTACAATACCTATGAGAAATACCTAAATGTCTCAATGAGCAACCTCTATAATGATCAAAAGCCAAACATGCCGTTGTTATTAGCCAGTCCTTCTGTCGGTATTGCCTGTATAACATCCCAATGTTCCACTGCTTTGCCATTTTCAAAGCGCAACAAATCATAAAACACTTGCGTTTTACCACTCCATTCTCCCTCACTAATAGTAAGTACAAAGTTTCCTTCACCCAATACTTTGTGGATTTTTGTATACTTAAACATATTGTTTTGAGAAGTCAGATATTCAACTGCTTCTATGATACCAGCCAGTCCATCCTTAATACCTGGGTTGTGTTGATTGTATTGCTGAGAACTGATATAATCAGTGATTTTATTCGGGTTTTTGCCCATCAAAATGTCTTCTACCATGGATTTTGCCAGTACTTTGTTCGCATCTGTTTTATCCAAATCGTCTATAACAACGGTTCCATCAATTTGAGACCTTCCACTGACAGTTTCTTCAACCCAAGGCTGCAAAGCATCCCAATGTTCGGCTATTTTGCCGTCTTTATCGAATCGATAGATATCGAAAGCTACTAAATCATCACCGCCAAATGGACTCGCGTTTGTCCAATGGTTATGCATCACAACAAAGTCTCCATCTTCAATAACACGAATAACTTCTCCGTGTGTTCCTGCGTCTTTCAATAGTGGAAATACTACGTTAATTATTACATCCCTACCATTAGGAACTGAAGGATTATGTTGAATTAAGTCTTCACTTGTCAGTTGTTTAATAGCCGCTTCATCTTGATTTGATAAGGCATTGATAAATGCAATGGCTTTTTCTTTCTTACTCATAGTGTTAATAGTTGATTGTAAATTTTTAGATACTTTTTCTCTGGCTGAACTTGTCTGTGCAGTGCTACAGAAAGAGATAAAAGCCAAAATGATAGTGATTGTTAACAGTTTTTTCATGATTTCTAATTTTTTACTTGTAAATTACAAGCAATAATAACATATTACTTTCAAATAGCAAGTAATTATTAATTGTTTTTTGCAAGTAATAATAGATTCGTTCAAACATGGACTATAAATTTCGATGTGATTGCCCGTTTACTTCGGCTATAGATATTCTCGGTGACAAGTGGATGCTTGTTATTGTGAAGCAAATGCTCGTTGACGGAAAGGAAACCTTTAAAGATTTTATTGAGAGTGATGAAGCGATTGCAACTAACATACTTTCAATAAAACTCAAGCTACTTGAAGAATTAGAAATCGTTACTAAATCAAAACTTCCTAATAACAAAAAGACCAACATATATCGACTTACACCAAAGGGATTGGAACTGACACCTATTCTGGTAGAGTTGGCATTTTGGAGTGACAATAACCTGCGAGAAGTTCACCCTGATCTGGCAAAAGGAGATGGAATAGATCTATTGCGACAAGATAAAAAGGCTTTTGCAAGTGCCTTAATCAGTTCATATCAGGAAAAAATGGATATAACAAAGGATTAGCTTAATGAGTAAACTCGGCTATGGCAAACTTCTGAAACAGTAATTTTAAATCAATGATAAACGATAGGCTTTCAAAGCCTATCTACAGGTTAACCATCATACGAATTAATTTGCATCAGCAATGATAAAGAGGCAAGAGCTGAAGCATTGAAGCAGATTGAACAGGGCGTTGATTTTTTTAAGATCTATGGAAATCTAACGAAGGAGAGCCACTACAGCATCGCTGAAATCAGTAGAGCGCATGGTATTACTTTCGCAGGGCATATTCCTATTCGTTTAGATATTTGGGAGGTAATAGCTGCAGGTCAGGCAAGCATAGAACATTCAGAAGGGATTCTTGATGCCTCCACATCAAAACCAGAGGAATTTGCGTCAAGGTTCCCCAAGTTTCAGATATTTTCTGAGGAAGCACAGGAATTTCTTATAGAGACATTTGACTCTGCAAAATTCAATGCACTTATCGATACGCTAGCAATAAGTGAAACCTGGTGGACGCCAACTTTGACCAATATGTATATGTCATCTTCCCACGATCGACTACACGATGAAGATTCCTTATTTCAATACTTGCCAGAACATATAATGGAATGGTGGAAGAGCAGTATAGGTGAGCCTAGTGAAATTCGTAAAAAGAGGTTTAAATTTCTTTCAACTCTAATTGGTATACTGGAGAAACGAGGAGTGAAAATTCTGGCCGGCACAGACTACCCGAGTCCCTTTTGTTATCCTGGCTTTAGTCTACATGATGAACTGAATCTGCTGGTTCAAGGTGGACTATCAACTTCAGCAGCTTTGAGAACCGCTACCATCAATCCTACTATATTCATGAAGAAAGAAAATGAGTTCGGTTTACTTAAACAAAACCACTTAGCAAGTATGGTTCTTCTAAACTCTAATCCTCTAAAGGATATAAACAATGTTCGAGATATTGAAGGCGTATTTCTAAGAGGCCAATATCTGAACAGACCTGCACTGGATAGTTTGTTACGTTCTGCAAAATCCATTGCTGCTAATATGCAGTCACCATTTTAGAGGTATTACTGCACCTAACATCGGATTAAGAAAATACAGTCTAAGTCCCATTTAGGTATAAATTATAACTAATTAAATTGTTAAATTGTCGTTAAGCAGCCAAGAAAATAGTTTGTAATCCCGAATTTGCTATCACAATTGGTGTTGATAGTAAAAATCGGTAATAAATAACTGAATGTAATAGATCATGATTCAAAATACTTCATACCAAAGATTTATATTGATTGCGGCTATTTCTTGTTTTTTGTCCGTAATTACTACGCTGGGAATTCACTCCAGTTTATTTGACTTAGGTGAGCTAAGTTTAGAAGATCGGTATAAATTATTCGAGAATTCAAAATACATTGTAAATAGATACTGGGTGATTATTCATTGCTTATTTGTACTGATTTCAATGTTGGGATTTCTATTAATTCAATTTAAGAAAAGTCCTGGATTTACAATTTTGGGATTTACATTCTTTGCCGTGTTTTCTTTTACTGAGATTTTTCGCCAAATGTTTGTTCTATTTTACTTAAACAATTTGCGTAGATCGTATTTCGAAACAAATGATGTTGCAATCCAAGAAATAATACGAATTAATATTGATCATGCCGGATTAATTAGCTACGCGCTTTTTGGACTATTTATTGTGGCTTTTGCACTTGGCAATATCTGTTATGGAATAAGTCTCATTACTACTTCTAAACTAAATAATATTCTTGCGTATCTCTTGATATTTTGGGGCTTAGGAAATTTGACTGCCTTCGGAAATGAATTCTTAAAGTCGGAAAATCTAAATGTATTTATTGAGTATTTTAGTATTATTTACCAACCTATAATGCGAATTTTAGTAGCATTTTGGATACTAAGTAAGTTCAAAGAAATTCGAATTGAAATAGCGACAGCAAACAAAATATCAAATTAATTACTGCGGAATTTCCACACAGGATTACCTACGCAATCCTCTATTTTAGGTAAATAAATAACAATGGAACTAACCCCTGAAATTAAAGAATATGTAAATAGAAGTGTTCTTTGTTGGCTAGCTACAGCATCGATAGAAAATATACCAAATGTTTCGCCCAAAGAGGTTTTTAGTTTTTTTGGTGAGGACAAAATAATTATTGCCAATATTGCCTCACCTCAAACCGTAAGAAACATCAAGCAGAACCAAAATGTCTGTGTGAGTTTTATCGACATTTTAGTCCAAAAAGGATTTCAAGTAAAAGGCAAAGCAAAAATCATTGATAAAACTAATTCTGAGTTTAAGAAAATGGAAAAAAAATTGATTAAAATAACTGGAGGAGATTTTCCATTTACAACTATTACTTCAATTACGATGGAACAAGTTAAGCCCATAATTGCACCAAAATACATTCTCTACCCTGATACAACTGAAAAGGAACAGATAGTGAGTGCTAAAAAAACGTATGGATTTTAATAACAGAACTATGAAAAACAAAATCATTGGAATTGTATTAATTGTAGCTGGTATCGCACTTTTTGTTTGGGGGTATGACATCTATGATTCAGTAGGTACTCAAATTACACGGGCAGTGAGTGGAGATTCTCCTATAGAAGCATGGGCAGGCATGATTGGTGGTGGAATTTGCGTGCTACTAGGAATTAAGCAATTAACGTAGTTTATGGGTTTTTCAAATCTTACAATCCGTTTACTAATTTTCATTTTACTATCAATTAGTTGTACACCTAAAAACAATCTACCTGATCCTTTAGAAGCTGGTTGGAAGAATCAAGCTGTGTGTGAGGTGCTAGAGGAAAACTCTAAATTAAGAGTATTAAAATGTATCTTCCCTCCGGGTGTTGGTCATGAAAAGCATTATCATGCGGCACACTTTGGTTATACTATTGCTGGCAGCACATTTAGAATTACTGATGCCGCAGGTACTAGAGAACTAACGGTACCAACAGGTGCAAATTTTAGCAATGAAGGTATTGAATGGCACGAAGTATTGAATATTGGTGACAGCACAGGCATCTTCCTAATAATCGAACCAAAATAACAGATCATGAAATACGAACATTTTAAGGTAGAAATGAAATATAAAATCGCTCATGTAGCATTTAACAGGCCCGAAAAATCAAACGCCTTGCATATGGAAGCATGGCTTGAAATGAAATCTATTTTTGAAACGCTATCCACAACAGATGAAGCCAGAGTTATCGTACTCTCGGGTGAAGGTAAGCACTTTTGCGCAGGTATCGATTTAGAGTTGCTCATGTCTGTTGGCGAATACCAGAAAGTTTCCTGCTCAGCCAGAAGAAGTGAGAAGATTAGAAAGTTGGTTCAAACACTTCAGAATGCAATTACGTATATAGAAAAATGTTCTAAGCCAGTGCTTGCTGCCGTTCATAACGGCTGTATTGGAGGTGGTGTAGATATTGTTACAGCTTGCGATATGCGTTATTGCAGTGAGGATGCCTATTTTACAATTAAAGAAATTGATTTAGGCATGGT
>NZ_JAVJUY010000146.1:0-11127 GCF_040220315.1 Fulvivirga sp.
GAGCGATATTGCGGTATCTGTAGCTTGCCCTGTAGTGGGAATGAAGAAACGAGAATATCAATTAGTCATTTATGGTGGGGCTGTACATTTTTCAAAGGACTACAGTGAAAAGTATGACTTTGGACAGGTGGTGAAGTACGAAGAAGAGGGGTGGAGTTTAGTGAAAGGCGCAACCCTTAAAAGACTTTCTCAAGAGCATGGCATTGTCAGTTTTACTGATAATGGTATTGATAATTTTAAAATTGGAGACGTTTTAGGAGTCTTGCCCATACATTCGTGCCTAACAGCCGATTGTTTGAAGGGTTATCAAAGTAATGGAGGAGAGATCGTAGATCATTACTAAAAAAAAGCGTCTCGAAATAGAGACGCTTTTAAAATGCTATGCTAAATACTTTTGTGCTTTCTTTTTGAGTGCGTCACGATCTGAGGTGATGGACGGATCGCTGTATATCTTGGAAGACAATTCTGCAATTACTCCTTTCCTATAGCCAAGGCGCGAGGCAATGTCTTCACAAAAGACGATCTCACTTTTGAATACCTGTCCATCAATTTTCATCATTTGCACAACATGATAAAGGTGCTCAAATTTTTGATCATCGGTTAGAGTACTTAAATCGCCAATAGGTTTTCTAGGGTTTTTAAGCATTTCATCGATTTCTTCTGCGGGGACACCATTAGAAACACCTATCATTTTTATCAGTTTAGCTTCTTTATCAGCAACATGATTGTCGCTGGCAGCCAACTGTATTAATACGTTTAATTGTTCCTTTACCATTTTATCCTAATAATTTTGTGCCTTTAAATTTAATTTAATATCAAGACCAATATAATCAAATTTTTTGTTTGTCGAATCTAAAAATGTAAAAAAGACGGTAGACAACCATTGTAAGAGGAAACAAGTAAATAGAACCGAAGTAATGATATAATTTTAATTATCATTGTTAGACATGAGATGCAACTATAGGAAAATACACTGGTCTTTTGGTCAAATGAAATTATTTAAGCTATGAAGAACTACATTTTAAGCCTTATTATTTTAAGTTTCTCGATAGGATCTTTTGCTCAGGATGTGGAGGAGAGAAAATTGCCATCTTTTGATGAGGTGCAGGTGTCTCAGGGTATTGATGCTTACCTTCAAAAAGGCACAAAAGAATCCATTAAAGTAGAAGTAAAAGGTATTCCTTTAGAAGAAGTGCTTACTGAGGTTTTTGGAGACCGTTTAAAAGTGCATTTGTCAAGAAATAGATGGCGTGATTATTCGGTAGTTGTTCATATTACTTATGTTAAGCTCGAGGAAATTTCTGCCAGCAGTGCAGCGAATGTGGTAGGAAGAAATAAAATTCAATCCGATAGGTTAATCTTAGATGTATCCAGTGCAGCTGATATAGAAGTTGATGTTGATGTAAATGAATTAACTGTTGATGCTTCGAGTTCGGGCGATGTTGAAGTTTCTGGTAAAACAAAATACCTGGAAGTAGATGCCAGTAGTGCCGGTGGGGTAGATGCTTATGATTTGGAAGCTGAAATTGTTCGAGTGGACGTAAGCAGTGGTGCTGATGCCCGTGTGTATGCAACAAAAGAGATTAATGCCGAAGCAAGTAGTGGCGGAAGCGTTAGATACCGAGGAAACCCAGGTAAATCAAGATCCGACACCAGCAGTGGTGGATCGGTAAGAAAATCCAACTAAATATTAAACCTGCTTTGTGGCAGGTTTTTTCTTTTTATCATTGCCAAAGATTAATTCTATATGGCAAAGTCTTTCCGGGATAAGATTGATAAAAAGATAATCAAGCCAATTTTAGGCTTCCTGAAACAAGGAATGACACCTACTAAGCTGGCATTATCTATTAGCTTAGGGTTTTGTTTTGGGTTGTTTCCTATTGTGGGTATTACTACGCTTTTGTGCCTGGTAGCCGCATTTATTTTTAAGCTGAACCTTGCGGCCATTCAGTTAATCAATTACATAGTATATCCACTACAACTCATAATCTTAATTCCATTGATTCATTTAGGATCGAACGCCTTGGGAGTTAATCCTATTCCTTATTCAATTCAGGAAGTAATTAATTTAATTAATTCAGATTGGTTGCAGGCCTTCAAATTGCTTTGGAAAGCCACACTCATGGGCATGTTTGCCTGGCTGATTACAATAGTGCCCATTAGCTTTATAGGCTTTTTTATTTTGCGAAGCGTTTTTCTAAAATTGGCCGGTACCTCTAGCGGTGATTGAAATCGAGATAGAGTTTTTGTAAATAAGCCCGCCCTTTTTCTTTAGATGTTTCGTTAACTCCTTGAGCCTTTACGAATTGTTTTCCGGTATTGTCGTAAATAACCTTCTCATTTTCAGATAAGTAACCAACACCATTATTGTATATAAATACTGCGAACGGCTCTAAATTAATTGAAAACATGTTACTGCTGAAAGTGTATGAAGAGTCTTGAAAACCTAATTGTGCGAACAAGGTATTTGCAATATCAGTATGGGTGCCATAGTTATGAACAACAGTATCTCTTTTGTTTATTGCACCACCTAACCAAAGCATAGGAATTTTAAACCTGTCAGGATTCGAGATACCTTCATTGCCCGGCATAAAGTGCCCATGATCAGCTGTGATAATGATGAGGGTACTGTCCCACCAGTTTGTCTGTTTCGCTTTTTCAATAAACTCACCCAGGCTCTTATCAGTATAATAAGCAGAGTTTTTAAACATGCTTTCATTGTCATCACCTTTAATAACAGTTTCCATAGGCACTTCAAATGGCTCGTGACTACTTTGGGTCATCATAATCTTAAAGAATGGCTCTTTCACTTCATTTGCTTCTTCTAAAAACTTGTTAAACACAAAATGATCATGAACACCCCATTTAGATGTATTGTGTTCTGGGGGGAAGTCCTTGCTATGGGTAACGTTATCGAACTGTCCGTTTGTTAAATAGGATTTAAAGTTCGCATAATCGATATTATAGCCATAGGTAAATTCGGTAGCATAACCGCGAGCCTTTAGGTTTTTGTTAATATAAGGTAGTGTACTGGTCTTTTTCGGGAATTTAATAATTGAACCCAATGGCTGCCTTGGATAACCGTTGAGAACGGAAATAATTCCCATATCAGTCCTGTCTCCCGATGAATAAAAATTATCGAACAGAATGCCTTCATGCACTAATGAGTTGATGTTAGGTGTAATGCCGGGCAGCCCTCCTAATGGCTCAATAAACCGGAATGAATAACTTTCCAGCATAATGATCATTACATTAGGTTTTCCAACATTCAGGAACTTCTGACCTGTTGTATCTTGTACTATTAACTCATCAAAAATTTTATCTGTTAAATCACGTTCAAGATAATTCTCAGGATATTTCAAGCGATTGATTTTTCTAACAGCATAGCCAAAATTATACACCACATTAATGGCAGTATGGTTGGCAAACATGTTCGATTCATGGAAGTAAACAGTGCCTGTATTTATGGGAGCCACACCTGTTGTGCCTCTGATAGGTGCAATTAAAAGTCCAGTAAGTATTAGTATAATTAGGCTCGATTTATAATCAGACTTTTCAATATTGCTTATACTATTGGCTATATATTTTTGATACCCATAAATAGCACCAACAAAGAACAGCAGCCAGAAACCTACCATGATTATTGTCGTCAATAAATCACCTGATCCGGCAGCTTCTTTGCCTATGTATAGCAGGGGCGTGGCATCCATTCTAAAGCTCCAATGGCTGTACAGCTCCATATCTAATACAATAATAAATGAGCTTACAAAAAGTAACAGTGACGTGTAAGCCAACAAACTTATTTTTAAAACTTTCGAGTTGAAATAAGTGGTGAGCGTAATTAGTAAACCAGGTATGAGTGTGAAGTACCCTGCTACAGTTAAGTCTAATCGTGCCCCATTTAGCATAGCTAAAATAATTTCTCCAAAACCCATAGAAGCAGTATTATCATGTTGGTAAATCATGAAAAACACTCTGGAGATTTGAAAAAACAAAAACCAGAACAAAAAATAGTTCAGAAAAAGCTTAATACGTGATGCCATGTTCAAATTTTCCGCAAAGAAAATGCTATTCCTTGGGTCTTACAAATATCATTTACTATTAGTTATTAGTAAGGTAATTAATTCGTGTGGCTCATGTATCAAATAGTCGGGTTGGTATGATCTGAGCACCTTTTCTGTATGAAAGCCCCATGCCACGCTAATGATTGGCAGTCCACATTTTTTGGCCGCCTCTATGTCCCGGGTTTCATCACCAATTAATAGAACTTTGGCTGAATCCAATTTCGTACTCTTTAAAAGTGACCTGATTGTATGGTATTTTTTGAACAAGCGAGTGCCAGTTGAATAATAAGTGAAGCAATCTGACAGCCCTTGATTATTAAGAAAAGCCATGGTGTTTTGTCTTGAATTGCTTGTGACAATACCCAGTTGATAGTTCACGGATAATTGCTTAATTACCTCATTTATACCCGGTATTGGCTGCAATTCATGGATGCTTTTTGACAGTCTTTTTCGAAAAGCCGATGCCACAAACGGCAATTTAACTAATGAAATGCCAATGGCTTTAATGGCATTTTGGGTTGATAAATTTCGATAAAACTCCAATTCTTCTTTGTTGGAAATTTGTTTGTATCTGTATCTGTGAGATAGTTGGTTAGCTACTTTTATTCCTAATTCAAGTGTATCAGCAATGGTACCATCAAAATCAAAAATGATGGTTTCGATATTTTTTAGCTTGTCCGGCAATAGTTACTGATCTCGTTGCTGTATGAGTGGGTACACCTTTTCTAGTGCTCTTTGAAGATGGTTTTCGTCATCAATTTCGCACCAGGCCAGGTCCTCTACTTTTTTTATAAAGATATCTTTTGTCTTAGAAATACCAACAAAATCATCTTCATAATGAAAGCTACGATCGCCTTCACTGTATAAGCTGGATGCGTAATCACACATTGACAAGAAAGTTGAGTTGGAGATTTTGCTGATACCCACCAGCTCACCGGAAATATGATTAAGCTCGGATGTGTTTTTGCTCATATTCACCAGGTTTGAGTTGTCATCAGCTTCAATGTATACCTCGTCATTTGAATTGGTTTGTCCACTGGCTAAGATGATGTCAGGGTGATTATCATCCATAATTTCTGATAAGGCCGCTTTTTCGTATAGCAAATCGCCTTCTAGCAATAAGAAATCTTCGTTGATTAAGGATCCTAAATTGTACAATGTGTACATGCTGCCGGTTTTGGCAAAATCACCGTTCCTGTGGGTGATTATTTGAGGGTAATCGATTTTGAGATTATCGAAAAACTCGTTCAGGTAGCCTGTTCCAATGATGATTTTTGAGATACCCACCTCCAGCAGGTTTTCGATGGAACGATGAATTAATGTTTTGCCATCTATTTCTAAAAATGCCTTAGGTTTTTCTTTTGTACGGTCCTTCAACCTGCTGCCAAGCCCGGCAGCCAGAATTACTGCTGTTTTAATCTCACTACTCATCAGTTTTTAAAAAATTCATGAGCCGCTCTTTCACTTCGTATGGCTTAATGGTGGGTCTGCCCAATTCTTTTGGGGAACCTTTGGCAATTTTCAAATGTATAAATGTTGCTTTTTGGTTAGCCGACCAATTGTTTAACTCTGCTTTTAATTCAGCCAGTGTGTTCACTTTAATAGCTACAGGATAGCCCGTTGCATGAGCCACCGTAGCAAAATCAATATTTGGAGAAATGGTTGCCTGGCCTCCAGTGGAGTCGTGCGTAGTGTTGTCTAATAAAATATGAAGCAAGTTGTCTGGGTGATAGTATCCATTTGTTCCAAAATTCCCCATTCGCATTAGCGCAGCTCCATCACCATCAATAGCCACTGATTTTTTGGTGTTAGCGGCCAATGCCAAACCCAAAGCCATTGAGCTTATGCAGCCCATTGAACCCACCATGTAAAGGTTGTTAGGCTTGTCTTCAATTTCAAACAACTCGCGCCCGGTTTTACCAGTGGTAGCCAATAAGGCAGTTTTACTATCGGCCCAATCGCTTATTGTTTTCAATGCCTCAGTTCGGGTAGGAAGTGCCTCTTCCTTTTCTGAATGTTTTAATTCTTTAGCAAACGTGGTAGAAACGTTTTGTGGCTTTAGTGTTATTTCATCAAACGTACCTTTCTTAACTACGAAGAAGAACGTTTTATTATTTTCAATCGCCTTATTTGCTCTGATGAGCTGGTTTTTTGCCTCATCCAAATCGTTGGATAAGTACTCCCATTCCACTTTCATAGAGGTTAGCATGTCTCCAGTAATTTGTCCCATCAGTTCGTGCTGAGGCTCATCATTCAATCCAGCTTCGCCTCGTAAGCTCACAAAGCCCAAAACAGGCAACTGAAATGAGTAGTTTAAAGAGGTAAGGGGAGAAGTAGCATTGGTTAATCCAGAGTTTTGCATTAGAACCACTGACTTCTTGCCTGCTAAATAAGCACCGGCTGAGGTAGCAACAGCATCACCCTCATTCGCAGCCATCACATAATCGCATTCATTAATTGCATAATTAATAAGATACTTTAGAAATGAGCACGGTACCCCGCTGTAAAAATCGAAACCTAACTCTTTTAATGCTGAACCAAATTGTTGCGTATTCATTTCTTAAATTCTGAGTTTACCTGCTTCCTGATAATCTACCATTGTATCAACATCTAGCCATGCACCACTTATGTATTTCACCGCAATGGTATGTTCTTTAGCTATTTCATTAAAGAGGTCAGTACATGTCATTTGTTTGAAATTCTTCTCTTTGCTCAATGTATCCAACGCTTGTTTTACGATCGTTGATCCCGCTGAATTTACTTTCCATAAACCAATAAACTCTCCATGGGCTTTCTTATCAAGTTCAACACCCATAGATTTAAATTTAGCGGTTCCTCTGAAATTCTTCTTGCTGTATTTCTTGCTGGCACGTACCAAATCTTTATCACCAGTTGGTTTTTTACTGTCTGCATCAACAATTAAAGTGATGTCGTTGGTATCATTCAGTAACTCATGAAGCACGTATTTCTTGAAAATGATATCTCCATAACTTATTACTGTATTTTCTTTGATTTCATCTTTAGCAAGGTATAATGAGTACAGCTCCTTCGTGCTTGCAAAATCATCATTATCAACAGTTTTTATATTGCCCAGTTTAATTTTATCCTTAGCAAAACCTCTCACAACGGTGATGTCTTTAATCCCGACCTGATTGAATTCATCTATTTGAGTGTTAAGCAAAGTCTTTCCATTCACCTCTAAAAGTGTTTTTGGCTTGTCTTTCACCAATTCACCTAAAGAACCCTGGCTCGCAGCCAATATTATGTTGTTTACTTTCTTACCAGTTGTTGGCAAGTATAATTTCTCTGCTTCTTTCAACTCATCGGCTCCCTGAATTCTAAATACTTCAGAAACTGTTACCACATTGCCCTCAACGTTGATCAGTGATTGCTCATCATAAATGCGCTTCGTTGTGTCTTGCATCACTTTGATTGAAGCCCGCATATTATGATTTGCCCAAATAGCCATGCTTACGCCTAACTCCCTAAAATGATCGGTGGGTGTAGAATAGTATTTTGTTGGTACAATAATCACCGGGCATCTATTGCCCCATTCTTTCATAAAAGCATCCACATCTGAAGAATCTGCCTTTTTACTATGGCAAAGGATTGCATCAGCTCCGGCATTATGATAGGCATCAGCTCTTCGTAGTGCTTCGTCTAATCCCCAACCTGCAATAAAAGCCTCCAGTCTTGCTACCACTGAAAAATCAGGGTCTTGTTGGGTATCTTTTGCTGCCTTTATTTTTCCAGAAAATTCATCGATATCTGCTAAAGGTTGGTTTTCACCACCTATAAATGAATTGGTTTTAGGAAAGAGTTTATCTTCAATACATACAGCAGCTATATCTCGCTGTTCAAGCTTTCTCACTAACCTTCGCATGTTGTTGAAGTTACCGTACCCTGTATCTCCATCCAATAGGATTGGAATAGTGGTAGCATCACTCATAAACTCCAGAACATCAAGTACTTGTGTCCAAGATGCTTCATTATTATCTCTTACGCCAAGGGCCGCAGAAATAGAAAGGCCACTACCCCATATTCCTTTAAACCCGGCTTCTTCAACTATTTTTGCTGAAAGCCCATTATGAGCTTCCATTATAAATTCTAACTCCCTACTCAGGAGCATATTTCTAAACTGCTTCGTTTTTTTCATAAGGCACAAATATAGAAGGATTTTAGTCTTTCGGGGTAAATAACTGCCGATTGGAATGCGATTAATTATGCAATCGTTTGTTACTATTTTACCTTAGGTTCGTAATTTAATTCCTATTCGGATGTAAGGTCAATTTTGATTTTATTTGCAGTCCATGAAGCCGTATGCATATCAGTGTAAAGACTATTCTTTACTCACACCCTTGTTTAAGAAGATATTTGTAGAGCCCGTTATTGGATTTATTCCCTGGGCTATTCCTGCCAATATCATAACGCTTATTTCCAATAGCTTTTTTTATGTGGCGCTTTATTTTTCATTTGACATTTCCCTTTTAGGAAATGCTACTTACTACGTGATAGCTTTATTATTGCTATTATATTTAATTGGTGATCATTTAGACGGAGCTCAGGCTAAAAGAACCAAGACAGGCTCGGCCCTTGGTGAGTTTTGTGACCATTATTTGGATGCTTTCAATAATGGAATTTTGATGCTCATCCTCTTTAATCTTTTTGCGGTAACGAATCCATACTTAGTTGCTTTGGTACTTGTAACATCGTATTGCGCACATGTGATTGTATTTTATGAGCAGTTTAAAACGGGTTGGTTGATATTTGAAAAAATGGGATCGTTGGAGGGTGTAATTCTTGCAATATTTATCATACTTGGGGCAAGCATATCAGCTGTTTATAATTTTTATGTGAGCCCCATTCTTTTTGGCTATTCTGCTATGGAGATTTTGTTGGTGGCCATCAGTATAGGAGCAGTTGGTACTTTTGTCAAGACTATTTTAAGAACACCCAATGTTCGTTACAGTATTTGGATGTATGTAGTCATCGTTTCCCTCATAGCTTACTTAGGCAATTATATATTCAGCGTTGCTGAGTTAACTACAGTAATAACATTATACTCATCGTTGTATCTGGGCAAGATAATGCAAGGCCATTTAATAGATGGGATTGAACGAAGCCCTGGTTTATTTACGCCACTATTTCTTATCATAATTTTGGGAGTTCCTTCTTTGTATGAAGGCAATACGCTCACTGTTTTAATTATCTATTTGGTGGTTAGTATTTTATTATTGATTTATAGAACATTCCAATCCCTGGGTAACTATTGGGTTTGGACCAATCCTCGCTTACAAAATGAAAATAGTTGATAGAAAAATATTGTTAAATCCCGGTCCTGCTACTACTACCGATACAGTAAAAAATGCAATGGTGGTGGAAGATATTTGTCCGCGTGAAGAAGAGTTTGGCAGCCTAATAGAAGGCATTAAGTCTGACCTGGTGAAAGTTGTACACGGTGAAGGTGTATACAAATGTGCACTTTTTGCAGCGAGTGGAACCGGGGGATTAGAAGCAGCTATTACGTCAGCCGTACCAAATGACAAGAAAATTCTAGTGATTGAAAATGGTGCGTACGGGGCGCGTATGGTTAAAATTGCCGAGACTTTTGGTATTGAAGTAGTTCAATAACAGTTGGAGTATGGTGATTATATCGATACTGCGAAGGTGGAGGAATATATTAAAAACGATCCTGAAATCAGCCATTTAGCGGTTGTGCATCATGAAACCACTACTGGAATGTTAAATCCTGTTCAGGAGATTTGCGATATCGCTCATGCCAATAAGGTAGAAGTGATTGTAGATTGCATGAGCTCTTATGCAGGAATACCAATCGACTTAAGAAAGTGGCAGGCAGAATATGTGATTTCTTCATCAAACAAATGTATACAAGGCATGGCCGGGTTGGTGTTTGTGATTTTTAAGGAATCACTGCTGCCTTCGTTGGCCAATCAAAAACGATCATTTTACTTCAATATTTACAATCAATATGTTGGGTTTGAAAAGACTGGGCAGATGCAGTTCACACCACCAGTACAGGTGTGCTATGCGTTAAGACAGGCCATTGATGAATATTTCGCTGAAACAGAGCACGGTAGGTGGGCCAGATATCAAAATAACTGGGAAGTATTGGTGGAAGGTCTTCAAGATTTAGGGTTTTCCTTTTTGTTACCTTATAATCAACAGTCTAAAATTCTTTTAGCCATTATTGAGCCTAAAAATGAGAAATATGATTTCGATGCAATGCATAACTACCTGTACGAGAGGGGCTATACAATCTATCCTGGCAAAGGTGCAAAGAAGTCAACATTCAGGTTATCTGTTTTGGGAGACTTGCACGAAAAGGATATCAAGGGCTTTTTAAGTGAATTGAAGAAGTATATGAATACCTTATAATTTTTATTTTAGAGGGTATTTGATTAACTTATCTGATTCAAAAATCCATCTAATCATGAAAAAGTTATTCATAAGCCTGTTTGGTCTCTTTGCGCTATTCACATATTCATCTTGTGACGATGAAGAGGAAACTGCCGTTGTTAATCAAATAGTTGTACCAGAAAGCTTTACTGTGGATATTCCAACTTCCATTAGTTCGGACGCTAACGGAGGACTTACAGGAAGGACTGATGGCGATGGTGATGGGATTATTGAGGGGAATGAAATATATCAGGCTGTGCCATTTTTTATTTTTATAGGAGAAGAAAGCGCACGAATTATTGAACTGATATTTCCTATCGCTGCAGCGCTTGAGCAGCAAAACGTTCAAACTTTAGTTTATAATAGTGATGATGACGGCCGAGATAAAGAAGTGACCATCAATAGAAATGTGACACGGGGTGGAAAAAACTATGCTTACGAGTTAACAACTTTTGATGTACAAGATAATGCCCAGGCACTGCAAATGCTATGGAATACTGAGCCGGTTGAAGGTATTGCGATCATTAGTCCGTATCAAATAGACCATACCGATGATGCAGAACCAGATGCGCTTTTGCGTATAGATTATACTGAGGATGATCCTGATTACGAAGCTACAATGACAGTATATATTTCCGGCATAGAC
>NZ_JAVJUY010000147.1:0-23574 GCF_040220315.1 Fulvivirga sp.
TAATTCTTCAACTAGCTGTAGTTATACGCGTATTTTTGAAGAATGAAAAGGTCATCTGTTTGGGTAATTGTGGTATTAATGAGCATTGCGCTCGTTGGCCTGGCCAGTTTTCAGGTGTACTGGATTAATAATGCCATTAGCTTAAACAGGCAGTCATTTAACGAAAATGTTATTCTTTCCCTCCGGCAAGTGGCCACCAGCTTGGAGCGGAGGGAAGTTGCTAATCTAGCCGCAAGTAGCTTTTACGCTTCAGTGGATGGTTCCAATAGCGAGAAATATAAATTCATTTACAGGGAAGAAACAATTGATATAGACGGCAACAGGCATGTAGTTATCGATCAGGATAGTATTCCTGTTTCAGAGAAACACTTTCAATCTGTTAAGGAGCTTACACGAACGACTCCCATAGGCCCTAAAAACCCTCCACTCCCGGCAGGTGGGGCTATAGATGTAATTGTATTGGGAGATTCAGTATTGAAGAGTGCTAAAGATGCCAAATTCCTTTCCAGGAGCCACATGGTCAATGTGGTTATTGAGCAGCTCATTAGCCCCAATGCAATTAAAGATCGTGTGAACCAGAATGTATTAGATTCCCTTTTACACACTACTTTTTTAAGAAATGGAATAGATATCCCTTATCATTTTGGTGTGTTGGATGCCGCCAAGAATGAGATTATTATGGGTAAGGCAGAATCCTTGAATGAACTAAAGTCAAGTGAACTACGAGCATCACTTTTCCCCAATGATATCCTATCCAATGCCAACTATCTTTTGGTGAATTTTCCTGGCCAAACCAGTTATCTGTTCAGGCAAATTTGGGCAACGCTTGCCGCTTCTGTGTTATTCATTATCATTATACTAGGCTGCTTTACCTATGCCATTTATATCATTTTCAAACAGAAGAAAATCTCTGAAATGAAAAATGACTTTATCAATAATATGACGCATGAACTCAAAACGCCTATAGCCACTGTAGGGTTGGCTGTGGAGGCTTTGGGAGAAACAGAAATGCGCTCCAATGAATCTACCCTAATGCGTTATTTGGGGATGATAAAAGAAGAAAATAACAGGCTTTCAGTACAGGTTGAAAAGGTGCTGCAATCGGCTTTGCTCGATAAAGAAACGTTCAATCTTAAATCTGAAAGAATTCATCTGCATGAACTAATTAATTCAGCAGTTGAGAAGATTCAAATTGGCTTGGAAGAAAAGAATGGCTCGCTGAAGGTAGACTTTCAGGCACAAGATGATTTGGTAGTGGGTGACTCTCATCACATCACCAACGTTATTATTAACATCTTAGATAACGCCCTTAAATATTCAATAGATACTCCGATTCTACAGCTTTCTACTTACAATAAGGCACAAGGTATTTGGGTAACTATTACTGATAATGGCATAGGTATGGACACAGAAACGCTCAAGCATATTTTTGAAAAATTTTACAGAGCACATACAGGAAACAGGCACGATGTGAAAGGCTTTGGTTTAGGACTAAGCTATGTTAAAACAATTATTGATAGACACGAAGGATATGTAGAGGCAGAATCAGAATTAGGAAAAGGAAGCACATTTAAAATCTATTTACCCAATGAACGATAAGCTTAAAATATTGCTTGTGGAAGATGACCCAAATTTGGGTCAGATATTAAAGGAATATTTGGAGCTGAAAGGCTTCCAGATACACTTGGCGAGAGATGGAGAGCAAGGTAAAACCCTGTTTGCCAAAGGGAAATACAATTTGTGCCTGCTAGATGTAATGATGCCTAAAGTAGATGGGTTTGAATTGGGTGAGAACATCAGGGAAATAGATGAAGAGGTGCCCATAATTTATTTAACCGCTAAGTCTATGAAAGAAGACACTATTAAAGGCTTTAAAATTGGCGCAGACGATTATATCACCAAGCCATTTAGTATGGAGGAACTGCTGCTAAGAATCAAAGCTATTCTTAAAAGAGCAGCACCAAATACCGCAGTAATAGAAGGGCCAATAGCGCTAGGGGGTTTTACATTTGATCCTACAAGAAGAATACTGACTTATAATGGTGAAGAAAACAACCTAACCACCAAGGAAAACGAGCTACTTAAAATGCTTGTATCTTATCAAAATAAGGTGTTAACCCGAACACTAGCTCTTAAACATATTTGGGGAGACGATTCCTATTTCAATGCCCGCAGTATGGATGTATACATTACCAAGCTAAGAAAACATTTAAAAGCCGATGAAAATATCCAGATTCTCACCATTCATGGTGAGGGCTTTAAGCTTGTTAAATTGTAATAATTTTAGTACTTTACCATTTCCCCTTAGGATGACCGAGTAAAGTGCTGTGTGAATTCCTTCGGCCAATTTTGATAATTATTTAACAAATTTAATGCAGCCAATCAGCAAAGGTTGGCTAGAATTGTAGTCTCTAAAATTTAAGATAATATGATTCAAATAATACCCTCTATCGCAATTATAGATGGCAAGGTCACTAGGCTCCAGCAGGGAGATTTTAGCAAGGAAAAGGTGTATGATCAAACACCTATCGATCTGGCTAAAACCTTTGAAGACCATGGTATAGAGGTAGTACATTTAGTGGATCTGGATGGAGCCAGACGCGGTCAACCGGTCAATTATCATATTCTGGAAGCGATTGCTGGCCATACTAACTTAAAGGTTGATTTTACAGGAGGCATACATACAGATGGCGATATTTCTAAAGCCTATGAATACGGGGCCAGTTATATAACTGCAGCAAGTATTGCCGTGAGTAGAAAAGAATTATTTGCCTCATGGATAATTTCCTATGGCAGGGAGAAAATCACGCTTGGAGCCGATGCTTTAAATGAAAAAATTTCGATCAGAGGCTGGCAAAAGCACACTGAGCTGGATTTGTTCGATCACATCGACTATTTCTATTCCAGGGGGCTGAAATATGTAAAAACCACCGACATTTCTAAAGATGGGGTAATGGAGGGCCCCGGGTTTGATCTGTACACTAAAATGATGGAAAGATTCCCTGACATTTGCATACTAGCCAGTGGCGGAGTGCGGGACATCAGTGACATTGAACGCCTCAATGAAATGGGTGTTTTTGCAGTAATTTTCGGTAAAGCTTTTTACGAAGGCAGAATTAAACTGAAAGAACTCGAAAAGTTTTTGATTAAAGTATCATAAAATCCTCACCAACGGTTGAGTAGATTATGACTTCAGGGTTGGCTAATTGACCACTGCTAATTTTTGTAAATGAAAGTGTTTGGAAAATTAAAAGAAAGAATCACGTCACTTTTGTGGTGCAAATAAGCTACATAAACATTTTTGAAGTAATAACAGAGGCAACTATTTACTGATCAATTACCTCGGTAAACTTAAATTTTTGAATAATGTAGTAAAGAAAATTAAAAGAAAGCACAGATTCAGGCTCACCACCTCCGCTTCCGGATGATGACTTGTTGGCATTGCCCTTCTCAGGCTCCTCATCCTTTAACAATACCTTTTTGTTTATAGTCTTGGAAGTAGCTTTATTTTTTTCTTTTTGATCAAGCTTTTCTTCCGGTTTCACCAGGTTTTCATCGCTGTACTTTTCGTTAGAATCGTAGTTTTCATTAATACCAAATTCAGGATTGATAGCACCGTAATCATCTGCGGTTTGGGCATAGGCAGAACTGAATAAGGCAGGGAGCCCCATGATTAACATACTCAACACACTTAATTGTTGCTTAATTTTATGCATCACACCTTGGAAATGTGGTCTAATATACGCATTAAACATTAAAAGGTTATTTACTGTTTTTGTGGATGTACCTTATTTTCGTTAATTACATCAAATTTGTTTTATGAATCAGATTTCCTTGAATGATTTTGAGAAAATTGAACTAAGGGTAGGTACAATCACACGAGTGGAAGATTTTCCTGAGGCACGAAAACCTGCTTATAAACTTTGGATAGATTTTGGCGAGGAACTAGGCGAAAAAAAGTCTAGCGCTCAGATCGTTAAGCATTACAATAAGGAAGATTTACTAGGCAAGCAGGTCATAGGAGTTGTCAATTTTCCTGAAAAACAAATTGGGCCGGTGCTGTCACAGGTATTGGTAACTGGCTTTGAAGATGGAAATGGTGATGTTGTGTTGGCCGCGCCCGACAAACCTATACCAAACGGAAAAAAATTGTTTTAAATGGCTGATTCAATTTATATGAAGCCGTTTAAGCCGGTAGACCTCACTGAAATGTATATCACCTTTCTTGATGCATTTTCAGATTATGCTCTTCCATTTAAGCTCACGAAAGAGCAATTTGTCAGGAAGTTTGTTCAGAAGTTAAAGCTTGATTTTGGCCTTTCCGTAGGGGCTTATCATTACGATGGTTCGTTGGCAGGATTTATCTTTACGGCAGTGAATTATTATGAAGGTAAACTAACTGCATATAATGGTGGTACTGGCGTTAGGCCCCGTAGCAGAGGGTTTAGACTCACTACCCAGATGTATGAATACCTTGTGCCATTGTTAAAGGAAAGGGGGATAAAGCAGTGTGTTTTGGAAGTGCTAACTTCTAATATTAGGGCTATTAAAGCATACGAGGCAATTGGCTTCGAACGTACTAAATATTTCAAGTGCTATATTCTCAATAACGAAAATGTTGATTTTGGTGATACTCAGTATCATGGCGAATATGAGATTAAAGAAGTAAAAATCCCAAACTGGAATTTGTATGGCAAGTTTTGTGATTATGCGCCTAGTTTTTTAGATACATCACGCATGATTGATGATAACCTTGCGAACGAGACAATTCTTGAGGTACGAGACGATGATGAGTGCGTAGGCTTTGCTATTTATCAACCTTCCTTTGGTAGAATTAGCCAGGTAGGTATTAAGCATGAAAAAAGAAGAAAAGGCATTGGAACTTCATTGATGAGCTATATTTATCAGACAAGTACACTAAAAAAAATTACCATCATCAATGTGAATAATGAAGCAGAAGGAACGAAGCGTTTCTTTGAAAACCTTGGCTTTGAAAACCAAATAGATCAGTACGAAATGATCATGAGCGTATGACATTGAATGAGGTAGTGAATATCACCGAGGGCCGTTTTTTGCAGTCTCACGAATCCGAGTCAGTGGTTAAATCATTAGTGATTGATAGCAGGAAGCCATTTGTAGCTCGCGGTGCTGTATTTTTTGCCATAAATGGCGGAAACCATGATGGGCATGAGTACGTCACGGAGTTATACGACAGAGGTGTAAGAAATTTCATTGTGGAGAAGGCCGTTGATCTCCCCTCAGATGTGAATGTAATCGAAGTAAAAAATTCGGTGAAGGCACTCCAACAAATTGCTAAAGCCCATCGCCAACAATATGATATTCCGGTTATCGCCATTACCGGTAGCAATGGCAAAACCATAGTAAAAGAATGGCTTTACAGTTGCCTTTCTACCAAGTATAGAATTGTTAAAAGTCCGCATAGCTTCAATTCACAAATTGGCGTTCCAATTTCAGTATGGAATATGAGTGGCGAACATGAGCTGGCCATTTTTGAGGCCGGCATTTCCATGGCAGGGGAAATGAATAACTTGGCAGAAATTATTCAACCAACAATAGGAATATTTACCAATCTGGGCACTGCACATGATGAAGGCTTTGTTTCCCGTACGCAAAAATTTGAGGAGAAGACCAAACTGTTTGGCACAGCGGATAAAGTCATTTATAGTACCAATCAGCGAGGTGTAGATTTTGGTGAAAAAGGTTTTGGCTGGGGATCCACACCGGATAGTGTAATAAAGTTGCTAGACACCCAAACCGAAAAATCGCATACCAAAGTAAGGTTACAGCACTCAGGGGATAATTTTTCGCTCAATATTCCTTTTGCTGATCATTCATCAGTTGAAAATGTCATGCATTGTGTGGCAGTTATGTTGCATTTAAAATACAATGAAGAAGAAATTCAGGAAACGTTGAAAAAGTTGCATGGCATTGGTATGCGATTAGAATTGAAGCGGGCTGTTAATGGAAGCTATTTGGTAGATGATACTTATAATAACGATCTTGCTGGGCTCAAGCAAGCTATCGAGTTTTTGTCGCTACAAAATCAGAAGAAGCGGAAAGTAATTATCCTTTCAGATCTGCTACAATCAGGCTTGAGTAATGATGTTTTATATAAAGAAATAGCCGAATTAATTAGTGCCGCAAAAATTGATCTGAGCATTGGCATTGGTGAAGATATAACGTCTTTAAAAAATCACTTAGATAGCGAGGTGTTATTATTTGATCATACCAGGCAGTTTCTTGATAATTTGCCGACCATAGACCTGGCGTCATCATTGATTTTGGTGAAAGGAGCGCGTGTATTTCAGTTCGAAAAAATTACAAGAGCGCTGGAAGAGAAAATTCACGGCACCATACTGGAAATAAACCTTGATGCTTTAACCAATAACCTCAACTTTTATCGGTCGAAACTAATGGATGAAACCAAGCTAATGGTGATGGTAAAGGCCTTTGCTTATGGCAGTGGCAGTTTTGAGGTAGCCAACCTGTTGCAGTTTCATCGTGTAGATTATTTAGGTGTGGCATATGCCGATGAGGGTGTGCAGCTAAGAACTAGTGGTATATATCTGCCCATTATGGTATTGAACCCCAGCGAAGAGAGTTTTGAATCTATGCTACTTCACAAACTCGAACCTGAAATGTATAACCTCACCTTGCTGCAGTCTTTCATTCAGTTTTTGGATGGCCAAAAGGCATCTATCCATATTAAATTAGAGACCGGTATGAAAAGGCTGGGTTTTGAAAAGCAGGATTT
Organism: Fulvivirga sp.; assembly: GCF_040220315.1. GTDB lineage: Bacteria > Bacteroidota > Bacteroidia > Cytophagales > Cyclobacteriaceae > Fulvivirga. The sequence continues at coordinate 6,776 of NZ_JAVJUY010000147.1, forward strand.
GGATGAATTAATTGAACTGCTCAAGGCCAATAAAAACATAGAAGTAAAAAGCATTTTTAGTCATTTGGCCGGGGCCGATGAATCACGCCATAACGATTTCTCCAAACAGCAAGCAGCGTTATTCAATGAGGGTTCTGAAAAGATTATGCGGGAATTGGGGATCAAACCTTTAAGGCACCTTGTAAATTCTGCCGGCACGTTGCGATTTCCCGAGTTTCATTACGATATGGTTCGTTTAGGCATCGGCCTTTACGGATTAGAGACGAATGCCGAAGAACAGGATAAGCTTTTGAATATTAGCACGTTAAAAACGGTTGTATCTCAGGTAAGAAAACTTGAAAAAGGAGAAACAGTAGGTTACGGCAGAAATGGCGTAGCCGAAAAACGCATGGAGATCGCGACAATCGCTATTGGTTATGCGGATGGCTACACACGCGCATTTAGTGGAGGTGTGGGCGAAGTTTGGGTGAATGGTAAGCGAGCGAAAGTAATAGGCAACGTGTGTATGGACATGACCATGATTGACGTGACGGGTATGAATGTAAAAGAGCGAGATGAAGTAGAGATATTCGGGCCGCACATTCCAATCCAGGAGTTAGCTGATAAAACGCATACCATACCTTACGAAATACTTACCAATGTAAGCCAGCGAGTGAAGCGTGTGTACTACACTGAGTAATGTTTTTACTAGTATCGATCGTTAAACCCTTTTCCCTCAAAGATTTTATTCATACATTTTTCAATTCGGGCCGTACGAGTTTTAGATTGCTTTGGCTGAGAGAAATGAAGCAAATACCCACGTTTTCTTCCAGGTGTTAGAGCTTCAAAAGCAGCTTTAAATTCTTGATTCTTCTCGAAGACATCTTTTAGTTCGTCAGGCATGTCAAACTCAGAAGTCTTTTTAAATGCTACTTCTAAGCCGGCTCTTTCTACTTCAATGGCTTGGTAAATAATGGCTTTTATGGCAGCTTCATTACTGACAATATCCTTCACATTTGTAAACTTGATTAAACGAGCAGCCTGCGTATTTTCACCTGGTTTTTCCAAAAGGCCACTTTCGTTGTTCAATAAAGCGCCTTTGAAAAAACTAATTGAACAATAATTTTTAAACGCACTCGCAATGGCAACATTATGATTTTGAAAGGTGTAGCACGGAACACTCCATTTTAATTCCTCTTTTAGGCCGCAGTCAAGAGCGATGGCTCTAAGCAATTTTAACTCTGCCAGCCAGCTATGAACCTTGCAGTCGGGTGTGCCACCGAGAGGGCAACGCATACAACCCTGAAGTAAATAATCATCTACAGTATGTATCATAGCTCATGATGTCTTCTAAAATAAACCGAACTCATTAGGACTGTCATCTTCAATGGGCTGGCCCAAATCCCATAGCTCAACAATTTTATCATTCTCAAACCTGAAAATATGCACAACGGCAATTTCCATATCCTTCTTAACCACAAGTGAATGAGTTATCACCGTGTTGCCATCTTTATAGCAGAACTTAACTTCCACTGATTCATTCGGATTGGTTCGATGATCTTCTTCAATGGCATTTGCTAGAGCATCACGGCTACCTTTAAAGTACTGATTGTGATGTCGAAAATTAGAAGCAACAAATTTTGAAAACCCTTCTTTTACACGTCCACTTCCAACTAACTCTAAAAAGGATGCCGCAATTTCTTTTTTAGTCATGGGTTGTTTATTTAATCCCATGATAAAATTAATAGGTAATTAGGGGTTAACCTAATTCAATTTTTGTCACCAAATACCTTCCACAAACTTCTGAAATACCTTTTTATGACGCTCCAGGTCCATATTAGCAGAGAGGGCCACACGAGCAATGTAATCCTTATCGCTCTCTTTAGTGGTTCCTTGAGTGGAGGTTGCCGGGATTGTCCAGTAGCAGCCTTTCAATTGACCATAGCTCACGCAGTATTTACTTTCATTCGGAATCTCACTAATCATCAGGTTAATAAGCTTGTTATTCAGAGCGCGTTTGTACGTTTCCCTTTCCTCGTCTGTGTTGCCTTTGGTTGGTAAATCCAGAGAGAATACCGAAGGAGTAAACCCTTCTTTAGCCAATTCTTCCGATACGAAATTGATTTTAGCAGTTGGTAATGCCTCTTGGATAAAGTTGACAAACTCGCGCGTATTTTTATACGCATCGGCTATTCGTTGATTCATGGAAGGCAACTGTTCAGCCAAAAAAGCCAGTTGCAGATCAGTAGCTTCATTATCGCAAAGCGTAAGGTGCTTTTCAATCTTCGGCATTAATTCCTTGGCGGCATTATTAGCGACACAATAACCTGCAGTACATTTTCCACCGCTAGGAAATTTAGAACCACTCACATACGACAAGGTATTGATCGATGAAAAAAGGCCTCCTTCCTTCAAAAATTGTACGTTAGGGCAAAATGTTTGATCGATAATAAATACCGGAGCAATGGCAGCATTTCCGTTAGCTGTTTTGCGCTCTTTGCTCAATGCCGTGGTAAGTTTATCCAAATCAGGAACTTCTACTCTCGGGTTGGTAGGTATTTCAACAATAATAAAAGGCACGGCATCTTCCTTGGCCACTTGCTCCAAAACTCTTTCCGTGCTCTGTACCATATTATTATCCCTATCAACAGGTAGATCCAAAATTTCTACATGCTTCAGGCATGCAGCAATACGCCTGGCCTGGTCGTTCGTTCCTCCATAGCAGTTGGGCGGAATAAGAAAACGAATGTCTTTACCGGGATGGTTTTCCTGTGCATACTCAATGAGTCCCATCATCAATGCATATTGAACAGATAAACCGCTAGACCCTACCAAGGGAGTAGTGCTGGTAGCAGTAATATTCTTAATGGTCTCAGTAACCAGCTTTTTGTCAGCCGCTACATTCGTATTTGGCTGCGTAACAGCAGCTCCCACAAAATGCTGTAGGGCAGTAAGACAGTTAGCGGGAGTCATGGCAATGGTTTCTCTTCTTCTCACATGCTGTATTTCGGAAATATAGCTTCTATTCTCTGCACCATTTACGATAATAATACTTCCTAAACTGGCATGGTCGCTAATAAAAAAATCAATGTTTGAATGGAGTTCAACATTACCAATTTCATTTTGCTGCGAAATGAAAACAGTGCTTCCATCAAAATCAGGAATATCTGAAGAGTTAGCCACTTGTTTTAGCTCGAAATTGTAGCCATATACTTTCTTTATAGTGTCTGCATCAAAAGCAGCCGGTAATTCTCCGGTGTAAACAATCTGAGTGTTTTTATTACTCAATAAGTTTTTTCGGAGTACAGCCAAAATAGGAGTTATTCTGGACGAAAAACTGATGACACTTTCAGTCTGCAGATTATTTGCTTTGGCGATGGCCCATTCCAACACAGAAGATAAAGGGTGGCCTAATCGAATGTAGTCATAGGCTGTTGGTAATTCGTTTAGGGCTGTTGGATTAGTATTATTGGCGGCATAGAGTTTTTCAAACTCTTCAATGAATTCGGTTTTGGCTAATTCTTCATGATAAATATCCAACCTGTGAGTGGTTAAGTTTAACCAGTCGGCCGGTAGGTTCGCCAATAAGTTTTTAATGTAATTGTACAGTTGCGTATTCTCCATATCTATGCCTTTAAACGGCCGCAAAAGTAGGAGGTTCTGGGGGTTTAACCTAGCTCATTTGTATTATGAGAATAGTGAAATTGCCCAGGCGATATAAAACCACGTGAGGCCTATCCAACTAACTGGGTGAATTCTCTTCAATGATAGCCAGTCATAAATAAAAAAGGAAGCAAAGAATGTATGCCAAACAAAAAAGTAAAATAGCTGCCAATTTTCAATCATAAAAAAGTCAGACACGCGGCCCATTATTGGCTCAATGGGTAAAATAATTGCCCAAAAGATAAACCGCTTATGTTTTGCACCATCCTTACTATTGAAATAGGCCAATAATAAAAAGACAGCAAAACTCAACATGAACAAACGATTGGTTTTTATGAAAGGCTCCATGGCATCCCAACCTTCGAAAACGGCAATAAAGACGTACAGCGTACTTAAGAAAACTCCAATGGCTATAATAAAGCCAACTTTGCCAAGCCTTTTGTGCGCGTTATAATTTTTTTTGAGTGATGTAGAAGGTCTGGGCCACAAAGGTGCCGAACCAGGCGAACATAAAGAGCCCATGAATGATAAACTTAGGGTCACTATTACTCTTCTGGCCAACGTCAGTGAATAGATTATCTGAGAAAGCAATAATGGAAAGTATGAGAAGTAGAGAGCTAACTGTGAGAAAATAGTACTTCTTCATTTTTTGACACAGTTTATGTTAGCATCAGTTTAGTAATTCAAATGAATCAAAGAACTCTTGAGTTGCCTTATTTAGCTTACTGCCAACCTTAAATTGACTCTTATATCTTAAAGTTTCTATCATATAAAATTTAGAATCTTTTTGAAATATTCTCGAATACATTAAAAATCCGTTTCTGTCTAAGAATACTAATTCTACCTCATAAGGCTCTGGCAAGTTTTCTTTTAATTCTCGTACGAGCTCAAAGGAAACATTGCCAGATTTAGATTCTTTTCTCGAAATATAATTGGCTTTTAAATCCTCAAAAGTTAATTCAGAAGTATTTTCTGTATTCATTATCTCAACTTAATAAAGCAGATTTCTTCCATGATTAACAGAAGTGCTAATCATCTTGTACCAAGGAATGAGTCGATAATCTGATTGAATTGTGTCAATTTCCTCAGTCGGTTCAACTGATACATCAACTTTGAATTTTCCTGATTTAGACTCAAAGGTCAATTGAGCCATTAGTGAGCTTGAGATTAAAACCAGGAAAAAAAAGAAGGAGTATTTCATTCGAAGATTTTTGATGCTAACGCACGTGTATAGCATTTCGTGCCGCACCCATACTTAATGAAGGTGAAAGTAATATTTTTTGTGTTTTGAACCAAGCTGCAGAGACTGTGGAAATGAGCGTTCTGCGCCCTTCCAAAAGCGAAGTTGACTGAGCCTCAGATCAAATAATCCCAAGGAAGAACTACGAACCCCAGCAAAGAACACGAAACACAAAAAATAGGGCCTAACCGTACTTATTTTATTAATAATGAGTAAAGGCATGAATGCTATATGGTGTTGACATCTGGCCTGTTATCGTATTTTCAATTCATCTGGATTTTGGCGACTATCCCAAACAGTGAGAATATAAATAGTTGAGTCAGAAAATTCGTAAAAAAGAAGATAGTCACGAACAATTTTAACCCTTACACCCTCTACATCAGTTCGTCTGCCTATATTAGGGTGATCCGATAGAAGTTTAGTAGACTCTTTGAATAGGTTGTTTAACTTTACACTATAGCTTTTTGATTGAGTTTTTTCAATCCAAAATTCAAGTATTTCCTTACGTATTTGTTGAGCTAGGGGAGTCCAGATTACTTGTCTAGCCATTTGTCAATTTCCCTATCGGCTTGATTTGATCGAATTCCTTTGCCCTGTCTGATTTGATCTTGAGCCATAGTGATCTCTTTTTTTTGCTCTTCGCTTACTTGATATACAGTATCGTCCTCTATGTCTATGTCAAGAAGTCGATGCACTTCGTCCAGTACATCCTTATTTTTAATTGACCTAATTCGGTTAATCAATTCATTTTTGTGTTTGGCCTTAATCATATTCTAATATACAAAAATTCGATTAATCGCGTTCCCCAAGCTTGATGCTAACAACCAAACATGCGCCACTAGTGGCACATATTCGCTATATCTCTTTTGGTGTTCTAATACTTTAAAATTCTACTTTCGGAGCTTGGTCAGAACCTTCGTCTGCTTCAAAATAACCTTTACGCTCTACGCCTGCCATTGGAGCTATTAATGAAGCAGGGATTTTTCGAATTTTAGCATTCAGTGCCTGTACAGCTTCATTAAAACGCATACGCTCTACGGCTATGCGGTTTTCAGTACCTTCCAACTGAGATTGAAGCTCCAAAAAGTTTTGGTTTGCTTTTAATTCAGGATACCGCTCTACGGTTACCAATAATCTTGAAAGGGCAGAAGACAGGCCTTCCTGAGCCTTTTGGAATTGACCAATTGCTGCTGGAGATAAATTACTAGGGTCAATAGTAATGGAAGTTGCTTTTGAACGTGCTTCAATAACCCCAGTTAATGTTTCCTGCTCAAAATCAGCATAGCCTTTAACAGTGTTCACCAGGTTAGGAATCAGGTCAGACCTACGTTGGTACACATTTTCTACCTGTGCCCACTTTCCGGCCACATCTTCGTCCATTTCTTGCAAAGTATTATATACGCCCACAAACCAAGATACAAGCATAAAAGCGATTAGCATGAAGGCTCCAAAAACGATCAGTAAAATTTTAGTTGTCTTTCCCATAGGTTTAATATTTTCATCTAAATTAAATCATTTTAACCCTTGAAACCAACAAAGTACAGCACCTTGCGTTATTCTGCCATGAAGTACAGATTTGCCCTCTTTTTTATCTTCCTTTTTGGCTGCCAGTTGGATAGTGATAAGACCATCGATAGAGAGAATTTTACCTTCAAAACCGGCAGCGATACGCAGCTGTTCTTCAAAAATGTGCGCCAATCGTATTATGATTTGGAAGAGAACAAGGCGGCTAAGTTTAATGTATTCCGATTGAAAAAGCGTGTGAAAGAGTCGGATCAACCACTTTTAAACCTGGCCATTGTCATCAATTTTTTGAATGATGAGGCCTATTTGCTGATGGAACCAAGTGTGCACTTCTCTGAATTGCCCGTTACTATCATCGCTAAAAATGATTCTACCAATACATCCAAAGAAATAATTCTGGCTGAGCAAAATCGTGAAAGCACGCTTCATTTTGCGGCAGACGTGTATGAGTCGGTATTACAAGGGAGCCATTTGTATCTTGAAAATGATACAGCTCAAATTCCATTACTTTCAACCCATCAGGAAAAAGAAGCTTTCCGTATTACCGTTTCAGATTATTTCCGTTTAACACGTGTGTATTAATTTTTCCACAAGTTAATATACTCGCCTTTGGGGTCGTAGCGTTGTTGCTGGCTTTCAATGTTAAATACCCTGCCATTTCTTGGATCATTTCCCACTCCGGCAATGTATGCCCAGTTGAGCCAGTTGCTGGCGGGGTCGTAATCGATCAATGAATGTTCAAACCAGGCAGCTCCCCAGGTCCAGTTGACTTTTAGGTTGTGCATTAGGTAGCTGGCTACAATCTGGCGGCCACGGTTAGACATAAATCCACTCTTTGCAAGTTCTTTCATATTGGCATCAATAAAAGGTTCTCCCGTTTCGCCTTTCCGCCAGAGATCAAACCTCATTTGATTATTTTCTTGCTCAAAAGTTAGTTCAGACAGTCCGTGTTGGAGGAAAATTTTGTGGCCATGTTTCTTCGCCATGAATTTGAAGAAATCGCGCCACAGCAATTCGAAAAATAGCCAGTAGGTCGATTGGTTCTTGGCTCTTTCTTTTTCGTATTTCTTAATCTCGAAATAAATGGATTTGGCTGAGATTGCACCTACTGCGAGCCAGGGTGAAAGTTTAGAGGAATAGTCGGCACCAATCAGGCCATTTCTAGTGGATTTGTATTTTTTGAGGAGGTCTTTCTCCCAGAAATAGTTTTTCAGTTGTTTCCATGCAGCTTTTTCTCCGCCTTTAAATTTAATGACACTTCGCTTATCAAATTTTGACTCAGGTAAACCTAGCTCACTTAGTGAGGGCACTTTTCCTAAGTCAATAATTTGGATGGAATTTAATGATTTGGGCTTTTGGAAAAGCGGCCTAACCTGTACCGTTTTTTCCGATTCTTTGCGAAACTGGGTAAATACTTCCGGCACTTGCCTGATTGGCCACGGCACATCTTCTTCATGAAAAAGGGTACTTTGCCAGCAGGTTTCAAAATCAACGCCAAGCTTGAATAATGATTTTTCTATATTTTGTTCTGTATTTACTTCATACGTTGTAACCTCCTTACTCGTAAATACTTTTTTGACTCCTAATTCTTGAGCAAGCACAGGGATAATTTTTTCTGGAGCTCCAATTCTTACAATTAAATCTGAACCTAAGGTTTGGAGGCTAGCCTTAAAACTTTCGACAGACTCCAGTAAAAATTGAGCTTTGAAAGAACCTGTTTTCGTAAAGCCCAGGCCGGGAATTTCGTCAAATTCGCGCTCATCAAAAATAAAAATGGGATAAATGTCAAATTGACCTTGCCCTTGAAGAAGAAGTTCATTGTCATGAATTCTGAGGTCGTTGCGTATCCAGATAAGGGCTTTTGGTCTCATGGCTAGATAACCAAAATCTTGCCCTAATGTTCCAGAAAGAAGGAAAATTGCTCTTAATCGATGCGCTCAAAAGCACCTAAATCCGGTTTGCTGTCCCGCATGGCGCCTTCCAAATCAGTGGTAATGCCAATATCAAGTCCGGCATCCTTAGCAGGTGAGAGCGTATCTAAGGCGTAGTTATATTCAGAAGGGTTAAAAAACTTGGGGTCTTCCACAATATTGTCTGTAGCTAGCTCCTCAATTTGGGTGCGAAGAATGTTATTGTTTAAGGTAACTACATAACCGGCCTCCTCAGCATTGCTGGTCAGCATTTCTTCTCTTAAACTTCCCCAGACTATGCTATTGGTCATGGTTACATTCAGATCTCCGACCAACAAAGAGTTATTACCAAGCACTAAATTATTAGAAAACACAATGGATGGATCTCTCCTAAAAAAGTCGAAACTGAAGTTGCCAAAGGTACAATGCCTATATTCATAGTTGCCGCCAGCAATATTTGCCAGGGTATTAATCTCACAATTGTTGACGAGCACAGTCGTTGCTTGTAAATCTGAGCTTATCGCTAAAATACCATAACCAGGCTGTACTAAGCTATCGATCGTTGGCACAACGGTATTGCCTCCTATATTTTCAATTCGGGTGTTGGATAAAACCAAGTCTGGGTCATTATCATCATCTGGTGTGCCTAAATAGATGCCCACATTAGCATTTCTGATATCGGAATAACCGATCACATTGTTTTTGCTACCCTGTAGAAACACTATGCCTCCCCACTGGCCAGGTGCATTTTCAAAACCTTCATCAAACCGATCATTTATAAATGTAATTCGTTCTTCCGGTGTGCCCACTGCATTTATGGTGCCTGCAATGAATATGAAAGAGCCATTGTGATTATACACTTTTGTGCCTGGCTCAACAGTTAAAAGGCAACCTTCATTTACAAGAATTGAATTGAATAATACATAAGGTCTTTCAGCTGTCCAGGTAGTATTGCAAACTAAAACGGAATCCCTCAAAAAATTTGCGTCCTGCCCCCAGGCAACCAGATCAACCTCCTGTACCGTGCCGTTGGTGTTAAATTGAACCTGGTCAGTGACAATAAATGGTAAATTTTCATCCTGTGGGTCGATGGTTACTTCTGCCAATATTAAAATACTATCACCACCCAAAACCCGAATGTTTTCTAATGATGGTCCGGCCAAGCCGTTTACAAAAATTGCGAATTGCGAACTAGAGCCATTGGCAAGATTTACACTGCTAATGTTCACTGCATTTTTTGAATCATTATAAGCTCTGAATCGTTTGGTAATACTTCCAATAGAAGTAAAAACAGTATCGAAAATTACTGTATCAGTTGAAAATCGGAGTACTGCAGTGGGGTCTGAGGTAAACTTTTCTTCATCAGGTTGGCAGGCAAATGCGAGCAATACTAATATAAATAGGAAATACCTCATGGGTATAGAAACGTGGCTGTAGGATTTTTATTTGCCACAAATAAACTAAACTTCTGCTGTATTAAGCATAAAAAAAGCCCCAAAGGGCTTCTTTTTATTTCTCGACTTGTATCACTATGTAATTTCCATTTTTCCAGAATTCATCTGAATTGTTGATCATCAATTTATCTGCTTTGCCATTTTCACCTGATATACTAAATGAACCGTCAGCATGATTTGTAATCATTTTTGCTTTTTTGGCATTTAACATTAGCTCAGAAGTTTTATCCTTTTCTATTTTGGCAAACAAAGATGTTGGTGCATTTGCATTTAATACTTTTACATTACCTATACCAATAAATCCACCTTCTTTGGTGATAACGCCTTTTTCGAGAAGCTCTTTTTTAGTACCTATAATATAATAGGCTCTGTTAAGAATAGATCTTAGCTCTTCTGTTTTTTCAATTTCTAACTGATACAAAGTTTCCAAATCATCAATTGAGTTATCCATCTCTTCAATTTCAGCATCTTTAGCAATTAGATCTCTTGTTAAACCTTTGATTTGTTTATCCATTAGCATGATCTCATCACTCTTCTCGCCTGATTCTTTTCGTAATTGTATGATGGTCCGATCCAATGCAAGAATTCTCAATCTAGTATTTTCAACTAATTCCTTGATGGTAGAAATTCTTAATTTAATTCGCTCTTTTACATCTTTCTTGTCCTTCATATCGGCAGAAAGCTGCGCAACCATTGTCTTGTTTTGGTCAATGCCAGCAAGGTTTTTCTCAATTTCTGAAAAAAACTTATTATAATCTTCTAGCGTAGCTTTAAGTTTCTGATCGCCATTACGCAATGAAGTGTTTTGGCTTTGGAGTGATGCGACCTTCTCCTTTAAGGCAGCAATTTCTTTTTCTTCTTTCGATTCTCCACAAGCGATAGCTACTATCACTAAAACGGACATTATTAGTTTGTATTTCATGAGTGATTAAATTGGTGTCTAATAAACAACAACCAACTATCTTTTATCATTAGTGACTTTAAGACGCAGTTAAATTGAAAAGTCACATCCTCATAAAATTATTAACTATACTTCCCCATCTTCCATTTTAGCGGCACTTTCCGCTATTCTCAATTGGCTAATAAATTCACCAATTTCACCATCCATTACGGCTGGCAGGTTATGCTGACTATAGTTAATGCGATGGTCAGTTACTCTACTTTGGGGGTAGTTGTAGGTTCTGATTTTGTCGGAACGGTCGCCACTACCCACCATTGATTTTCTTTGAGCGCCAACTGCTTCATTATGCTTGGCCAGCTCAATTTCATATAATCTTGAACGCAGTACTTTTAAAGCCTTTTCGAAGTTTTTAATCTGCGACTTCTGATCTTGGCAAGATACCACTAATCCACTTGGTGCGTGCGTTAATCGTACGGCAGAATAAGTGGTGTTTACTGACTGCCCTCCAGGCCCAGAAGAACAGAACGTGTCTTTTCGTACATCGTTCATGTCAATTTCTACATCCACTTCATCCATCTCTGGCAGTACAGCTACTGTAGCTGCAGAAGTATGTACTCGGCCTTGTGTTTCTGTTTGTGGCACACGTTGTACCCGGTGTACACCAGATTCAAATTTCAGTGTTCCATAGGCATTATCGCCTGTAACCGTGCTTACAATTTCTTTATAACCACCACTTGTGCCTTCTGTTAGGTCAAGTACTGTTAGCTTTAACCCATTCTTTTCACAGAATCGCTGGTACATTCTGAAAAGGTCTCCCGCAAAAATGGCAGCTTCATCACCACCCGTGCCGGCACGTATTTCAAGAATGGCCTCCTTGTCATCGTTAGGGTCTTTAGGTATAAGCATTTGCTTGAGCTTTTCTTCCATTTCCTCTTTTTGAGGCTCTAACTCATCTAATTCCATCTTTGCCATTTCACGAAACTCTTCGTCTTTCTCTGTTTTTAACACAGATTTGGCACTAGCTATATTAGAGAGAATCTCTTGGTAGTGATCGTATTGCTTGACAACCTTCTCCAGATCTTTGTATTCTTTACTTAGCTGAGAGTATTTCTTCATATCAGCCATAGCATCGGGTTGAACCATCAGCTGACCAACTTCTACAAACCTTTCTTTTAACTCTTCGAGTTTTGCGATCATATACGTTACAATTAACCATACAAAACTAGTAATTTTGAGTCAAATAGAATGATGGGCGTATGAGAGCGATAACACTGATTTTGATTATTTCACTATTCACATGGTCATGTGATAAAAAGCTAACTAAAGAGCAGCGTCAAGCCCTTAGAGAGAAGATGGAAGCGCGGGAAATAAAAAAGATCAGTCAGGAAGAAATTTATAAAAAGGCATTGGAGGAGGGAAGAAAGGTAATGAAACTGATTACAGATACTGGTTCAATAGACTCTTTGGAAAAATCTTGCCTCTGTCAAATTACTTTTCACACCACTGCTGATAGCTTGATAGGTAAAACTAAGCAGGTATTTGAAGCTTACGAGTACGATCCATCAGGCGAAGATAATATCCAAAAGCAGGCAGGAGAGCTTTTAATTTATACGAATCCTGCAAAAGAGGCAGATTCATTAAAAGGAGTCTGGTTTATAGAATTTCAGAAAAGGGAAATTGTTAAAAAACTTTAAACCTGGCTGTGCCTGAAGCAGGTTGTTAGGTGATCATTCACCAAGCCGCACGCTTGCATGTGCGCATAGATAACGGTGCTCCCCACGAATTTAAAACCACGTTTTTTTAAGTCTTTGCTTAGTGCATCAGATTCCTTTGTAGTGGCTGGGCAATCTTTCATCTCTTTCCAGTGATTCACGATAGGCTTACCACCAACAAATTGCCAGATGTATTTATTGAATGAGCCGAACTCCTCTTGCACTTCTAAAAAACGCTGTGCGTTGTTCACAGACCCCCTGATTTTTAGCTTATTTCTGATGATTTCAGGGTTATTAATTAGCCTCTGAATTTTATTGTCATCGTATTGAGCCACTTTCTTGGGATCAAAGTTGGCAAAGGCTTTTTTGTATCCATCTCGTTTTTTAAGGACGGTTGCCCAGCTCAAGCCTGCTTGCGCTCCTTCTAAAATGAGAAACTCAAAATGCTTCGTATCGTCATGTACAGGTACACCCCATTCTTCGTCATGATATTTTACATACTCTTCAAACTGGCCAGCAGCCCAATCGCATCTATTCATTTAGGTTAGTTATTAAGTAGAAAATTCATCAATTTTAAAATATGACTAATTCGAAAATCGTAATGATAAAAATACTATTTACTTCTATAACATTTCTTCTAGCTACACCCATATTTGCTCAAACGCCAGAAGAAAAAATTAATAAATTAGGTTTCGAACTATTTGAGCCTGCTAAACCCATTGCGAATTACGTGAAAGCCGTAAGAACAGGCAACCTGGTGTTTCTGGCAGGACACGGACCCGGCAAGGCGGATGGCACTAATATAAAAGGGAGGTTGGGCGAAGACCTTACTATTGAACAAGGTTATGAAGCAGCACAAATTTCGGCCATTGCAATGTTATCTTCATTAAAAGCGGAGATTGGAGATTTAAGTAAGGTGAAGCGTATTATTAAAGTTACCGGCATGGTTAATAGTACAGCCGATTTTTATGATCAGCCAAAAGTAATTAATGGTTGTTCAGATTTGTTGGTAAAAATTTTTGGAGAGAAGGGTAAGCATGCCAGAGCGGCTGTAGGAATGGTTTCTTTACCGAATAATATTGCCGTTGAAATAGAAATGATTGTGGAAGTTGAAGAATAGAGCACCTAAACCCAAACTTATTTTATCGCAATATCGTTGATTATTTGTCTACACAGAAATTAATATGAGTAAACAAATACAGACTAACAGTTTTCCATTTAGCACCAAATTAAATCTAGCCCCACTGGTTGAATATTGGGAGGCTAATCTAGAGAGCAACAATATATTCCATCTTTATCCGACTGATAGAATTAAAGAACTGATTAAAGCCGCCCCAGAACTAAAAGAGCCAATTGAAGATCTGGAGTCTCTTAAAAATCATAAAGAACTTTTGGGGCTGCTAATGAGTGCTATTATGCCACCAGCATTAATGGAAACAGAGTATGCCGCAGCCTTAGTACCCTTTAATTTTTTAGGGTTCTATGCCACACCGGGTTATCGCAAGCTGCTTCCGTTAGATAAGATTAGAACGGACATCACTTCCAGCTTTAAGGATAATGACATGGAAGCAGCAAAAATTTTTAGGGCCTGCTTGTTCGTCCTCAATAAATTCTATGGCACAGACCTAAAATTTGATCAACCTGTTTTGGTCTCAATACCTGAGAGCGAAACAAAACTTGATAGGATATATAAAGTAGAGTTTAACCTTCAATTTGCTGATGTAATTGCTAAGAAACCACTCAAGCCTCTCAGTAAAGAGCAAATCCAGCTGCTTATGAGTGATATCTACAATACTGAGTTATGGCTGGAATATATAGAACCAGATAGATTCGAATTCCAGGGCTTCAGCTTGTGCCATCTGGTAGATGTAACAGAAGGCGAGATGCTCTCCAGAATTAAGTATGATCTGCTAAAGAAAGACGCAGTAATATGCCCGAAAAGTTTCGAGACCATTCAACAAAAAATCAGATCTATTTTCAACCTGCCGCAAATGCAGTTGGGGCTCTCATTCTTTGATATAGACAATAACATCATGTCTAATCAGGGTATGAGTGGCTGGAATAGCTTTATGATGCCAAATCAGAAGGAGAAGCTTTCCTGTGATTATTTTGTAGGCTCTGTGTATGACAAGGCTAATGAGTTAAAAAGACCGGTGATTATTGAGGACCTTGAAGCGATGCCAAACAAATCGCACATAGAAAAAGAACTTCTGAAAAAAGGAATAAAAAATGTGGCTGTAGCGCCTATCATGTATGATGATCAGGTGATTGGAATGCTGGAATTGGGCACGCCTTATGCCGGTAAATTAAATGCCATCAGCGCCTCTAAAATGGAGGCAGTATTGCCAATGTTTTCAGCTGCGGTGTATCGTGTTTTAGAGGAAATGAAAACCGAAGTGCGGGCACTTATTCAGGAGGAATGTACTGCCATCCATCCAAGTGTAGAGTGGCGATTTTTACAAGAAGGCTATGATATTTTAAGCAAGCGAATGTCTGGCAGAAAAGAAGCATTTGGCTCTATAGTTTTTGAAAATGTATATCCGCTATACGGGATGTCGGATATAAGAAACAGTTCACTGGAAAGAAACTCTGCAATTCAAGAAGACCTGAAGCAAAATTTAAATGCTGCTAAAAAGGTGTTGAAGGCAATTTCTGAAAAGAAGAACATGCCTATTTTAAAGGAAATTGATTTCCGTATTAATAAAGAAATCAAGAAAATAGCCAAAGGGCTTAACTCAGGTGATGAGTCATCCGTCATTGATTTTTTGAAAAATGAAATTGTACCGGCTTTTGATCATTTTAAAACTGGTGACGATGATTTACTTGAAATCATTAATAACTATGAAAGCCAGTTAGACCCTGCTCTTGGAGTTATTTATAATAAACGGAAGGATTTTGAAGAAAGCTTAACTCAAATTAACAAAGTTATTTCTGAGTATTTGGAAGAGGTAGAACTTGAAGCGCAGAATATTTTCCCACATTATTTTGAGAAGTATAAGACCGATGGTGTTGAATACAATATTTACATGGGCCAGTCGATGGTGAATGATCGGGAATTCAGTCCATTATATTTGAATAATTTCAGATTGTGGCAACTGATCGTGATGTGTGAAATAGCGGCCAAAGTGGATGGGCTGAAAAACAAACTATCTAAACCATTGGATATCACACAGCTGATATTGGTACATGGCGAAGCGCTTTCCATCAAATTCAGAAAAGATGAAAAACATTTTGACGTAGACGGTGCCTACAACATCCGCTATGAAATTGTGAAGAAGCGAATAGATAAGGCCTTTATATTCGGCACGGAAGAGCGCCTCACGCAACCTGGCAAAATAGCCATAGTGTACACACAGCAGAAAGAAAGGGATGAATATGTGCGCTATATTCAGTACTTACAGTCGATCGGTTATTTAACTGATAATGTAGAGTATTTAGAACTGGAGGAGCTACAAGGTGCACATGGGCTTAAAGCGATACGGGTGGAGGTTGATGGAAAGGCACCACGGCAGGAATTTGGAAACGAAGTAATCCAAAATGTTCTAGAAGCGCTAGAGGCATAAAAATTTAAAAATCGGCTGAAATTTACCACTTGGCATTTTGCTTGCTTATTTTAGCACAAAATCAATGCTATGGTAAGGTATCTAATACTACTTTTTTCAGTCTCAGTTAGTTGTTCTTTTGCCCAAACAGCTGCGGAATTAGACAAGAGAAACGGCTTTAAAGACATTCAGGTGAATACTTCTGTACTCAATTATGAAGGCCTTGAATTTAAGAAGGATGATGAGCACGCCTACTACAAAAACATAAAGGTATATGTACCCAAGAAAGATCATTACGAGAGTATTGGGAGCATTAAGATTCATGATTTAGAAGTACTTACTTATAAAGATTCCATTTTTCAGATCATTGTTATTACGGACAAAGACCCCAATTTATACAAAGGGTTGAAGTCTGCTTTCGGTGAGCCTGAATATAATTACAGAAGTAAATACCATCACTGGACAGGTGAAAATCTGCGTTTGTCCTATGTACCATATCAAAAAGACAAATTAGAACTTACTTATACTTCCTTTTTAATGCGAGAGAAACTAAAAGAAGATAAAGAAGAGGTAATTGAAGATATTGTAAGTGATTTTTAACCATTCCTTTTACTTGACTTTGCCCATGGGTTAAACTCAAGACAAAGGTCTAACCAGTATTCTAAATCCTTATCCATGTCTACTCCCTCGGGAGTGATAAATAAGAAACCACGCATTGCACGACCAGTAAAATCCATTTCCCGACTTCCCTTGTTGATTAACACATTGTCATAAATTTTAGGATCAACACGCGCCATCAGTTCGTTTTTAACAACACCGGCACACATTTTATCATCTACCATAAAGCAAAGTCCTCCCATCATTTTCTTTTCTT
>NZ_JAVJUY010000148.1:0-32590 GCF_040220315.1 Fulvivirga sp.
CTTTTGCATTTTCGTAATCGAGTTTAGCATTATCATGATTTACTCGTGACCTGACATAATTGGTATTATTTTGCATACCGGAAAATATTGGAATACTAAGTCTTAGTCCATATTCTTTTCTTTGATTAGTATCGAATTGGTCAGAAAAATCAGGAATTGATGCATCGCTGTATCGTGAATTCAAACTACCATAAGCAGAGAGCGTTGGAATAAATGCAGATCTGTTTATTGCCATTCCTTTTTTGGTCGAAAACACATTTTTCTCCGCTCTAAGTAAATCTCCTCTATTACTCATTGCAGTATTGTACAAACTTTCCAAAGTATTCTCATCAAGTTCTTCCCTATTAAAAGACCAACTGGGTTGTGCTATTTCAAATGTAGTTTCAGGGTCAATTAACAGAGTTTGAGATAACGTTACTTTATCTCTCCTCAGTCTAATCTGTGCTCTTAGAACTGACAATTCTGCAGCTTTGACTGTAGCTTCCTGATTGTACTGATCTACTTTCGCTCTACTTCCAGCTTTCACCATTTCCGTAACCTGATTCAATTGTGTCTGCTGATTTTTCAAATCTTCTTGGGCAATTCTAAGCAACTCGGTATCCAATAAGCATTGTAGATATTGATTAGAAACATTAGTTATTACATCCTGCCTTGTTCGAGCCACTAAGTGCTGCTGTGCTTCAAGATTGGCATCTGCTTGCTTAATGGTATTGATATTGTTCATCCCATTAAATAAAACCATATTCGCATCTATTGTACCAAAAAAGTTAGAGGTTTCAGCATCATTTACAACCCTGGCCTCCTGTTCAATAAATTGGTTTCCTTGCACTCTCCAAGCCTGAGCAAATGCATTTACTGATGGGGCAATTCTGGCCATACTCGAACGCTTTTGCGCCTGGTTCACATATTGTTGGTTGTTTTGTTGTTTTAGACTTACATTATTATCTAACGCAATCTTTACGGCCTCTGAGAATAAAAGAGTATTTTCTTGAGCTACTGAAATTCCAGCACTTATAAGAATTGTTGTTATTGAGATAAGTATCCTTTTCATAGTAAAATTTAACTTCCTACTTTTTCTTTTCTTTCGTCAGAAACGATGGCACCATCTACAAGCCTGATGGTTCTATTGCCATATTCTGCATTCTTTTCAGAGTGCGTTACCTGAATAATGGTCATGCCTTCATCGTTCAACTTCTTAAAAATGTCCATGATTTCTTCGCCTTGCTCAGAATGTAGATTTCCTGTTGGCTCATCTGCTAACAAAAGTTTTGGCTGACCGATAATAGCCCTGGCCACACCTACTAGTTGCTGTTGTCCGCCTGAAAGCTGCTCTGGAAATAAGTCTTTTTTGGCTACCATTTGGAATCTATCCAGCATTTCAGCCACCATACTTTTTCTTTCAGAGCCTTTTACTCCTTTATATAGCAAGGGGGTTTCAATGTTTTCATATACTGTCAGTTCATCTATAAGATGATACGCCTGAAAGATGAAACCAATATGATGCTTATGCATTTCTGATTTCTTACGCTCTTTCATCTTATGTACAGGCTCATCATAGAAGTAATACTCACCCTGAGAAGGCTCGTCTAACATACCGATGATGTTCATAATCGAAGATTTTCCCGCCCCACCTGGCCCCCGGATGGTAACAAATTCACCCACTTTCACCGCCCGGTCAACCCCTTTTAAGATGAATGTTCTCTGAAATCTGCTATCGACATATTTGTCGACATTCTTAAGTTTTATCATTCCGACTTATTTAATTGTGAAACATTAAGCCAATAAATATGCCAAGTATCAAATAAGGCATTACAGGCCGTATGATACGAATGTACGTAATTTATACAGTTATGAATTGTCCGCTTATGGAATATAGTGTTTGATATCGGACACCATTATTAAAACTGGTCGATATCGGAGACTTTGGTATTACTTTTAGTTTCTGCCTGAAGTAGGATTTCGAACTGTGTGCCCGATTTATCTGATTTAATGAGTTCGATTTTACCGTTTAGCTTTCTAACTATAACAAGCACCTGATAGAGGCCCAAGCCATGGCCTTTGGAAGATTCACTTGCCCTGTAGAACATGTCAAACACACTCGGCTGATGTTCGATATCAATTCCGGAACCGTTATCTGAAAAGACCAACCTAACCCCTTCACCACTCAGCTCTAAAGCGATAGTTACTTTCAGCCTCGTACTTTCATTTCGGTATTTAATAGAGTTGGAAATCAGCTCATCCAGCAAATTTAACATCATATCCCTGTCACTTTTAAACATGACTTCATCAGGATTCACCACCTGCACTTTAATATTTGTTAGGGCATTATCTGACTCATGCTTTTCCATGAGATCATGCACCAGTTTTTCCAACGATATCCAACTGTAGTCGATTTCTTTATTTCTGATGATATGAATGGTACTAAGCTTCGATAGTAACTTATCCATTAATTCAGCGGTACTTTTTAATTTATCGAGCAGCTCTGGATTGTCTTTATCTATCTTCAATAAATTATAAATACCTAATATTTGAGCTACTGGATTTCTTAAATCATGTGCAGACTTATAAACAAATAGATCAAATTCTTTCAAAAGTTTGTTTAGCTCTTCTGTTCTAAGCAAAACTTCTTCTTCCAGATCAGTATTCTTACTTGAAAGCTGTTCATTCTTTTGGCTTATTAGTGCGTGGGCTCTTTCTAACTCCTTTTTTTGAACATCAATTTTAATGTTCGCTTCTTTTTGCTTTTTGTTATTTCTCACAAGGATAATGATCAAAACAACCATAAAAAGTATAATAACAAAAGAAAAATAATAAATGAGGCGATCCTTTTCGCTTTTTAATTGTGATTGTGCTTCTCTCGATTTTAAGGTTTCAATTTCCTGATTTTTGACATCTAAATCATACTGAAACCTTAAATTAGTAACAGCTTCACCCATCTGAATATCAAATAAAGAATCGCCCAACATTAATACTTTGGACTGGTACTCATACGCCTTGCTAAAGTCCCCCTTCCGTTCAAAACTTTTGGCCAGCATTTTATAGTCCTCTTTTGTTTCAATGGGCACACCAACAGCCTGATTAATTTTAAGGGATGAGTGATAGTTAGTAATTGCTTCATCTACCCGCCCAAGTTTGAATAGTGCATTCGCTTTGTGATGATACGCTTTTGCAATATGACGTTTTACCCCCTCTTCATTGGCTATTTCTAGTGATCTTTCAAAATATTCTAATGATTCAATTTCCAGGCCTACATCAAGATAAAGCTCACCTATATTGTAGAGCGCGGTAACCAACCCTTTTCTGTAATTAATAGCCTCTTTAATGTCTAATGATTGTCTTAAATAGTGGAGTGCAGAATCGTAATTTCTGGCATCTTTAAAATTAAGGCCCAGATTGTTTAATGCTGCTGACATACCCACGCTATCGCCAGCTATTGAAAATATTTCATATGCTTTGCGGGTGTATTCTCTTGAATTGCTGTAATCTCCTAATAGCTTATAAACAATTGCCAGATTGTTGTGCGAAGCGGCCACATCAATAGGAGTACCTATTTCCTCTGCCATACGCAGTGACTTCAAATAATATTCCACTGCCAACTGCAACCTGCCGGTATTTTTGTATACGAGGCCCAGGTTATTATAAAATTTAGAAACCAACAGCGAATCGCCTAACTCCTGCGCTACGCTTAACCCTGAAATCAAAAATTCGTGTGCTTTAGTAAAATTGCTTTTGCTTTCATGGTACAATCCCAGAATGTTATGGGCATTAGCAAAAGGATCCATTTGGTTAGATGCTACAGATAAATCAAGTGCTTGCAGGCAATAATCTCTTGCCTGATCCATGTCTGAAGCATATACCTGCTTTGCTAAATTTATAAGAATATACGATTTGGCTGAATCTGACCCTGAAGTTGTAAGCGCTTGTTTAAGGCTATCTAATTTATTAGCCTGCGTTTCCAAAAGTGGGAAACATGTAAATAAACAAATAATATAGCTTGCAAGGTTTTTCATTCAGCTCGAACTGAACAACAATATACTAATTGCAGGCAAATTATTCGTTAAACCTGTAAATTGGATTTACCTATTCATCAGTTAATACATCTGTTGGGTTGGTTAATGAAGCCTTAATGGAATGATAACCAACGGTAAAAGACGAAATAATCAAGACAATGCCCCCAATTACCACAAAAACCCACCACTGGATGTCGATACGATAAATGAACTGAGACAACCAATTGTCCATCGCGTACCATGCAATAGGTGCGGCAATAATCAATGAAATTAGAATAAGCTTGCCAAAGCCCCCACTAAATTGACTCAGAATATCCATTACAGATGCGCCCAATACCTTTCTGATGCCAATTTCTTTCACTCGTTCATTCGTGACATAAGAAGCTAAACCAAATAGGCCAAGACAAGCAATGAGTATGGCTATTACTGTAAATACAGCAAATAAACCACCCAGCTGCTGTTCTTGTCGGTATTGATTTTCATATTCCTGATCTAAAAAACTAAAGTCGAAAGGCGCATTATCTACGTACGCATTCCATTTGTTTTCAAGAAATTGAATGAACTCGGCAGGATTGCCCTCCCTTGTTCTAATAGATATAACTCTGGCATTGCCCCAAACTCCCGAACCAGCGTTAATGTGATAAAATATGTAAGGAGCAATAGGTGCGTGCAATGTGTAAAAGTTGAAGTCTTTCACAACCCCGATCACTTTTGCTTTACCCATGTCG
The DNA here is from genome assembly GCF_040220315.1 of Fulvivirga sp. Taxonomy (GTDB): domain Bacteria; phylum Bacteroidota; class Bacteroidia; order Cytophagales; family Cyclobacteriaceae; genus Fulvivirga. The sequence continues at coordinate 4,739 of NZ_JAVJUY010000148.1, forward strand.
TCACCACCATAGTAAATTTCCTGACCGAGCACATTCTCTTCTGTGTAACCAAACAGTTCCATAGTAGACTCATTGATGACTACAGAACGCTCATCTGCTTTATTTCCTTCTTTAAAGAATCGGCCATGTACCAAATCGATTTTCATGGTTTCTAATTGCCGCTCATCTGCCTTCATCATAGCAATGGGTTGCTCATAGCCAGAAGCAACATCACCAAAAATATCTTCATACGAACCTCGCCCGATTACATCCATACTTACTGATGCATTAATCACCTGCGGGTGATTTAGAATTTCATGATGAAATTTATCTAGGTGTGTACCCAATTTATCTGCCCAGTTAAGGACAATTACATTTTCTCTATCATAACCTAAATCTTTCTCAGTAAAGAACTGAAGCTGTTGATAAACAATAAAAGTGCAGATCATAAGTGTGGAAGATATGCTGAACTGAAGTACCACCAATGCATTTCTAAACCACTTGGCTTTGTTGCCTGAACGCAACTGACCTTTTAATACATTCACTGGTTTGTAAGCAGATATGCTAAAGGCCGGATATAAACCTGCCATAACACCAAGTACAATGAGAGCCATGAAGATGATTAAAAGTGTTGAAACATTTGTCCACTCTGTGGTGTGAAAAGTTGAGCCTAGATAATTCTCAATCGCAATTTTGAGAAACTCTGATAGTCCTAATGCAAGTAATCCGGCAATGAGGCAATTGATAATAGATTCGGATATAAACTGAAGAATTAATTGAGATCGTACAGAGCCTAACACTTTTCTTATTCCTATTTCTTTTGCCCGAACAGTTGCCCTGGCTGTTGCCAGGTTAATAAAATTAATGACTGCCAGAATGAGAATAAATACGGCAGTAAATGAAAATATATACATGTATTTCGCATCGCTTACCGGCCCTATTCGGTTTCCGATAGCTGCTGAATTCAGATAAATATCTTTTACAGGTTGCACATAAAATAACCAATCACCTTTATCCGCTAAAAATTCATCGTAGCTGATGCCCCAACGTTCTAAAACCGGTGCAGCATGTGTAGGAGCCAAGTCTTTTAATTTCGCTTCGAGTTGCTCAGGTTTAGCGTCAGGTACTAGTTTAACGTAGGTCACTACCTGAGTCCAAATCCAGTTGTTCTCTACATGTTTAATTCGCTCGTTTGTGTAAATAGAAACTAGAAAATCAAAGTTGAAATGGGCATTCGTGGGTTGTGTAGCTGTAATGCCAGTAATTGTTAGTGGTGTTCTTTCTTCCCCCATGAGCATTTCCTCACCAATAACATCTGTTTTACCAAAATATTTGATGGCTACATCTTCAGAAATGACAATCTTGTTTTTGCCAACTAATGCACTGGCTGGATCGCCATAGAGCAATTCAAAATCAAAAAATGAGAAGAAATTTGAGTCTGCTGCGAGAATATCTTCTTCATAATACGATGTCATTTTCCGATCATTCTCTAATCTGAAGATGTTGCTGCCCATTGTGTTTATTCGCAATGCCGATTCAATCTCAGGATAATCTGCACTCAACACTAACGCCAATGGTGGTACTGTAGAACTCATCACACCGCCTTCTGGCATCCAAATATTGGTCATGTTTACCCGATAAATTCTGTCCGTATCCTTATAAAAGGTATCATAACTTGTTTCGTGCAATACATAGCTTGAGATTAACAAACACGAAGCAATCCCTACTGCCAACCCTATGACATTCAGCAATGAGTATAGTGTGGTTTTAACAAAATTTCGATAGGCAATTTTTAAGATATTTCTAAACATATTATTCGTCTCTTAAGCATTGAACAGGATTTGCAGTAGCTGCCTTGATAGATTTATAGCCCACTGTGAGCATGGCCACAAAAACTGTAGCCACTAAACCGATTGCATAAAACTGCGGTGATATATCAATCCTATACTGAAAGTTTTGCAACCAATGATTTAAAGCATACCAGGTGAGCGGAACTGCAAAAACAAAGGCTATAATTATGAGTTTAAGGAATGAGACAGAGAACATTCCAACGATACTCATTACGGTGGCACCAAGTGTTTTTCTTACCCCTATTTCTTTTACCTTTTGGTTGGTCATGAACGAAGCGAGCCCGAAGAGGCCAAGGCAACCTACGATGATGGCTATGCCTGAGAAAAAACTAAATACTGTGGCCAACTGCTGTTCTGACTCATAAAACTCCTGTAATTGCTTATCATAAAATTCATATTCGTAATCATATTCAGGATAAAGGCTCTTCCATGCTTGTTTAATTTTGTCATTGGTAGATTTAAAAGAAGCCATATTCACTTTAATAGCTACTGCTCTGTAAGATCTCGCTTCGCTAAATAATGTGATTGTCATCAACTCATCATGCAACGAAACCGAATGAAAATCTTTCATTACACCAACAATGGGAACATTTTTACCATAGATTTTCATCTGTTTACCTATCGCATCTCGTGGTGTACCTTCAAAACCTACATATTTCAAAAGCTTTTCGTTAACAACTACTTCATTCAAAGTGTCAGATTGCTGTATATTTCTGCCCGCCAAAAGTTGAATATCATAAATCTCCAGAAAGTCTTCATCAGCATATTTCATAGCCGTATAAAAATCCTCTGGTGAGTCTTCAAATTTAAAATTCGACACTGCCACTGAGCCAGATGAAGGAGGACTGAACATGGTGCTTACTTCTTCTACTCCAGCCAGCTTGGCAAGCTCAGTTTTTAATGTTTTATGTTTATTCACATTTGGTTCAGGTATTCGGGTGTGTATGATAGCATCTTTACTAAACCCTAAATCCCTTTCTTTGAGATAATCCATCTGAAAAAGCACAATAAGCGTTCCCATGATGAACACCTGTGAGATAAAAAACTGAAATACGACCAACCCCTTCCGTAATGAAATACCGCCAGCATGTTTGTTGGTTATTTTATTCTTAAGAGCAAGCGCAGGTTTAAACCCAGACAAAACTAAAGAAGGATAAAAGCCCGCAAGAAATGTAATAATCAGTGTTCCTGCGCCTAGTAATCCTAAAAATGTAATGTCTGAAAACGATATATCCAGATTAATTTCCAGAAAAGGATTGAGATAAATAAGTATTAGCTCTGATATGCCAATACCCACAATCACAGATATCAAAACGATAAAAAAGGCCTCAGATAAAAATTGAAGTGCCAACTGTTTTTTAGTACCTCCCAGCACTTTTCTTATTCCAACTTCTTTAGAGCGTTTTACTGCAATGGCTGTAGAAAGATTGACAAAATTGATGCATGCGGTTATAAGTAAGAATATAGCCACAATCACTATCACCATCAACTGGTCTCTCGTTATACTGTCATATGTTAAATTGGACCACTTCTCATTAAAGTGCAGGTCGCTCATAGGTTGCACTTCGTAGAGTGAGTTATTATCATTATCCACAAATTTTGATCGAATTGCCATAATCCTTTCCTGAAAACTTTCAGTCGGAACAACCCCCTCAGGAAAAAGCATATAGCATTGATCATTACTACTCACACTCCCCCAAGAACCATCTTCAATTTTTTCATCAAGCGTTTTTAGCGAAATGAATATTTCATGAGGCATATCCGAGTTTTCCGGCTGATTGCTCACGATACCATCAATCACTAATTCATATGTTTTATTAAATATAACTGATTGACCCAGCGCATTGCCATTGGGAAATAACTGTTTAGCCACTGATTCTGAAATTACTGTGCTGCCGGGTTTTAGCAATGCAGTAGATTTATCACCTGCTAGCCACTTTTTAGTAAAAATATAGAAATAGCTATTTTCAGTAAAAGCGAGGCGCCTGTCACGCAATTCAAAATATTGTGGGCTTTGTGAGTCAGGATTTACGGTGAACATCATTTCCTCATAATGATCCCGAACATGGGCGATTTGCTCCACATCTGAAAGCTCTTCTTTGAGCACGTAAGGCAGAGGCGTTGGTACGCCTGTTGTGTAATCGCGTTGCCCACCCTGACCGTCAGATGAGTTTACGAGCCTGTAGATACGATCGTAATTATCTTCGAAGGTATTGTAGCTGTTAGAATACGCAGCTAGTAGAAATAGGATGATTGCGCAACCAATTCCCAGCGACAAACCTACTACATTTATGACCGTGTTTGTTGCGTTTCTGGTCAGATTTCTCAGTGTTGTTATCAGGTAATTTCTTATCATGAGTTTGTTGTTATTCGTCTTTTAGTACATCTACCGGATTTACCATGGCCGCCTTTAGCGATTTATAGCTGATAGTTACCAGCGTGAAGAAGAGTGAAATTCCTATGGATAAAACAAACACCATAGCTCCAATCTCAATCCTGAAAGCAAAGTCATTGAGCCAGCTGTTCATAACGTACCACCCTATTGGTGCCGCAAAGGCAAAAGCAATAATTGATAGCTTCACAAAGTCAACTGAAAACAATGCCAGAATCTGACTGATTTTTGCACCTAGCACTTTTCGAATTCCTATTTCCTTCAATTTGGAGTTAACCATGAATGACATTAGACCGAGTAAACCAATCACACCTATAAAAATTGCGACACCGGATAAAACTCCGAAGGTTCTACCAAGCCTTTGTTCTTCTTTATAAAAATTGGCTATTTCATCATCCAGGAAGTAATAGTTGAAAAAGTAATCCCCAAAAAATGCTTCCCACTCTTCTTGTACTCTGTTAATGGTACTTTTGGTATTGACTCCTGTTAACTTCACTGCTCCACGATAATGCATAGATGGCGCATACCATAGCGCAATTGGCCGTTGAGAATGATGTAGGGACATGGTATTAAAATTTTCTATCACACCGATGATGGTGCCATCTTCACCCCATACATTTAGTTTTCGCCCCAAAGCCTCCTCAGGATTACTAAGCATTAAATCTGATAAAGCCTTTTCATTAATTAAGTAGCTTCTGATTGTATCTCTGTTAGATACATTTCTACCTGCTATCAACTTCACTCCATATGTATATAAATAACTACTGTCAGCAAGCTTCACTTGCAAATGAGTATTAATTATTTCTTTACCATTATCAAATTTGGCCAGGCCACCCCATGTATTTTCAGAAGCAGTTCCCGTATTGGAGAATGAAACTGACTGTACACCATCTATTGCGTTGATCCGTTCACCCAATAGGGCTAAATCAACTTCCGTAGTTGGAATTCTAAACTCAACTACTGCCTCCGAATCGATACCCATAGGCTGTTCCATAAAGTAATTTACCTGCCTCATGACTACTAAAACAGCAATAATCAGGAATTGCGATACCAATATTTGACCAACAATCAGCACCTTTCGCAGCGAAAAGCCACCTCGCGATGTGTTAGTGATTTTATTTTTTAATGCTTCTATTGGTGAAAATCTGGAGATGATGAAAGAAGGATATAAGCCGGCTAGAAATGTAACAACAATTAAAAGTATAGCCAGGGAAGCAAAAAGCTCAATATTATATTCAATACCAGGTAGTCTATACCCAATGATTGTGTCGATACCAATGAGCATGAGTTCTGCTAACCCTAATGCAATGCCAATAGATATTAGTGTAATAAACCCTGTTTCTAAGAGGTATTGTAATTGGATTGATGCTCTGGATCCTCCCAGGACTTTTTTAATACCTATTTCTCTGGATCGCTTTACAGCAAATGCTGTATTGAGGTTAATAAAGTTGATACATGCAGTTACTAAAAGTAGTAACCCTAGTACAGCCATGGAATAAATTTCATTATAGGTAGCGGTCCTTTCACCGTAGTTAAAGTAGTTTTCATCGTGGTGAATTTCCTCCAAAGGCTGCAAGGCTAGCTCTATAATGGTTGGATCAGATTCTGCCTTTCTATCTTGTATGTAATTGACAATTTGCTCATGAAACGACTTTACATTAGTACCGTTTGCAAGCTTTACAATAGCATTTACTGTTGTTGAAGAAGCATCCCACCTTTCCCAGGCTCTATTCTTTTCGTCCGTGGAAAACGAAATGAGCATCTCGAAAGGAAAATCGGTATTCATCGGTGGATTCTCGATAATACCTGTGATTTTTAAGTCGTATACATTGTCAATTTTAATGACTTCACCCATTGCTGCGGATGGATCACCGAAGTATTTTGTTGCCAGGTTTTCAGATAAAATGACTGTGTAAGGGTCGTCCAATGAGTGGACTGGATCTCCAGAGATGAAGTTAACTTGAAAAATTTTAAAATAATCTGGCTGTACAAAAGCTTGAATAGCGTCATCTTCTTCAAACTTGATTTTCTGCCCATTTCGCATCAATGAAACTAGACCTTGTGGCGTATTTCCATCTATCATAGTGAAGTACTCTACCTGCGGATTGTCTTCTCTGAAATTCAAACGAATAGGAAATGGAATAGCTGCATCGTGACCAATACGATCACCATCAATGTGGTGTTGCACTAATCGAAATACTGACTCGGTATTTGGATGAAACGTATCGAAACTGAGATTGAATTTTATGATAAGGGCAACTAGAACAACCGCACTTATACCAATGCTAAGCCCCAATACATTAATGAGAGTATGCGCTTTATTTTTCGCTAATAATCTGGAGATTAACTTGAACGTATTTCTATTCATGACTACTCTGTTCTAAGTGCATTCACAGGGTTAGATATGGCCGCTTTCAGTGATTGATACCCAATAGTGATAAATGTTATGAGCGTTGAAAGAAAAAAGCCAACAGCAAAGAACCATACCTGCATATCAATCTGATAAGCGAAGTTGCTTAACCAGCCATCTAAGAAATACCAGGCAACTGGTGCTGCTAACATAAAGGCAATTATTACCAATGACAGAAAGTCCTTGGTGAAGAGCACCATTATACTTGGAATACTCGCACCCAATACTTTTCTTACTCCTACTTCTTTAGTTTTTTGAGCTACAACAAAGGAGATCACGCCAAGTAAACCCAAACACGATATAAAAATTGAAAGTAAACTAAACACAACCAGAAGATTATAAGCTCTTTCTTCTGTCTGATACAACTCAGCCACTGAATTGTCCATAAAGTCATACTCAAAAATCTGCTCAGGGTATACTTCTTCAAAAGTGTCTTTCATGAAAGCAATGGTTTCACGACTATTCTGAGCTGTTATATTAACACCAGCATTATAGTAGAACATTGGGAAGTTAACGATCATGGTGGGGCTAATAGCATTGTGAAATGACTTCGTGTGAAAATCTTTTACGATACCAATTATTGGGCCTGTCATACCTCCTACACCTGATGTGATCAGGGTACCTACGGCCTCCTCAGGGTCAGCAAAGCCCATTTTCTTAACGGCAGTTTCATTCAAAATGTAAACAAGTGCCTTTTCGGAAGCATCTTCTTGGAAGATATTAGTTGCCAGTTGTTCGTCCGATTCAGTGAACCATCTACCATGCAATAATTCTATCCCATAAGTTTCGTTGTAGTGAATGTCAGCAGGCTTCACCTCTACCTGCATGCCTTGTTCAGAAGTCTGATCTGATGGCCAAAAGTATGTTTCAAAATTACTTTCCGTGATAGGAGCCCCCAGGTTAAATGATACTTCTTTGATGTTCGGATTCCTTATCAATCGCTCCCTAAAGGTTTTTTGCTTGTCTAAATCATTTTGTCCTAAACCAATATTGATCACTGCATCTTTATTAAACCCGAGTGGTTGGTTTAGGAAAAATTCCATTTGACTAGAAATGATGATTGTTCCAATAATTAATATTTGAGAGATAAAAAACTGAACGATGATCAGGCCTTTTCTCAAAAATAGTGAGCTTGAGCTTTGTGAGTGTATGTTATTCTTTAATGCCTTAGTGGCGCTGAAACCGGACACCACCAGGGCTGGGTAGATTCCAGCTAAAATGGTTACAATTAGTACAATGAGTGCCGTAAAACCCAGAATACTGTAATCTTCAAGTACGTTTATAGATAATTCTGTATTGAATGAGCCGTTGAATAATGGTATAAGCCTTTCTGCAATAGCGATGGCCAATAGAGCGGATACCAGAGTAACAATAAATGTCTCACCCAGAAATTGAACAACTAACTGAAATTTCTGAGCCCCCAGCGTTTTCCTCACGCCAATTTCTTTAGATTTTCTTACCGCAAGTGCCGTAGAGAGGTTAATGAAATTTACACAGCCAACAAACAGAATGAATGCGCCAATGAGGCCAATAGTAATGAGCGTATCAATATTGGTTGCATTATTATTCCAACGCTGATCGTAATGAACCTCATCAATTGGTTGAAGTACAAAAGTTCGCCTGCCTCCATCCTGCTCTGGATAGTATTTTTGAATTACTGACTTAAATAGACCTTCCACTTCAGGTTTTTTTACACCTGGCAATAGCCTTACATAAGCATAACCTTCTGCACTCATCTGCCATGAGTCAATGTCTAAATCACCAAAATACTCGCTTGAAAAAGAAGGGTAAGAAATTACGTATTCAAATTCATGCTCTGTGTTGGCAGGGATATCTTCAAAAAGACCTACCACTTCCACTTCCAGCTTGTTATTGAACTTTATTTTCCTGCCAATTGGGTCTTTATCATTAAACAGACGTTTTGCCGTAGAAGCAGAAAGGAAAACGAAGTTGGGTTCGCCAAGACTCTTTGCCGGATCACCACTAAGCACTTTAAAGTTGAAAACATCAAAAAAACTTGAATCTGCAAATATGCCGTATTCAAACCTGAACTTTTCGCCATCAACAATTGCGGTAGCATCTTCGTCACTATGATAAAGCGTAGCAGCTTCAAATTGGCTGAAATCGGTTCGTAATGCATTGATTAATGGATAAGGGACGTTTTGTTCATAATCTCTTCCCTGAGCAGTTTCTGTAAACCGAACTACCCTGTAAAGTCTTTCAGAGTCGTTGTGGAAGTTATCATAGCTCAATTCATGTTTTATATGAATGTATATGAGCAGGCTGCCCGCTATACCTATTGTTAAACCGATGACATTGATAAGCGAAAACCACTTATCTTTTTTAATATTCCTGAGGGTGATTTTTAGATAATTTCTGAGCATCGTTCCAAAATTTGAATAGTGAATGCCAAAATAGATGCCATTTAAGGCAAACTCTCTCCATTTACCAAAAACAAGGAATTTAAAGATCTGGATTAATTAGGGTGTATCAAAAACGATACAGTGTAATGTAATGAAAACGATACAAAATAATTCTTCAACTCATACAACCATTTACTATCTTACATACACTAATGGTCAAATTGCAGGAATTGAATTCAACCGACAAAGAACTAGTAGAAAGCTTTTTAAAGGACGGGTCTACCGAAAGTTTTAACAGGCTTTATGAGTACTGCAACCCTGCCTTGTATCGAGTGGCTTATTTCCTTTCAAAAGGAAATGATAGCTACCTGCATGACCTGATTCAAGAAACCTGGGTAGTAATAATTCAGAGCCTCGAAAAGTTTGAAGGCCGGTCGAGACTTTCTACCTGGATGACGCGCATATTGATCAATAAGAACTATGACCATTTGCGAAAAAAACTTAAAGTAACTGACGACATCGATGAATTACAATTTGAAAACTCTATCGAAGCCCATACTTCTGTTTCCATGGATTTAGAGGAAACAATAAAGGCGCTGCCGCAAGGTTTTCGAATGGTATTACTATTACATGATTTGGAAGGCTATAAACATCGTGAAATTGCCGACATACTTAACATCAATGAAGGCACCAGCAAAAGTCAGCTCTTCCAGGCCAGAAAAAGAATGAGAGAATTAATGAAAGACTATCAGTATGAAAAATGATAATCTCACTAACGAAGAAAGTCAGGTATTTGAAAAATTGAAGGCCGACATAAAAGCGCCTGAACACTTGAAAAGCAAGGTGACTGATCGACTCATTCAGCTAGAATTAATTAAAAATGAAACGAACATGAAACAAATACACATTTATTGGGCCGCAGCAACCGTAACTGCTTTGGTATGCGGACTATTTATTGGAACCACATTTACGAACTCAAGCGTACCACCGACTAGCATGAACCAGTACGCCCTTTTCTTGTATGAAAATGAATCATTCGCACCAAATAATATGAGTAATCTCGTGGAAGAATACACCAACTGGGCCATTGCTATGAGTGATCAGGGCAAGTTAAGTGGCGCAGAAAAGTTGGCCGATAATGGCAAGTGGTTAGGCAACCAGAGTACCAGAAATTCGAATAGTGCGCTATCTGGTTACTTCATCATTCTGGCCAATGATTTTGAGGCGGCACTTGCCATAGCCAATAAACACCCGCATGTGAGATACGGTGGTGGTGTTGAGGTTAGGCCGATTGAGAAATTGAATTAATTGACCCAATCAAATAACTCCCCTCCTGGGAGGGGCTGAGGGTGGGTACTCATAAAACACATAGTTTTACCCACCCCTTACCCCTCCCAAGAGGGGAATATTTATATCAATAACAATTTAAAAGTGTATCATAAATGATACACTTTTGTTGTTTCTATACTTCTATTCATTCATTTTTGGAGTGAATGAAAACCAATGCCAACATACTCATTGTAGATGATGATCGTGATGTACTCGAAACAGCCCGCATGTTTCTGAAGCAAGAATTCTCAAGCGTTGATATCGAAGAAAACCCTGAAAAGATCCCAGGCTACTTCGAAATCAAAGATTATGATGTTATTCTGCTTGACATGAATTTTAAGAAGGGTGTCAATGATGGTGAAGAAGGTTTTCATTACCTCTCTAAAATTTTAGAGCTCGACCCGGAAGCGATAGTGATTCTCATTACAGCCTATGGTGAAGTTGATTTAGCGGTAAAAGCCATGAAAATGGGTGCTGCCGACTTCATTCTTAAACCATGGAAAAACCAAAAGCTACTAGGCACCATTCTTTCTGCCATTCAGCATAGAAAATCTAAAAAGGAGATTACCCGATTAAAAGCTGTACAACAGCAGAACGACCCATTCAAAAATTTAATTGGAACATCTGCGGCCATTGAAAAGGTGAAAGACCTTATAAGCAAAGTGGCCACAACTGATGCCAATGTACTTATTTTAGGCGAAAATGGAACCGGTAAAGAATTGGTGGCAAGAGCTTTACACGACCTTTCCAAAAGAAGTAACGAATCGTTTATCAATGTCGATTTAGGAGCTATCACCGAATCGCTTTTTGAATCGGAGCTTTTTGGGCATGTGAAAGGTGCATTTACGGATGCCAAAGCTGACAAAATGGGGCGGTTTGAAATGGCTCAAAATGGTACACTTTTTCTTGATGAACTCGGCAACCTCTCGTTACCTCTGCAAGCTAAATTACTCACTGCATTGCAAACTCAGAGAATCAATAAAGTGGGTTCAGCCAAGGAAATAAGTGTTGATTTTAGGCTTTTATCAGCCACCAACATGAATCTCAACCAAATGGTAAATGAGGGTACTTTCAGGCAAGATCTTTTATATAGAATCAACACGGTAGCCATTGAACTTCCTCCATTAAGGGAAAGAAAAGAAGATATTCCGATACTACTTAATCACTTCATTCAAATATTCTGCAAGAAATATCAGAAGCCGTTGATATCGGTAGATGAGCAAGTAATTGAAAAGCTAAAAGTATACCCTTGGCCCGGCAACGTTCGAGAATTGCAGCATGCCACCGAGCGAGCTATAATATTATCGGAAGAAAAAGTGATCACTAATGCTGATCAGTTTATTTCAACATCAACTTCTTCCCAGTCACATTCTGCCGAAGATGCCATAACACTTGATGAAATGGAGAAAGTGTTTATTCAAAAGTCATTAAAAGAAAATGATGGTAATGTAACTCAAACGGCTAAGCAACTGGGTTTAACGCGCACTGCGCTGTATCGTAGGTTGAATAAGTATGGGTTGGGTTAATGAGCACAGGGCATGGGGCAATGAGCGCAGAGCGAAGTAACGAATTAAACTTCCTTCCCTTTAAGCAGCATTTCATCCGACATATACTTCTTATCGAGCTCTACCCAGATAATAATGCTCGATAGACCAATGTTTGTGATATTCACAAGTATCATTAATACATCCAATGTCTGAAAGTGAGTGTACATTGCACCGCACATAATAGCCATCTGAATAAGGCTTGCCTTTACTCTAGTGCCAGGAATGAAAAGTCCTAATACAGAAATGGCTTCTAAGAATCCTATGAACATCATAAACTCGTAGCCCAGGCCATTGGCCATAAAATGTTCACACATTTGGCCCGTTAATTTAGCAAAAGCGGCCCCGAGAAACTGTACCGATAAAACCAGAATAATTATTCCCCGAAGCCACATTTTACTTTTCGTTGTCATATGAAGTTTTTACTACCTACACCTAATACGTAGAACTTTTCAGTCAGCTGTTAAAATATGTTGAACGGCAAATATTATAGGACAGATTACTTGGTCATCACCCTTTAAGGGACTTATAATTCGATGGTGTGACTCCTGTAAACTTCTGAAAGGCTTTGTTGAACGTGACTTTATTATTAAAGCCTGACTCAATGGCAATTGCTTCAATTTTAAAATGTTCAAATTCAGGATTATGAAGCAACTTTTTTGCGTATTCTATACGCTCATAATTTACGTAGTCATTAAAATTTCGATCTAACTTTACAGATAATGTCTGAGAAATATGATGCGATTTTTCGTCAATCATCTCCGCCACATTAGCCAGACTTAAATCACCTTTTAAAAAAAGAAAATCCTTTTTAAAAACCTCTCTTATTTTACCCTGAATACGACTCATATCTTCTTCAGCTATTGCACTGCTTAAATATTTACGTGTAATATTTTTAAGAAAGGATGGGTTGGTATACAGCAGGTAAGCGATTAATAAAACAAGTGTATAAATAGTAAAATAATAATAAATAAAATCTCTCCAGCCACTAGCAAACTCGGTGAGGACATTAATTAGGACTGCACTCAAAAAATAGATGGTACATAACGATATCTCATATAACTTTTCCCTTGCATTGAGATACAACCTGTTTTTGTATAGAAATACCAATAATGCGATACCATAAATCAATAAATGACCTGCCCTCGCATAATTCATATTCATGGTTAAGGTATAAAAATTGCTACTGAGGTATTCAATCCTGGTCAGGCCATCCATAAGAAGAATATCCCTCATAAGAAACAAGACCACCAAGAATGGAATAAAATGTAGGAGTTGTATTGGTTTAACCTCCTTGCCAGAAACAGCAAGAAAATGAATCCAAATCAGAGGGCCATATAAATAGCCCGCTGGAAAGAAGTATATTCCTACAAATTGAGGGTAATACTGCATGGCATTACTAGTGGAAAACAAGAATTCAAAAATCTCGACCCCTAGTAATAAAATAAAAAGTGAGATAGTTTTATTAGAAAGGTTATTCTGCTTGAAGAAGATTCCTCCTGCAATAAAAAAAGAAGCAAAAGCATATAATAGCAGGATGTATCTTAGTTCAGTCAAGCCGATGGTTTCATTCTTTTTCCAATATAAAGACAATTTTTAATTTACCATACCATTCAGGTTTCTTACCGTCAGGATAGGTCTCATCATACATGGTCATTTTAATTTGTCCTTCTGGTAATTTTGCAAAACTGTAATATTGAATCCCACCCTCAAAACCAGATACTTTTGCCATATCTGCGGTAGTTGTTAGCACTGAGTCTTTAATTGTATATGTGCCGCTGTTAAACGCCAATGTTTTAAAGCAATAGATCATTTCTTCATCGGTTAGTTTGGAAACATCTTTTGAGGGTTTTCTATTCTGAGCGTATGGATTGTACATTATGGAATACCTGTTATCTGATATAATTAGTCTTCCCGGATATTCCATCGTATAGAATGCCGTTGTGTCCGGTTGCTGATATCCAATCTCATTCATAATCCAGCTGCCAAATAATGGATTTTGACTCCTCTCTTTTGCTTCTATGGCTTCAATTATATCATTATACCTATACGCTTTAGCCAGTGATTCACCAGTATATCGGCCTGCCAAAATATCTGATTTGTAATCCACTCCTGAATTAATGAGAAATGTGGCTAATTCTGTATTTCCATAAAACATAGCCCAATGCAAAGCAGCAGCCTGATTGACGGAGTCTTTCGTGTTTAAGGCAACTCCATTATCTATTAATAATTGAGCCACGTCAATATCTCCGTGTATTGCAGCACCTATAATTGGCGTTAATCTATAGTGCTCGCCAGCCACATTAACATTTGCATTGGCCGTCAATAGAATATTAACTACTTCTTTCCTTCCAAACCTACATGCATAAGCTAATGCCGTCTGCCCTGCCCTGTTAAATTCATTGACATCAACTCCCTGATTAATCAACAATTTAACACTTTCGACATCTCCTCTCTCAGCAGCATGATGCAATAATGGTGTTCCTAACTCATCTTTTAAATTTGGGTTAGATTCCTTCTTCATCAAACGCTCAAATGCACTAAAATCTCCTGAACGTACCGATTCAAATAATTGCTTTTGCGTTTTACTTAGATCGCTCTTCTTTATATTCTGTCGGAATACATTGGCCACAGAATCTGCGTGCCATAAACGGTAGCAAACATCAATGGCATTGCCGTGTTTACTCTTTAATTCGATATCAGCACCACGATCTAGCAACAGTTGCATTGCTTGTAAATGACCGTAATATGTTGCCCAATTAATGGCATGATCGTTATTCACATCAACCTGATTCACAGCTGCTCCATGTGTAATAAGCAAATCCATGGCCTTTATATCATTATTCGCTGAAGCAAGCATAAGTGATGTTGCCTTTAATCCCTGAGTTTGTGCCAGATTAGCGTCAGCCCCAGATTCCAGCAACTTGGTGATTAATTCTATATCTTTCTTACCAACTGCCACTGTTAGTGGTGTGGCGCCCTGCTCGTTATGCTGGTTTACTAAATCAGAATCCTGTACTAAAATGTAATCGCATATTTTAATGGAGTGATGTTCTACAGCTAATGTAAGCTGCAATATATCAGGTTTTTGATTAATGAGTTTTATGTAGGATTCTAGGTTATCTGTTGCAATAGCTTCTTCAATTTTACTGTCGTTTGGATACCCAACAAATGGCATAAGCACAAAGCACAGGAGGTATATTATCTTCGTCATGCCGCAAAGCTATTTCGTCACAACAAGAAAAAAGGGAGTTTTAGGGTGCTAGTGGTTAATAATAATTATTCTTTACTTACAATTAAGTACACGAATTGAATTAGCACTAACCTATATTTTATAATTCATTTAATATAGATCATGGCTTAAATAATAGATAAGGCATTATTAACCAGCTAAGCTTCTGATTATCAGTCAAAATACTTAAGTTCATTTTATCAATTCCACTTGCATGGTTACTGAAAAGAATATATCGCAAGTATATTTTGAAATGATGGCTGAGAACATGATTGACCTTGTAGGTCTGCATGAACCAGATGGAACATACACTTACCTCAGTCCTTCTGTAGAGAATTTATTAGGCTATACCCAGGAAGAATTACTCGGCACAAATCCTTACTTACTATTTCATCCGGAAGACATCAGCAGGATTGAAAATGAATCACATCGTCAGGCAATAGCAGGAAAAAAAATAATCTCGACCGAATATAGAATTAGAAAAAAGAATGGTGAATACATTTGGTTTGATACCAACACTATGCCTATTACAGATGCAGGTAATCGTGTAATAAAACTTCAAACTGTTTCTCGTGATATAACAGAAAAAAAAGAAAATGAATTTGCCCTACAAATTCTTAATAAAGAACTGGACGAAATAAACAGACAAAAGGATAAATTATTGTCAGTAATATCGCACGACCTGAGGGGGCCTTTTAATTCTTTACAAGGGCTTTTGAGTATTGTATTATCAGATTTTAACAATCTCTCCAAAGAAGAGCTCTTTACCTTTCTAAAAAAAATTCAAAAACAGTCCCAGGATTCGTTCAGCCTGTTACAGGATTTGTTACTCTGGTCAAGAAATCAGTTTAATGTAATTGAGTTAGAGCAGGGGGAGATTAATATGAAAGAGGCCGCGGATAGAGTGATCTGCCACCTGCAAGGTCAGGCTGATGAAAAAGGTCTAATAATTGAAAACCAAATACCTAAACCATTGGTGTTAAATACTGACGGACATGTATTCAAGACTATTCTTAGAAATTTGGTATCAAATGCCATAAAATTCTCAACAGAAGGATCTAAAATTTTTATAAAGTCCGCTCAAAAGGATTGTATTACCAAATTTTCGGTGATAGATGAAGGGTGTGGAATTGACCCTGATACAATCGAAAAAATATTAAATGTTAAATGCATTCATACCACCGAAGGTACTAACGGAGAAAAGGGGTTTGGATTGGGCATAGGCATTTGTAAAGATTTTGTAAATAAACTTGGTGGAAATATGCAGATAGAAAGTGAAGTGGGTAAAGGCAGTAATTTTTCGTTTACTATACCATCGCACTAAATCAGTTCCTAATATCTGTTTATCATCAATCCATTCTTAAAATTACTGCATTGTGTATCTTCACGCAATGTCATTATTTAAACGGTTCAACTTCAAGGTTATAATCAGAGTAAGTTTTATTCTGGTCACTGTATTGCTACTAGCCTACATTTTTGGAGATGACCGGCTCTTCTTTAATCAAATTATACTTTTTATTTTATTGGTCTTGCAGGTATACGAGCTCATTAGGTTTGTGAACTATACCAACCGGGAGTTGGCGAAATTCATCCTTTCTATTAGGCACAACGATTTCTCTATCAACTTCAGAAGGTCGAAAATTGGCAGATCTTTTGAAGAGCTGCACGATGCCTTTGATGATATCATACAATCATACGAAGAAGCCAAAATTGAGAAGCAGGCTCAGTTTGAGTACCTGAGGTTGGTGGTAAATAACATGAACATCGGAATTATCTCATTGGAGAACAACCAGAATATTGCCTTAATGAACAAATCGGCTGAACGGATACTAGGTGTGAAAGGCATTAAAAACTGGAGAATATTAGAAGAAAAAAGTCGCTCGTTTACAGCTAAAATTAATGAAATGAACGAGTCTGGCAGGCGTTTGATTGAAATATCCATCCAGGGTCAAAGCCATACACTTTCGGTGGATGTAGTGTTGATCAAAATGCTGGATACACAATATAAGCTCATCACTTTTCAGGATATCCATGGCGAAATTGAACAAAAAGAAATTGAGGCCTGGCATAAACTCATTAAGATTCTTACGCATGAAATCATGAACTCTGCCACCCCTATTTCTTCGCTTACAGAAACCATGCAGTCGGTCATTGAAGCAGATGGTAAAGCCAAAAAAGTAACTGAGCTGGATGATGAAACGATTGAAGACTTGTTGTTTTCATTGAAGACCATACAACGCAGATCGAACGGTATGCTCACTTTTATTGATGATTACCGCAGACTCACCAAAGTAGCTAAGCCTAAACTAGAAAAGGTGAATATGCAGCAGTTTTTGGATTCAATTAGCAGTTTACTGCAGGCACAACTGAAAAAGGACAAAATTGGCTTTGAGTATTCGGTTGATGGCATGGATGAGCTAATGTTAGATAGCGCGTTAATTGAACAGGTTCTTATTAATATGGTAAAAAACGCCACTTATGCTTTGCAGAATACAAAAGACCCAAAAATTGTAGTTAAGGGGTACGTTGAGAATAACAAAAAGACTATTGAGATTACTGATAATGGAGCTGGTATTCCTGATAAAGAGATTAGTGAAATTTTTGTTCCATTCTTTTCCACCAAAAAAGATGGTTCGGGCATAGGTTTGAGCTTATCCAAGCAAATTATGCACCTACATAATGGGAACATCAGGGTAAAATCTGAGGTGGGAAAAGGAACTAGTTTTTATTTGGTTTTTAATGGGTAAATGACAATTATTAAATTGATTACTTTAGTTTTATCTTTCACTAATAAAATATAACAGCACCTTTTTGTGTAACAGCACCTTTTGTTCCTGTTACATGGTCGTTGTGAGGCATTATCGCAGCTAAAAATTCTTGTAATTTATTGTTTATATGTATCCAAGTGAATACATTTGTCGTATGTATTCTATTGAAAAAACAGAAGAATTTGATAAATGGCTCAGAAAACTTAAAGATCATCGAGCCAAGACCAAAATTCTCTTTCGAATTCAGAGAATACAAGAACATGGAAACTTTGGAGATTGTGAACCTGTTGGACAAGGAATTAGTGAACTCCGAATTCATTACGCCAAAGGATACCGTGTCTATTTGAAGGAATATAATGGCAAAGTCGTGCTCCTTCTTAACGGTGGAACTAAATCATCGCAACAGAAGGACATAATAAAAGCCAAGGAATTATGGAACAACTTTAAAGAAGATAGAAATGGCAACTAATGTTACAAAATTTGATATCGCAGAATACTTAGAAGATGACCTCATGGTTGCTGAGTATTTGAACACGGTACTAGAAGAAGGTGATGCTGAAGACATCAAAACTGCCCTTGGACATGTGGCTAAAGCTCGTGGAATGTCAAAAATTGCAGAAGAAACAGGCCTTAGTAGGCCCAGCTTGTACAAAGCTTTATCAAAAGGCTCAAAACCTCAATTCGATACTATTCTTAAAGTATTGAGAGCAGTAGGGGGCAATCTACATTTACCAACTGCTTGAATAATAAAACACCTCACAACATGGTGTAGAAAACATATGCTAAATCACCTTGTAGCTTAGATTGGTGCGACTAGCAATGCATTTTCTGCTTGCATTCCATAGCTTGACAACCAACCAGAACACAGCAGGAATCGGCAAGTGTTACGCTTTTTTGACTTGAGTGCGTTGAGAAAATTAGCAGAAAATGCTACGTTTAATTTTTTATAGCCTCGTGTGGCATACGTTTTCTACACAGGCGTCAAAAAACCTCCACCCCTACTTTTACATTTACCTCCGAAGGATGGCAGATGGTTTTCTGTAATCCTCGGCAGCGAGACATCTCATACTTATAGAAGTAGTCCAGTGTGTGGAGCTTGCTTTCTTTAAAGGCAGCATCTTCATCCATAACAGCCAAACCCATTTTCAGCCATTGCCAGCCTATAACCACTGTGCCAAATAAATCCATAAAAATGGTAGCATCGGCCAAGTAGCGTTCGTGGTTTCCCTGCATGGCGTAGGGCATTAGATGCGTCATGCACACTTCTATCATTTTAGCACTTTCGCCCAACTTATTGGCGTATGTCTTTAGCTCTTCTTTGGCCATGGCAGCTACAATTGCCTCTTCAATTTCTTTTGCCAGCAACTTCATGGCTGCGCCTTCCATCATCGTCACTTTTCTGCCCAGCAAGTCCAATGATTGTATGCCCGTAGTGCCCTCATAAATGGAGATAATGCGTATATCACGGTAATACTGCTGCAGTATAAAGTCCATCATAAACCCATAACCTCCTAGCACTTGCAATCCGGTATCCACGGCTTCTTTACCTGCTTCTGAAGGATATGTTTTTGCTACAGGAGTTAAAATTTCAGCTAACAAATGGTATTTATTCTTCTCCTCACCTTCTACTGTCAGTTGTTTATCCAAATAATAAGCGCATTGTAATATCAAACTTAAGCTACCTTCCACAATAGCTTTCTGATGTAAAAGCATTCGTTTCACATCCGGATGATTGATGATTAGCGTCTGTTCTTCATTAGGGTCTTTTTTACCAGTGCTCTGTAGTTTTCTGCCTTGGGGCCGTTCTTTCGCATATTGTAGAGATGCGTAGTAAGCCGCAGAAGCAATACCTGCACCCATCCTGCCAGTAGCTATTCGGGCTTCATTCATTAATTGAAACATGTAGGTTAATCCCTTATTCTCCTCACCTACCAAATAGCCGATACTTTCGCCACTATCGCCAAATGCGAGGTGATTGGTACAGTACCCTCTTTGTCCAAGTTTCTCAAACTCCCCTACTACATCTACATGATTGTAATCACCCAGGCTGCCGTCATCATTTACTCGGTATTGAGGAACAACAAACAGCGAAACACCTTTGGTGCCTGCCGGTGCTCCCTCTATTCTGGCTAATACCAGATGGATAAAATTATCTGCAAACTGATGATCGCTTGCCGAAATAAATATCTTTTGTCCTTTAATCGAATACGATCCATCTCCTAAATTCTTCGCTGAGGAAGTAATGTCGGATAGCGAGCTGCCTG
This sequence comes from Fulvivirga sp., assembly GCF_040220315.1. Lineage (GTDB taxonomy): Bacteria > Bacteroidota > Bacteroidia > Cytophagales > Cyclobacteriaceae > Fulvivirga. The sequence goes on from NZ_JAVJUY010000148.1 coordinate 24,870, forward strand.
CCTGTGGCTCCGTTAAGCACATGGTTCCGCCCCACTGCATTTCGAGCATCTTGGGCACGTATTTCTTCTTTATTTCTTCAGAACCAAACGTAACAATCAGATTAGCAGCGCCTGCCGTTAGTCCCATATACCCAGGTACATGATTGTTTGCCGCCTCCATTATAAAATAGAGTGCATTAAAGATCATAACAGGCAATTGCATTCCATTGTCTTTTTCGTCCATAAATGCTCCAATCAATCCCATTTCACCAGCTTTCTTCAGAATGGGGCCAAACTGTTCGTGCACAACAACGCGACCGTCCTTAAAAACAGAAGGCTTTTCGTCCATTTCCTTAATGTAGGGAAACAACGCTGTATCACTAAAATCTTTTATCGCCTCCAAAAGCATGTCTATTGATTGCTTATCATAGTTGGCATAACGTTCTGCCTTTAGCAGTTCTTCCAAATGATGCACATTGGTTAACAAAAAGGAAAGGGTTTTAGGATCGTAGTATTGCATAGCCAGTTGGGTTAATGTATTAAATTAAGGAATCCATTCGCATCTGCCAATCTTAGTGTTTCCAATTTCGAGGAATATCTTATTATCCCAATAATTAGGGTTAGCATTGCAACTTATTTTGAAAGCACAGCCATGAAACGTATCAACGAATACAAAAAACTTTTTAATGTATCAGGAACCATAGATTTGAAGGAGCTAAAAACAACCTATAGAAATCTGGTAAAAGAATGGCATCCTGATAAGTTTCAAGATGGCAACCCGTTAGCAGAAGAGGCCAACATAAAAAGTCAACAGATAACTAATGGTTACCACTTTTTAGTGAGTATCGCTCCAGAAACCAAAGCCGCGAATTTGGAAGAATATACAGCAACAATTAATGAATCAGGCATAGCTGATTTCAAACACAAAGGCCTTCTGTTGGAAGTCACTTTCCAGGACGGAAGTGTTTATGAATATTTCGGAGTAACTAAAAACCTTTACATTAAATTCGTAAATGCTGATAAACCTTTGCGCTTCGCGAAGCGAAATATCTTTCATACGTTTCTTTACAGAAAATCAAAAAGAGCAGAGGTAGCAGCCTAATTGCACACTTCATTACTCGTAATTGATTAAATTTAGTAGTGTATAGAACATTCACTAATAAAATAGATTATGAGTTATCAAAAAGACACAGTTCATCTGGGTGATATTATTAAAAATCACTCCCAAGATATGACCAATAAAGTAGTAGCGATAACAGGTACTACGAGTGGTACGGGCTATGTGTGCGCCAGAGAAGTTGCAAAAAAAGGAGCTTCAGTTATTCTCCTCAATCGTGAAAGTGACCGATCGGCAAAATCATTAAAACAACTACAGCAAGAAGTACCTAATGGCAAATTCGAAGCCATAGCCTGTGACCTGCAAAGTTTTGATAGTGTTAAAAAAGCTGCAAGTGACATAAAGTCCAAGTATGACGTTGTTGATGTTTTAGTGAACAATGCCGGAGTAATGGCATTAAAAGATGAGGCTACCAAAGATGGATATGATGTACAGATGCAGACCAATGTTTTATCGCATTTTCTCTTAACCAAAGAGTTGTTTTCATTAATTAAGAAAAGTAAGCAAGGTAGAATTGTAAATCATACCTCAATGGCCCGAATGGGTGTTTTACTTGAGCCTGTGTATTTCGGTAAAAACGGTGGTAATTTAGGTGGAGATGGTACTGAAGAAGATAATATGAATTTTAAAGGTCCCAGATGGGAGCGTTACCGACAAACGAAACTCGCCAATTGTGCATTTACTTATGGTTTAAAAGAAAAATTAGAAGCAGCGGGCATTACCAATGTACTTCCATTGCTTGCTCACCCTGGGTTAGCACGCACCAATCTTCAAGTAACTACGGCCAAGGATGGTGGTATGGAAAAAAATTCAGACTTGATGAACCAGGCACAAACAGCAGAAGATGGGGCTACAGGCATCATCAGAGCTGCAATGGATCCTAATGCAAAGTCTGGTGACTTTTATGGTCCTTCTGGCCAGGGCTGGCAAGGGTTTCCGGAACTACTTACTCCTGAAGAACATATTAACAGCCCAGAAACAATCAAGATCAACTGGGAAGGATGCGAAAAAGCCGTTGGGAAGTTTGAGATTTAAGTGCATCCAATTATCCCTGATGCTGTTCTCTTAGCAAGTCGTTTACTGTTTTTACTGGGTTGAAAGTTTCAATAGGTACTTCAACAAATAGTGTTATCCAGTTGGACATGGCACCATTCCATAAACCTGGCATTTCCAAGGCCTTCAGATCTTTTCCATTTTTAGATTTCTCAGTAATAAAGCCAGTATCCGAATCCACATACTTGCGTAAATCAAATTTCTGCCCTTTGTAATCTTTGAAAGCACAGATCAGATCAACAGGGTTAAAGTGTGTTGCTGATTGCAAGGCTTTAGCTGCTTTCTTGTCTTCTGGATTAAACTGAGATGTTTCTACAATTTGCAATGTTTTTGAACCATCTTTTTCTTCAATCCAAAACGGCCCTCCACCCGGTTCTCCGGTGTTTGGTACCATCCCACAAATACGCAAAGGTCTGTTTAATAATGCTTTGAGGTAGCTGCGTTTATCTATCACTGTTAAATTCTCATAACCATTTTTAAAACTTAGATTAAGTACTTCTTTCGCAAACTTTTCAATTTCCGCTAGTTCAGTTTCAGAAGGGTCATCATCTAATTGCTTGAGATTTTCAAACAACTTCTCCTGAACATCAGTCAATAGCCCACCCAATGCTTTTTTATAGAGAATGGTCTTCTCTTTTAATCTGTCAGGTACCACATTGTCGATGTTTTTGATAAAAACAATATCTGCATCAATTTTATTCAGGTTTTCAATCAATGCACCATGTCCGGCAGGCCTAAACAAAAGGCTGCCGTCCTCCTCCCTAAAAGGTTCATTATCAGGAGTTACTGCAATGGTATCAGTATCTGGATTTTGCTGCGAGAAAGCTACTTCAAAATCAGAAAACTTCTTTTTAAGCGCACTCACTTCTTTATCAAATGCAGACTGATGCTCTGGTGAAACAGTAAAATGAAGCCTCACTTTTCCATCCTTTCCTTTCGCATATTTCTCACCTTCAGTAAAGTGTTCTGCCGTTGGGGTTTTAGCATCATTACCATACCTATGAAATTCTAAGAGTCCCTTTGGTAATTGCCCATAGCCCAATCCATCTTCGTCTAAAAGTGCCTTTACGATTTGATGGTACTTCTTATTTTTTTTGGCCTCTGCAATTGAAGTACCTTGAGCTTCGAGTTTTTTATTCAATGAATTATAGAAAGCGAAGTTTTCAATACCATTAAAAAACTTAGTCAAAAAACCAGATTCTTCTACTTCTGATTCATCTTCCGTTAAAAACTCAAACAATCGTTTAAACATACGGCTGGCAGCACCACTGGCAGGTACAAATTTGAGAATATCATGATCAGCGGCCTTTTTCTCATAAATTGACATATAGTGGCCCAACTCTGACCCCGACAATTTGATGATGCCATTATCTACCGTAGCTGGTTTTTTAATCGCTAAATAAGGAAATCCATTTTTGAATCGCTTCAGTTGCTCCTCTACTCTTTCTACTGATTTTCCTAGTCGCTCAAGCTCTTTCTGAAAGTCTACGTTCATTTTATTTGTATCTATATTTTAAAACAAAGTTACTGTGGCTTTGATATAGCTCTTCTCGTATGCATTGTATAAATTCTTCCAGTCAAAGCATTCCGATAAATCTTCCGATTTGTTGCGCATATCAATTCGTGCCCGGCTGGTATTCTGAATGAACTTCATCATAATGTTGCATAAATCTTCTGCCGATTCATCAAAACTTTTATTGGCCCTTTTCGCAATAAATATCCCATGCTGCTCATCCCCTATTTCTACATTTTTCATATAATCACCAAATCCGGATAAATCAGAAGTTACTGCCGCCACACCCCTTGCCAGACATTCTAAAGGAGTATAGCCCCACGGTTCATAATAACTTGGGAAAACACCCAAATGGCACGCTCTTACGAAATCATTGTATTCCATCCCAAAAAGTGGGTTTGTAGACGATATAAAGTCAGGATGATAAACAATCTTTACTTTATCATCTACATTATTTACCAGGTTAGACGTTCGTAAAAACTTTAATATTTCATCGTTTTCATCGTCTACCAAATTATGTGTTATAACGGGTGGTAATTGATCTGTTTTCCACGATTGAATTGTTCTGCGATGCCTTAGCTTCCAGTAATCATCTACCATATCATTCAAATTAGGAAGCTTATTATCACCCTTGCTCGATGCCGCTTGTCTGATTAGTCGCTGCTTTATCTGCTCTACAATGGCTTCACTATTGTCATGAATTTTATCCAACATTGCCCGGGCATTTAATACATCCGGGTTCATAGAATGTACCGGCTGCTTTGTTACAAAAAACATAACGACAGTAAATGGAGAATTCGCTTCTTTAAGTCGATGATTAAGCCTGGCTAGTGCCTCTAGTGTTAGATCATAACCTTTATTTAAATACTCAAACCTACCTGACGTGAAAAAGTACAATGTCTTGCTTAAATCAAATGAGTAACTCTGAAAAAAGTGCCCCATAATAAATTGCTCAAGAAGCTGTTTATACTCATGATGCAAATTTTGTACTTCATGTAGCACAGAAAAACGCTCAATATTCAACCCATTTGGCAGGATCATATCGGGGCTGCGGCCTAATAAATGCAAACATTCCTTGCCGGTTACTTCACTCACGGTAGTAAATACATGCGCACCATGAACACACGCCCTTTCTAACTTCACATTTGCTTCTATATTAAAGTACTGCGCCTCTTTATTCCAGTCCACAAAAGGCAGGTGATCGTAAAATTGAGGGTCATTCATTGCCAAATATCTACCAAGCAAAGTTGCATGTGTAGTGAATACCGTTTGTAGAGGCACTTGATCCCTTCTAAGATTCGGCAATGCAGAGGCGGCCATCCACTCATGAAAATGTGCCAGTGGTTTTACATTATGCCTTAATGCCACTCTTGCTAATTCTGAAAGAAAGATATGTACCATATACCCAAAGGCCAGTACCTCATCTAATAAGGGGTCATAATTTTTGAAATCGATGGAATGGTTTTGCCAATAGTAATATTTAATATTTCCGAGTTCGTTAAAAGCCGAGTGATGATTAAATAGCAATGTCTTTGGCCTGCCTGATACAAGCCAAAAACCACTGCGTATATCAAGGCCTTTTGCACGGCAATTGTCAATAGCTTCTTTTAATATTGGATGCTCAAATTCACTTTCCTCAAAATCTGTATTGGCTTCCTTCCGTGCATATGGTCCGATGAGTACATAGTTTTCACCCCACTTTTTTACCATTGTTGGCACCTTCGAACGAATAACGGTATATATACCACCTACCTGATTACAAACCTCCCAAGCTATTTCTGCCAATAAATGTTCTTCTGTTTTTAATGTAGCTTCTTTAGACATATAATACCTGATTGCTTTTAAACGAACCAATAAATTAATTCAATTTATCTTCGTTTGTAAATATTAACTCAAAATATATCACATTTAGTTATAAATACCCTTTTAAACCATTATTATAATTAATTTCACTCTTTGTGTATAAATACAATTAGTGTATTAATTTGAATACGTATTGAGATTAACAATACATTATCAATAGTGTACAGATGGAAGAACAGAAGAAAGAAACAACAACAGCAGAGAAAGACTTTGAAGGGAATTACATTGAGAAGTTTAAAGAAACCCAAGAACAGGAGTTTTATCCAGGTGAACTTATCAGCTGGAAATTAAAAAAACAGTCGTTAAAAATATATGCACAACATTCCGTTCTTCAGCTAAGCATCATAGATCAATCTATTTTAAAATTTAGGTATTCTAACGATGGTTATTTTGAAGATGACTTTTCTTATGCCGTAGACCCGGAATATAGCTTGGGCGATACAAGATACCGTTTCAAAGATCAAAAAGAGTACATTTTGATTAGAACCGCTATTCTTAAATGCTATATCTACAAAAAGAATTTCACCATAAAAATCTGTAATGATCAAGACGAGGTTATTATGGAAGATGAAAAAGGCTATCACTGGAAAGAAGAAAAGAAGTTTGGTGGCGATGTAGTTATTACCACCATAAAATCATCACCCGATTACAAATATTATGGCCTTGGGGACAAGACTGGTAAATTAAACCTGAACGGAACAAGAAGGGAATTATGGGGCTCAGACTGCTATGGGTATGGCAATGAAACTGATCCGGTATACAAAAACATACCATTTTTCACTGGCTTGAAAGACGGTTTGGGTTATGGGATATTTCTTGATAACTCTTTCAGAACGTTTTTTGACTTTGGAAAAGAAAGAAAAGAAGCTTTAAGCTTTTGGGCACAAGGGGGCGAAATGAGGTATTACTTTATTTATGGTCCTAATCTCATTGATGTGGTAAAAGATTACACAGAGCTTACCGGATTTGCACCTATGCCTCCGAAGTGGGCACTTGGTTATCATCAAAGCAAATGGAGCTATTATCCTGAAAGTACTGTACGGGAATTAGCAAATAATTTTAGGTCTAAGAAAATCCCATGCGATGTAATTCATTTAGACATTGACTACATGGATGGTTACCGCTGTTTTACATGGGACGAGAAGCGGTTTCCCAACCCTAAAAAGATGATTTCTGATTTAAGGAATGATGGCTTTAAAACTATTGTAATTATAGATCCGGGCATAAAAATTGACCCTTATTATCCTGTTTACCAGCAAGGTGTATATCATGATTATTTTTGCAAGCGTATGGACGGTGCCCGCTTTAAAGGCAGTGTTTGGCCAGGGCCATGTCACTTTCCTGATTTCACCAACCCGGAAGCGCGAATATGGTGGTCAGGTTTGTTTAGTGGATTAGTAAATGACGGTGTAGCCGGTGTTTGGAATGATATGAATGAACCTGCTGTATTTGAGGAAGGAACATTCCCCAGGGACGTCAGGCATAATTACGAAGGACATCCGTGCAGCCACCGTAAAGGACACAATGTGTATGGTATGCAGATGGCACGGGCCACGTTTGAAGGACTGGAGCAATACAATGGTAATGAAAGAAGTTTTACCATAAGCAGATCAGCCTTTGCCGGTATTCAACGGTTTAGCTCTGTGTGGACAGGTGATAATATGGCAACCTGGGAGCATTTGAAAATTGCCAATGTTCAATGTCAGCGGTTGGCAACATCCGGTGTTTCCTTTGCTGGTTCAGATGTAGGTGGTTTTATTGGCTCGCCAGATGGCGAATTATATACGCGCTGGATTCAGCTTGCTACTTTTCACCCTTTCTTTAGAACACATTCTTCAGGAGACCATGGTGATAAAGAGCCCTGGCAGTTTGAAGACAAGTATTTAAACATTGTGCGAAGATTTATTGAGTTGCGATATGAATTGATGCCTTATTTATATACCACCTATTGGCAGTACGCAGAGTTTGGCAACCCGATGCTCAGATCGTTATCTATTGCGTACCAACATGATTTGGAGACATTAAATAGAGAAGAAGAATTCCTTTTTGGTGATCACATTTTGGTATGTCCAATATCAGAAAAAGGCGCTATAAGCAGAAACATGTACTTACCAGAAGGTAATTGGGTGAATTTCTGGACAGATGAAGTTGTGCAAGGCAAAACAGAAATAACCGTGAATGCACCTTTGGACCAAC
>NZ_JAVJUY010000149.1:0-21992 GCF_040220315.1 Fulvivirga sp.
TTCTGCAATCGATTTAATGAAATGATAGAGCCAAAATCATGGCTAAAAAATATTTAGTGCCAGATATGACACTCTTTGCAGAGTTTTCTTTTTCCTGGTGGGCGCTTCTTAGGTTTTTTCTTGTGGCCAAAATACATAGGATCGGAATACTGTGGCTTCTTCATTAACCTGCGTTCTTTACGGTCTTGCTTAGCATTAGCCTCCATACGTTCTTCGTATTCTCGTATCTTCTTATCCATTTTTTTATTGAACATGGCGCGGTAAGACTTCTTACCTTTTTTCTTCATGTCCTTTTTTTGGATGGCACTCTGCTCCTCTGCCATAGGCGCAAAGGAGTTATCTCGCTTCTCATTTTTAGGCTCTTTTGATTGCGCCAAAGAGATGGTGCAAAAGAGTGCCACAAATGAAACAGATAGAAATAAAAAACGAGTTAGCATATTCATGTAACTCGAAATTACCGTTTTTATTGTGAATGCCTAACGGCTCTTGGCCTCCATCATGGTTTGCTGCCTGCGGTAAATCCAGGGAGGAGTTGGCTCGCTTTCATTCCATAGGCCCATTTTCTTTGCCTTAGCCCTAGATTCAAGTGTGCTAGATGCAGTAGATGCTTTACGATCAGCCCAGCCAAGACCTTCTTTCAATAGCTCTTCGTGCAATACTGTTCCATTTCTTAAGGTGATAATTGCCAGTCTGTTACCTAACCAATCTTTTCCCTTCAACTCAACCTGCACTTTTTTCTTCAGAATTAAGTCTTCAGTAAAGGCTTTTGCTTCATCGCTCAACGTTTGGCCGAACTCGGGACAATCCACTTCACTGAGCATAAATTGAATTACCTCACCGTCTTCATTCTCAATTTCAAAAGTGTTGCCATCTATTACATTTACTACCTTGCCGGTAAAGTCCTGATCGTAAGTCTGAGCGTTTGCTATTACAACCACGAGAGTAAATAAAATTGTACTGAGCGTTCTTGTCATCTGATTTCTTTTCACATACTTAGATACGGAAGTAACGTGAAAGGAAAACGCTGGATTAAGGCGTATTAGCTGATAATTAAACAGATGTAAGGTTTTCATAAAAATGGCAGAAAGTTAGAGATGCTGGATCCCCCCCCTGACTGGACGGGCAGGAAGTACGGCAAGACAATCCTTTTTAGGAACCCTTACCAAGCCTTTAAGGCTTAGTAAGAGTGCGAGAAAATAATTTGGCGTATTTTAGCTAATCATACTATTTTATAAACGTAAGCAATCCTGAGCCTGTCGAAGGATTATGGGCAGGGAATAGCTCTAGCTCACTTCTTATATGCCTTAGCCAGTTCAGGTAGCAGCTCCCATTCACCATTAATCAATGCTTCTTTCTTGGCTCTTCTCCAGCCTTTGATTTGTTTTTCAAATTCAAACGCATGGTTAACATTGCTGAAGTGTTCCGTAAAAACTAATTTGACTGGTCGCCTATAGGAAGTATAACCCCTATTTACTCCCTGTTGGTGTTCGGCTAGCCTCCTATCGATGTCATTAGTCATACCAACATAATATGAGTCATCTGCACATTGAAGTATGTAAACAGTGTAGTTTTCTTGAGTGCTCATTTAATTTTCCAAATTACCCTCCGCTGATCCTTCGACAGGCTCAGGATGGCCAGCGCTTTTGAATTTCTTTTAATAATAAATCAATGTTATTGCACCTCTAAGCTTGTCTAAGAATTAAGGTTAGTGACTGGATTACGCGCGGTTGCTATCCTGAGCTTGTCGAAGGATTATGGGCTGGATAAACAAATCTTAATTACAGTACTGCTTAATAAAATAGTCTACCTTTTTATCACCCAGTTGCTTAGCTTTGTTCCATGCCTCGCAGGCGCCTTTGGTATTTTCTAAACGGTAGAAAATATTGCCTTTTACTTTGTGATAGTTCGGATTTTCCGGGTTCAATTCAATGGCTTTGTTAATAGGTTCCATAGCTCCACCGATATTATCCTGTGAAACACGGGCATTTGCTAAACTGTAATAGGCTTCTGCATCTTCAGGACTTAATTTAATCACATGATTATAATCCGTGATGGCCTGTTCCCAATTTTCAGCTTCTTCATGCAAATACGCTCTATTATAATAGGCATCAGGATTATTTGGATCTGCCTTGATTGCATCATCTAAATCAGCCAAAGCACCTCTGGTATTTCCTAAATACAAATTAGCCCTTGATCTGTCAATGTAAATCGAAGCATCTTTTACGCCCGCTTTAATGGCTAAATCGATATCAGCAATGGCATCTGAATAATTTTCAGCCGCAATTAGGGCACGCCCTCTGTGTTGATACGTTATGCCATCTTTTTTACCACCTTCAATCGCACGGTCATAATAGGAAAGCGAGCGTAAGTACTCTTCCATACCGTAATACGATTCCGCCAGAAAGTAAATAACATCAGGGTCGGCTTCTTCAACCAACTTATCTACCGTTGACAAATCACGAACAGCCTCTTCATACTTTTCCATTTTGAAGAGCGTTTCACCTCTGTTTTGATAAGCTCTGGCATATTGAGGATCCGCCTCGATAGCTTTCCCAAAATCGGCTATAGCCACACCATAATTTTCTAGTAGTTGATGCGCTTTACCCCTGTTATTAAAAACAATTGGGTTATTCACTCCATTATTTATTGCCCCATCATAATCCTTAATGGCTTCCTGGTAATTCTTTTGTCTGAACTTGGAGTTACCTCTATGGAAATAAGCTGAGCCATAAGAGCTATTGGCAGCAATGGCTTTGTCCAATGCACTGATGGCTCCATCGAAGTTATTGCCTTCATATAAGGCATGACCAAGATTGTGATAAGCTTCAGCGTCTGATACACCCAGATCTACCGCTCTTTGAATATTATTAGCTGCACTACCAAATTGCTCCAGCCTGTATTGTGCATCACCCAAATGCCAGTAGGTTTCTGCATCAGCGGCATCCATTTGAACTGCTTTTTGAAGGTTTTCAATAGCTTTCTCATAATCTGCCCCTTGATATTGTGCGTTACCGATACCGTAGTACAACAATTTATCTTGTGAGCCTAATGATTTTGCCTGCTCTAAATCAGCTAAGGCTCCAGCATAATCCTTGGTTTTGTATTTTGAAACACCCAGATATACGTACTCTTCTTTTTCTGCTTTGCCCGAAGCTACAATTTTGTTTAAATCGGCAATAGCACCAGCATAATCTGCTATTTCATATTTGGCAGCTCCCCGGTTTCTTTGGGCTACCTGAAAGTCCGGCTTAATCTGTAATGCCTTATCAAAGTCTGCAATAGACGCCTGTGCCTGACCCAGCATCAGTTTGGCTTTACCTCGATTGTTGTAAACAAGTTCATCATTCGCGCCAGCGGCTATGGCCTGATCATAGGCTTTAATAGATGCCGTATAATCTTCCGTTCTAAACTGGGCATTACCGAGACTATAAAACACTTCCTTATCATTGGAACCTTTAGCGATAGCTTTATTCAAAGATTCAATGGCCTCGTTATAGCTCTTAATTTCATACTGACTGATACCAATTTTAGCATATAAATTGGCATTATCAACCCCTGCCAGGTTGGCTTTATTTAGGTCTGCCAATGCTTTTGCATAATCCTGCAGTTCAAACTTTGCCAAACCGCGTTTTTCGTATACTTCAGCAGTTGCTTCTCCTGCTTTTTCAGCATTATCCAAGTTAGACGCAGCATTTCCATAATCCTTTTCATCATAGGCTATCAACCCTCGGTATAAGAATACTTTGCCATCATTTACCCCTGCAGAAATAGCCTTATCTAAATAGGTTTTGGCCTCTGCCTTTTTACCAATTTGATAGTAGGATAGGGCCAACATCTTTACAATGCCTTTGTCTTCGCCAGAAGATTCTTTAGCTTTTTCAAGATCGGCAACAGCTCCATTATAATCATTGATCTGATATTTGGTAGTTCCTCTATTGAGTAATGCTCTGCCATAATCGGGTTTGATCGCTAATGCTTGATCAAAATCAGCCACAGCGGCAGAATAGTTTTCCAACATCATCTTTGCTTTGCCACGGTTGTTAAACACCACCGGGTTATCTGATTTTATTGCCACACCTTTGTCATAAGCGCCAATGGCGTTCTGATACTCCTGCTTGGTAAAATAGATGTCGCCTAGCTTTTCATACACTTCATATTCCTGACTTCCATTCGCTGAAGCCTTTTTCAAATCCTCGAAAGCACCTGCCTCATCACCTGTATTGATTCTTGCAATACCTCGATACGTGAATAGTTCTTTGTTAGGAGATGCTCCATCAATCGCCACAGTTAAAAACTCGGCAGCCTTACCATAATTTTTGGTTTGATAGGCAGCTACACCTGTCATCTCAGCAAGTGGGACAGTTGGTGTGGTGGACTCAGAAGCCTTTAATAAATAAGGATAGGCCTCTTTGTAATTTTCAGCTTTGTATAATGCAATCCCTAATTTTTCATTCAATTCAGGGTTTTCAGAACCTCTTTGTAATGCAGATTTTAAATCTGCTGTTGCGCCAGCAAAATCGCCAGCATTATATTTGGACAAACCAATACGCTCGTATATCAGCGCATCATTATTGCCACCACTTTTAATTCTCTCATAATCAGCAATAGCCTCAGTCCAGTTTTTATTGAAGTAATGTGCTTCTGCACGATTCTCTAAAGCTTTGGTATAATCAGGTTTGAGTTCTAAAGCCTTATTGAAATCAGTAATAGCTGCTGAGTATTGCTCAAGGTTTGATTTGGCCTTCCCTCGATTATTATATACTACTTCATCATCGGCCTTCAAACTAACCGCCTGATCATAGCTGCCAATAGCCTTTTGATATTCGGCATCTTTAAATTGCATATTACCCAGGTGATAGAAAGCATTGTAATCTTTTATGCCTCCCGCTACTGCTTTTTCTAAATCAGCTTTGGCTTCCGCATCTTTCTTCAATTCGATGCGCGACATACCTCTATAAAGGAATAATTGATTCGAACTGCCTCCTCCATCGATGGCTGATGAAAGTGTGGTTTCTGCTGCTGCATAATTCTTATTGAAATAATAAGCCGCACCTAATTTAGCTGGCAAATCAGCTTCAGTGACTCCTTCTCTTTGTGCCTGTTCGAAATATAAGGCTGCCTTTTTGTAGCCTTCTTTCGATGAATAGATGTTGCCTAAATAGTATTTAAGTAGACTATTTTTTGAGCCTCTTTGGACAGCGCTTTCCATATCCTTGGCGGCTTCATCATACATTTCTAAGTTGTACTCAGCAACCCCTTTATTAGCAAATACTTCTGCATCTACACCACCTGCAGCTATCACTCTATCATAATCCTCATTTGCTTTTTGCCATTCTTTCATTTCGAAATAAGCCTCAGCTCTATTGGCCAATGCCTTATCATAATCCGCTTTTAATTCCAATGCTATGGAATAATCAGCCACAGCTTCTGAAGTGTTACCCAACTTATATTGTGCTTTTCCTCGGTTGTTGAACAATACGGGATCATCCTGTTTCATAAATGCTGCCTGATTATAAGCTCCAACAGCACCTTCATAATCTTCCTTCTTGAAAAGTATGTTCCCATAATTGTAAAAGGCATCGTAGTTTTTTGCACCTTTTTGAATGGCTAATTTCAAGTCAGAAGCCGCTCCTTCTTCATTCTTGAGTTCAATTCTTGCCAAACCTCGATAAAGAAAAGTTTGGGTTTCATTATTTCCACTGTTAATTGCTTCTGTAAAGGCAGTTTCTGTGCTTGTGTAATTCTTTGAAAAGTAATAGGCCTGACCTAGTTTGGCAGCAGAAGTTTTCACTTCTAAATTAGCTCGTACAGCCTGATCAAAATAAATAGCAGCCTTTTTATAATCTTCTTTTGCAAAATAGGCTTCGCCTAAAAGAAATTTCAACTGATCATTCTTACTACCTCTTTGCATGGCACTCTCCATGCTTTTGATGGCTTCTTCGGCATTACCAGCATTATACTCGGCTATTCCTTTGCGAGCATAATTTTCAGCATCTACCAACCCTTTTTTTATGATGGCATCATAATCTGCCGTTGCTTTTTCCCAATTTTTTAACTCATAGTGAGCTTCAGCTCTGTTTTCTACTGCCTTATCATAGCCAGCGTCTTTTTGCAGGGCTTTGTCATAATCAGTGACAGCTGCAGAATAATTCTTTAATGTAGCTTTTGCCTTACCACGATTATTAAAAAGTGCTGCCTCACTAAATCCGGCTCCCTCGGCCTGATCGTAGTATTTTACAGCATCCTGATAGCTTTCTAATCGGAATTTAGCATTTGCTAAATTGTAAAACCCTGCTGCATTTTTGAATCCCATAGTGACCGCCTTTTCTAAATCGGACGCAGCACCTTGATAATCTTTCAACTCGTACTTGGTCATGCCCAAGTAACCAAACAATTCCCCAGAACTAACTTTGTTCTTTTGCGCATCGTTGAAATCTGATTGTGCCTCGTCATATTTCTTTAAATGATAATTGGCAATGCCTCGCTTTACATAGACCTCGTTATTATCAAACTTTGAGTTGATCAATTGTGAATAGTCTAAAGCCGCACCTCTGTAATCTCCTTTCTCCAGTTTATCATTGGCTTTTTGATAAATATCGTTCATCTGGTCTGCATCCTGAGCGAAGGCAGTAACAGCTAAAAAGAATGCGAAAAGTGATATATACAATCTATGTTTCATCATCATATTAAAATATTGAGGGATAGTAAAGTTATTTAAATTCTAAGAGTTAAAAAGGAGTGAATTCATTGAATTTGAAATGATTATAAAATATATGAACTGAGTTACATATTATTGTTCAACATCATTAATAGATAGCTAAAACTTACATTATGGCAGGAGGTGGATTTGGGTCGTTAGACTCAATGATTAAATCAATAAAGAACAATGCGAATCTTCTTAGAAGAAAGAGTATGTTCCAAGTGATAAAAGAAGGTGGTGATTTCAAAAAGAAAAAGCCATATGAATATAAAAAAGCAAGCAAAGAAGAGCTTGAAGGAATACGTTACAATGTCATCGAAAGCAATAAAAAGGCTTCGATAAAAAGAACAATTATTTTTACATTAACCGCGCTAATTATAAGTTTTGCTGGTTATTTTATGTTCGCTGGTCATTACAGTATTAAGGAATATGTGCCCAATGAAGAGTATTACAAAATAGAGACTCAGAGTTTAGATGATAACTCCGCCACTAGAACGATTTATTTCAGCGCAGCCTCAAAAGCCTGTGAGGAAAATCTGAAGTTTGATAAGCGGCACGGCAAAAGTCTTAGCTGGTACCCTTCTGGAGAACTTTTCCGGACTGCTAATTATCGCAGTGGTGCGTTGATGAGTGAAATATATTATTATCCATCAGGAGGAGAGATTGAAAATTTCAACGAGCGATTTGATGGTGAATACAAACAAGTCGAAATAAAAGATAAAATGATTGAATATAGTTTTTATGTTCATGATGGAGTAATCATTAATAACACCTTTGAATCTGAAAAAATAGATTAACAAAAAAAGCCTCCCGGTTGGGAGGCTTTAATGACAATTACTACGTGATGAAAAAATTAATTGCCATTTGCACCAATATCTCCTTGAGCTACAAGGGTTCCTAAATCAGCTGCACTGTTGTGTACGTTAATGTAGCCATCAAAAGCCACCAAATCTGAATAGCTTAGCATTGCACTGCCATCATCCAGTATTGTCACATTCGACTTGCTTACACCCATAGCGTTTACGCTTGTAAGAGTAACTGCAATGGCGCCAGGGGCTTCTGCAACTGATCCCAAGTGAATATGTGTTGGGTGATCACCCGCGAAAGTGGTTCCCGTCAAGTTGATTTCAACCAATGTTTCACCATTTACTCTCTCCCTAAAATCTACTGTACCAGAAACTCCAGCAACATCTACTTCATTTAGGTCATAACTCATGCTCATACCAGTCAATTCATTCTGACCGATATCTCCCTGAGCAACCAATGTAGCCAAATCATCGGCACTTAAGTGTACATTGATGTAACCATCAAAATCTAGTAAATCATCATACTTAAGCATCATACTACCATCATCCAGCATTGAAACATTGGTCTTGCTCATTCCTGTGTTGCCATCAACTATTCCCAATGTTACAGCAATGCCTCCACCTTCAGCCGCAGTATTGAAATGTATATGCGCAGGGTGCATACCTTCAGCAGGTGTGTTTTCTAATGCTAGTGTTACTAACGTCTCACCATTTACTCTCTCATAAAACATAGCTGTTCCGCTAATATTCGGGTCTGCCACGGAAGCTAATGCAAAATCTTTTGACATACCCGTCAATTCATTCTGACCAATGTCCCCTTGAGCGACTAATGTGGCTAGGTCATCTGCACTGAAATGCACATTGATGTAACCATCGAAGTCTAATAAATCATAATAAGTTAATGGATCGCCTGCATCAGTAGCTGATACTATGGTTGTACTCATACCTGTACTTCCATCAACAGAAGTTAAAGAAACAGCAATATCACCACCTTCTGCAGCCGTGTTAAAATGAATATGCGCAGGGTGAGAACCTCCATCGGGTGTACCATTAAGCATTAATTCAATAGAAGTGCTTCCATTATCCAATGCATTAAATGTTGCTGTTCCACTTATTGCCGGATCTGCAACAGATGACAGAGCAAATGTTTTTGATTGGCCTGTAGGTAATACTCCTGGGCCATCATTGTCGTCATCATCGCATGATACTAACACAAAAGCAGTTAAAGCCAACAGATAACTAATAAATCGTAAGTTTTTCATTATGTAAATCATTTTGTTTTAAATTTTGATTTACCTGACTTACGAAGTGAAGTATGTGTTTGGATTTCTGGATTCAGAAATTTTTAAACATTCCCTACCACTTGCATGGTTTCAAGGGATGGGTTAATGCTACCACCTTTAGGTTCGATGGTTACTGCAAAAGCTGCAGCACCAGCAATATTTTTCATTTTAAGAAGGCCATTTTCAAGATCGAAAACTCCGGCATCTACGGGTTTGCCGTCAATGATGGCCCAAAGCTGATATTGCTGAGATTCCGATAGCTCTTTTAAATTCTGAATACTCAGATAAACTTCTTCAGATGTTTTATTCCAATATACATGTGCTAAAGCGCCCGCTGCATTTTCAGTAGCATTTAGGGTAACTCTTTGATAAGCTGGGTTATTAATAACTTTCAGATCATTTTCAATTTGATCCAATCGCTGATTAACCACATTGTAATCTTGAGCCACTTGCTGGTTTTGAGCAATGAGTGTGCTTAGTTCACTCTCCGTATTTCTCCATTTGCCGTAATAATCAAATGCCAAATAAGAAGTTACAAGTGCAATAGTTACGGATGCTGCCACAGCATATTTTAACCAACCAGACTCCCTTTTATCATGTGTAATTTGCATAGGAGGCTGCTTGTTGTCCACAGCTTTTAAAACAGCTTCTTTAATAGCTGCATCGGGCGAAATGGCTGTCGAGAAAGCCAATTTTTCTATCGAAAGTTCAATCTTCTCTAACTCACGTTTTATTTCAGGGTGCTTTTCAGACATCGACTCAACTTCCCTTCTCTCTTCTGGAGGAAGTTCATCAAGCACATAGCTCTCTAGTATACCGGACGATATGTATTCTTCTATATTCACTCTACCCTTAAAATTGATCGTAAACTTTTTAAAGCCATTCTAAGTCGTGTTTTAACCGTTCCTAATGGTATGCCGGTTTCTTCCGTAATTTCTGATTGGGTATACCCCTTAAAATAAACGAATTCAAGAATATTTCTTTCTTCCTCTCTCAGGTTATTCATCAGTTCTTTAACCCCACTGCCATCTATGCTTTGATGTATTAAATTTCCGGACTCTACATTATATACGTTATCAGCCAGGTCATCAGTTTTCTGAACTTTCTTAATTTCTTTGGAACGTAATTTATCAATAGCCAGATTTCGAGCAAGATTCAGCATCCAGGTAAATAATCTGCCTTTTGATGAGTCAAAACTGTCGATCTTGTCCCAATACTTCATAAAGGCATCCTGCAACACTTCTTTCGCTACATCTTCATCACCCAATATTCTTAAAACATTACCATAAATAGCTGCTGAATAATGATCATACAAATACGCCAAGGCAGATTTGTCACGCTGTTTCAACAAATTGACAATTTGATTCTGCTCTAAAACTCCTGTAATTCCTGGCGACATAAAGTTCGAAGATACTTAAGATTACTACTCATAACAGGTTTTTATACGATTAGTTAATCTGGATTTAGATGATTGTAAATTTCAATTTTAATAATCGGCATTATTTTATAGCTTGAAATAAATAAACTACTATGCAAACAATTCTTGGAGCCGGAGGCTCAATTGGTATTGAATTAGCCAAAGTGCTGCCCGATTACACCGATAAAATTAGATTGGTGAGTAGAAATCCAACAAAAGTGAATGAAACGGATGAGCTTTTTGCTGGCAGTCTTTTAAATAAAGATGAAGTTTTAAATGCCGTAGAAGGCTCAGACGTTGTCTACCTCACTGCCGGATTAAAATATAGAATTAACATTTGGAAAGCACAGTGGCCTGTGATTATGCAAAATGTGATTGAAGCATGCAAAACACATAAATCAAAATTGGTATTTTTCGATAATGTATACATGTATGACAGAAATGAGCTCAATCACATGACGGAGAAAACTTCAGTAAGACCGAGCAGTGAAAAAGGTATTGTGAGGCAGCAAATTGCTAAATTACTCATGGAAGCAGTCGAAAAAGGAGAAATTCAAGGGTTGATTGCTCGCTCAGCTGATTTTATTGGGCCAAAGAACAGTGTACCTACAGAAATTATCGCTAAGAATTTAATGAAAGGCAAATCTGCTCAATGGATGGCTTCCTTGGATAAAATTCATTCATTAACTGATACCTACGATGCCGGAAAAGGCACTGCGATGTTAGGCAACTCCAACACGGCCTATAATCAGGTTTGGCATTTACCTACTGATGCCACGCCTCTTACCGCTCAGGGCTGGGTAGATTTATTTGCTATGGAATTGAATGCTAAACCAAAATGCACAGTGCTACCTATCTGGTTGATGGGAATTTTAGGTTTATTCAACGGAGATATTAAAGAATTAAAAGAAATGGCCTATCAGTACGATAGAGATTATTATTTCGATAGCACTAAATTCTGTCAGCGATTTGAATACAAACCATCCACTCCAGAGGCTTCTGTAAAAAGAGTGTGCGATTGCCTTTCTAATAAAGAATGAAGGTAGCTCTTGTTCCAACATATTCACACATTTTTGATGGCCCTTCTATTCCTATTACAAAGTTATTAGATGGTATTTCCAAAGAATTACTTTTAAATACTGTAACAGTAATTAATGCTGAACTTTTTTCGACTAATGACCATCCCACATCACAAATTAACATTCTTAAGTTTTTATTAAGGCGTCAAAATGCAGAATTAAAAATATCCATATTTGAAAAAATAGCTGATTTCTATTTAAATCATAACCGAAAAGATTTTGCTATTTTTTCACCTCACATCACTCTGGAATTTCTTCATCATGTTCTCATTGAAATGCCAAATATCAATTCATTAGATGACACCACTCCATTACAAGAATTAAATTTTTTCAAAGCTTACCTCATTTATTCAGAAGGCATTATTGACAGAACAATAATTACAACAAGTCCTGTCGATCCACTTGATTTTTTTCAAAGAAACATATGGCCAATCTTTATAAGTCAACTCGAAATAAATCACTATTCAAATTTTTTAACGTCAATAATAAAGGCAAAATGCCTTTTTGATTTTTTGCAACATCAGTCACCTTTCAATGAATTTGTTGAAAGGTTTATAAAAACAAATGAGGTCGAAAATACTTGGTCTTATTTCGTGGTTTTGATTAATGCACTTAACAATGGAATCAACTCTAATAAGACGGAGTTAGGGTTAAACCCGTTTTATATTAAAGTTGATAATGAAATAAATTTATTCGAAGATCTTTGTTTTGATCATACTTCATATTCTGAACATTTCAAGCTAGGTAAGGATAACTATAAAGGATTTAAAGAAAAGCCTTTAGTAAAATACGCACCCAAAACCTATCTTGTCATCCACTGGAATTTGTTAGCAGGTAAGCTTTATGGTTCCTTAATCTTTGACTTTTTTAAGAAAACTGGAATATATAATCACCCTCGGTTTAAGAATGAAAAAAATCCTTTTCTATCTTTCAAACAATATATAGGCTCAAATTTTATTGAGAATTACATCTTTCGAAAAGTAATTTCATCGATTTTTAAAAAACGACATGCCATTGTGAGATTTGACGATTCTAATAATGATGGATTTCCTGATGCATATGTTAGAGTTGGTAATCGAATATTTTTATTCGAAATTAAAGATGCTCTTTTTCCATCAAAAGGAATTGAGTCCAATGACTATTCAATAATCAAAAATAAAATTGATGAAAAATACAATTCCAAACGAAAAGGAATAAGTCAATTAATTAAACAAATAAGAAATCTAGAATCAAACTCTTTTGAAGATAAATCTTTTAATGATCTAAATATTAAGAAAAGGAACCTCATAATTTATCCTATAATAATTTACACTGATATTTATTTCAGTATGCCAGGAGTATCTCTCTATCTCCAGAATGAATTTAAGAAAAGAG
This sequence comes from Fulvivirga sp., assembly GCF_040220315.1. Classification (GTDB taxonomy): domain Bacteria; phylum Bacteroidota; class Bacteroidia; order Cytophagales; family Cyclobacteriaceae; genus Fulvivirga. The sequence goes on from NZ_JAVJUY010000149.1 coordinate 12,660, forward strand.
TTAAAATTGAAAGCTTTGCTCAATTCAAAAATATTAAGAGCCTCTCTTTTTTCAACCTCGATTTCCTAATTGAAAATCTAGATTTACTCACTATAAAAAGATTTGAATTAGATAAAATAATAGACTATGTATCCAAACAGGTAATCATCAGGGGTAAAAAATATTATAAGAATCGAATACCTAATGATTTGCACTTATGGAATGACAATTTTGAAGCAATTGCATCAAATAAACTTACATCAGACCAGTTATCTAGAGATTATGTTAACTATGTTTTTAAAGAGTTGGAATTGAAATAAATAATTGATTAAAAATAAAAAAGCGCTGATAAACCAGCGCCTTCAATTTATTACTCAAATCGTTTTAAATATGAATTACTTCATCATAAGCAGCTGCGGCTGCTTCCATCACTGCCTCAGACATAGTTGGGTGAGGATGAACAGTTTTGATTAGCTCATGACCGGTTGTTTCCAGTTTTCTGATGGCCACAATTTCAGCAATCATTTCTGTAACGTTTGCTCCAATCATGTGTGCTCCTAATAACTCGCCATATTTAGCGTCAAAGATTAATTTCACGAATCCATCTTTTGCACCTGCAGCACTTGCCTTACCAGAAGCTGAGAATGGGAATTTACCCACTTTCACTTCGTAGCCGGCTTCTTTGGCTTTAGCCTCAGTATAACCAACAGAAGCAATCTCAGGACTGCAATAGGTACATCCAGGGATATTATTATAATCTAGTGGCTCAGGATTTTCGCCAGCTATTTTCTCCACACAAATAATACCTTCTGCAGAAGCAACGTGTGCTAAGGCCGGACCGTGAACAATATCGCCTATGGCGTAAATACCAGGCATGTTGGTTTTGTAGTAGTCATCAACAACTACTTTTCCTTTATCTGTTGCAACACCAACATCCTCTAACCCTATATTTTCAAGGTTGGTGCTAACTCCAACTGCAGATAATACCACATCGCAATCCAATTGCTCTTCACCTTTTTTTGTTTTAACAGTTACTTTGCAACCACTACCTTTTGTATCAACTTTAGTTACTTCAGAGCTAGTCATAATTTTCATTCCAGCTTTCTTGAATGTTCTTTCTAATTGCTTAGAAACTTCTTCATCCTCCACTGGAACTATTCTATCCATAAATTCAACGATGGTCACCTCTGTACCCATTGCGTTGTAGAAGTAGGCAAACTCAACTCCAATAGCACCAGAACCAACAATCACCATTTTTTTAGGTGCTTTGTCTAATACCATTGCCTGTCTGTAACCAATGATTTTCTTGTTATCGATAGGCATTGAAGGCAATTCTCTTGATCTTCCTCCGGTAGCTACGATTATATGATTAGCAGCATAAGTTTCCTTCTTGCCTTTATCATCTTCCACCTCTACTTTCTTACCGGACTTCAACTTACCGTAACCCATGATCACATCGATCTTATTCTTCTTCATTAAAAACTGAACGCCTTTACTCATTCCTTCCGCAACGCCTCTACTTCTTTTTACAACACCGGCAAAATCAACATCCGCACCTTTTACTTTGATGCCGTAATCTTCAGCATGCTGTATGTATTCGAATACATTGGCACTTTTTAACAACGCTTTTGTTGGAATACAACCCCAATTTAAGCAGATGCCTCCTAGTGACTCTTTCTCCACTACCGCTACTTTCATTCCTAATTGTGAAGCTCTAATTGCTGCCACATAGCCACCGGGGCCAGTTCCTAAAACAATAAGATCATATGAATTCGCCATGTTATATCTTGTTTATTATGTTCTTGATTTATGGGATGGCAAATTTAATGTAAATGGTTTTAGAAAAAAATTACACTGTCACATTGAGCATGCCTGCCTGACATTAAAGTTGGGTCGAAATGCAAAAGTGTAAGGATATGCTTCAACAAGCAGGGCATGACTGAAAAAATAACTTTGCCATAGCCAATAGTTTTATTTTCTTTGAGGGTTCAAATCAATATAAGATGAAACTACTAGAAGGAAAAACTGCGTTAATTACAGGCGCCTCGAAAGGAATTGGTAAAGCAATTGCTCAAAAATTTGCTGAACAAGGTGCCAATATTGCATTCACATATTTATCAAGTGTAGAAAAAGGTCAGGCTTTGGAGAAAGAATTGGCTTCTGCTGGAATTAAAGCCAAAGGCTATAGAAGCGATGCTTCAGATTATAATGCCGCGCAAGAGCTAATAGATAGCGTTGTATCTGATTTTGGTTCATTAGATATTTTGGTGAACAATGCCGGTATCACTAAAGATAACCTCTTACTAAGATTAAATGAAGCAGATTGGGATGATGTGATCAATATCAACTTAAAGTCTTGTTTCAACACAGTAAAGGCAGCAACCAAAACAATGATGAAGCAACGTGGTGGATCTATCATCAACATGACTTCAGTAGTTGGACTAAAAGGTAATGCGGGCCAGTCCAATTATGCTGCATCAAAAGCTGGTATTTTAGGCTTTACTAAGTCGGTGGCTCTAGAGTTAGGATCTAGAGGCATTCGTTCTAATGCCATCGCTCCTGGTTTCATCGAAACTGAAATGACAGAGGTTTTAGACGAAAAAACAGTTCAAGGCTGGAGAGATGCTATTCCATTGAAACGAGGTGGAAGCCCGGAAGATGTTGCCAATGCCTGTGTTTTCTTAGGTTCTGATATGTCTGCGTACATTACCGGCCAAACTATTCAGGTTGATGGTGGAATGTTGACTTAATACTATTTAAAAGCCTTTTGAAAATGTAGCTGTCACCCTGAACTTCCTGCCCGTACATTCAGGCGGGGATTCAGGGTCTCTTCGATTTGACTACCTCAGAAGAATGAGATTCCAAATCAAGTTTGGAATGACGAAGGTTTTTTTTTGAAAAGGCTTTTTGATTTTCTATTCCTACCTTTAACCCATGCGGTTAATTTCCCATCCTGTACTTTGTAACTACTATATTACCTATCGCTGCAATGCCAAATGTGGCTTTTGTGATATCTGGGAGAAACCCTCGCCCTACATTACGCTTGAGAATTTTGAAGAGAATCTTACTCATCTGAAAAAACTGGGCGCAAAAGTCATTGATCTAACAGGTGGTGAACCATTATTACACAGGGAAATCGATCAACTCCTAAAACTGGCTAAAGAAAAAGGGTTTATTACAACACTCACTACCAACGGCCTCCTATATCCAAAATGGGCAGCAAGGCTAAAAGAATTAGTGGATATGCTTCATTTTTCACTTGATTCACCTCACAAAGAAGAACATAATAATTCCCGCGGAGTGGATTGCTTCGATCATGTGATGGAGTCTATTCGAATAGCAAAAAGTTTAGGTGAAAGGCCGGATATTCTATTTACTGTTTTTGAAGAGAATGTGGATCAGATAGAAACGGTTTATAAAAACATATGCGAACCAAATAACCTTGTACTCATTCTCAATCCTGTGTTTGATTATAATAATGTTGATACTGGCCAATCATTAAGTGAGGATACACTAGAGAAATTATCAAATTGGGGAAAAAAGAAGAATGTTTATCTCAATGAAGCATTTATTACCCTTAGAAAAGATGGCGGTAATCATGTTACTAATCCCGTTTGCAAGGCTGCCAGCAGTACTATAGTAATCTCACCAGAAAATGAATTGGTTTTACCATGTTATCATCTTGGTTTAAAGGCTTTTAAAATAGAAAACGATTTAAGTGAGCTATACAGCTCTGAAGAGGTACAAAAATTAGTGGCGTTGGAAGGTAAACTTCCCGAATGCGAAGGCTGTACTATCAATTGCTACATGCAACCTTCTTTTGCAGTTGAAATGAACAAATACTTTTGGAAGGCTCTGCCGAGTACGATCAAATACAATCGCCTCAAAGGCACTTGGAGGGCATTGATTTAATTATATTTTAGGACGTCATGTCGACAGCAGGAGACATCTTACTAAATGATTTTGTCGATACTAACTTAGTAAGATCCCTCGTTTCCTCGGGATGACCGATCCTACCCAATAGTTTTGCAATTCTTACTAACACCCTGTAGTTTCACCATTCTAAAATTTTGAACTATGAGAATTCTTGTTGCAGGACTCCTTATTTGGTCATTCAATGCAGTTGCGCAAAACAAAACATTAACTCACGATGATTTCGATCGCTGGAATCAAATACCCTCTTCACAGATCAGTCGGGATGGAGAATTGATAGTTTACGAATTACAACCTGGAAAAGGCGATGGTTCCTTACATATTGCTTCACCTAATGGTAAAAATTTACTGGATGTACCCCGTGGTGAAGGAGCCAAAATCTCATGGGATTCGAAATATGTAGTCTTCAAAATAAAGCCACAATACAACAAAGTAATTGAGCTTAGAAGAAAGAAAACGGATGAAGATAAAATGCCGAAAGATTCCATCGGAATTTATGATGTGGCTAAAAAAGAGCTAACTAAAATAGCTCGGGTAAGAGGTTTTGATTTACCAAAAGAATCGACAGGAATGCTAGCCTATTACCTGGAAGAAGCATTACCCGCAAAAGATGATAAATCGGATACCACCAAAAAGAAAGAAAAGCCAAAGCCTTCCAAAGCAGTTAGTAAAGACAATGGCTTTCATCTGGTTATAAGAAGCCTTCGCTCAGGCACTCAGGATACGCTTGAATATATTACAGACCACCAATTAGCTAAGCGTAGCAATAACTTTATCTACCATACATCAGGTAAAGATTCAACCATATTGGAAGGCGTGTATTACTACGATTTGGCCAATAAAACGAGCCGACCATTATGCAGAACTAAAGGAAAATACAAGCAATTAGCGATTGCGGAAGATGGTTTGCAAGTAGCTTTTTTATCTGATTTAGATACAACCAAAGCCTTAATTAGGGATTTTGAATTGCGCCATTGGAATATGGGCAAAGATTCCGCTATGGTTATTGCCAAAAAAGGCACGGAAGGCATCCATTCAGACTGGCTCGTGAGTGAACATGGTAAATTAAATTTCTCAGAAAGTGGTAGCCGACTGTTTTTCGGTACTGCCCCCGCTCCTGCTATTCAGGACACTACTTTACTGCCTGAAGAAATCATTCATGTAGAGGTTTGGAACTATAAAAACTCAAGATTACATACTCAGCAAAATATGGAGCTGGATGATGATAAAAAGAAATCATACCTGGCCTATTTCGATACGCTAGGGGAGAAAATTATCCAATTAGGAACCAAAGAAATTCCTGACGTAAGTGTCGCCAACCATGGCGAGTCGGAATATGCTTTGGGCTCATCATATTTGCCCTATTTAAAAAATATTTCATGGGATGGTTTTCCGTTGCGTTATGATATCTATTCGATCAATGTGGCTACCGGAAAAGCCAAATTAGCTAAAAAGGATCTTCTGGGTGATCCTGGGTTATCTGCAGAAGGTAATTACTTGTATTGGTTTAATGCTGCCGATACTACATGGAACAGTTACCACAATGAATCGGGTAAATCATATGTGCTTACTAAAGACATTCCAGTCACTTTGGCTGACGAAGAAAATGATTACCCAAATTATCCTGATCAATATGGAGCTGCCGGCTGGACACAAGGTGACCAACATTTTCTGGTGTACGACCGATTTGATATTTGGAAAATAGACCCTCAAAATAATGCTCAACCCGTAAATATTACGAATGGAAGAGCAAGCCACATTGAATATCGATTTGAAGATTTAGATACAGATGAGACCGCCATCGACCCATCAACTATGGTACTTCATACATTCAACGAAAGCTCAAAAGATGAAGGTTATGCCATTATGAAAAACTTTGAAGCACCAAAGCAAGCCATTCAAAAAGCGGCCAAATTCACCAATTTAAAAAAAGCAGAAAATGCCGAAACGCTTACTTATCAAATGGAAAACCACCAAGTGTTTGGTAATATCTCTGCTACCAATCTGTCTTTCAAAAAACCTGTGCAGATTAGTGATGCTAACCCTCAGCAAAAAGATTATGCATGGGGCACCGTTGAAATGGTGAGCTGGACGTCATTAGACGGAAGACCACTCGATGGCATCCTGTACAAACCTGCCAATTTCGACCCAAATAAGAAGTACCCAATGATTGTCAATTTCTATCGTTTGAGCTCAGACGATTTGCATGACCATTGGGGAGTGAAACCGCACAGATCGACAGTAAATGCAGCCTTTTATGCAAACAGAGGCTATTTAGTGTTCAATCCTGATGTGAAATATAAAACGGGTTATCCAGGAGAAAGTGCTTTTAATTGTGTGGTGTCTGGTACCACTCACATGATAGATCAGGGTTTTGTTGATAAAGATAAAATCGGACTGCAAGGCCATAGCTGGGGTGGCTATCAGATTGCCTATTTAATTACCCAGACAGATTTATTTGCCTGTGCCGAAGCTGGTGCTGTAGTTTCCAATATGATCAGTGCTTATGGAGGCATTAGATGGTGGACAGGCTTAAGCCGTATGTTCCAGTATGAGCATGGGCAAAGTCGTATTGGTGCCACATTATGGGAAAAACCGAGCCTATATATTGAAAACTCACCCATTTTTTATGCTGACAAAGTAAACACCCCATTATTGTTGATGCACAACGATTCTGACGGGCATGTGCCGTGGTACCAGGGAATTGAATATTATGTGGCGCTAAGAAGATTAAACAAACCGGTTTGGATGTTGAATTATAAAGGCGAGCCACACTGGCCAACTAAATGGGAAAACAAACGTGACTTCAACATTCGTATGAACCAGTTTTTCGATCATTACCTAATGGATAAACCCATGCCTGAATGGATGGCTGAAGGTATTCCTGCTACTGAAGTGGGGATTAATAAGGGGTTGGAGTTGGTGGAGGAATAGGATTATGACTATTAAAGTTAGCAAAGATGAGTTGCAACTTATTGAGCAAATAGTTGACGTTAAACAACAGTTCTATATAGCTGATCATTCCTCTGAGCAATTTGTAAAACTTTCTTTTCAAAGCCTTGATAGAGCATTAGAATTGGATGACTTAGTTAAAGTTAAATTACAGACTGAGGGCTTCGATGAAAAGTACAAACCAAATGAAGTTGGCAGAATTTGCGAAAGTATAATTGATAAACTTCATAATATTTTAAATCAATAATAATTCTTATGTGACTCTTATGTGACTCTTATGTGACTAAATGAATTAAATGAGCTACTATTGCCCTCAAAATGATTATTTCTATGTGACTTATGGATAAGCAAGAGTTGAATGTGTTGTTAAGTGAATTGAGGGCATTCCCTAGTGAAACTGAATGGATCGAGTTTAAAACAAACAATAATCAAGAAATTGGAGAATATATTTCTGCTTTATCCAATTCAGCGTGCATTCATGATAAATCTTATGGTTATCTAATATTCGGAGTTGAAGACAAAACACACAGAGTAGTTGGAACTCAATTTGATATTAATTCAAAAGCCAAAGGAAATGAAGATTTAGTTCCTTGGCTTTCTCGATTACTTAATCCAAGAATTCATTTCGAACATTACACATTAGAACATACTGAAGGTAGAGTAGTAATAATAAAAATTAAAGCAACAAAAAATACTCCTGTCACTTTCCAAGGAAATGCGTATGTGAGAATTGGTTCTTATAAAAAGAAATTATCAGAATATCCTGAAAAAGAAAGACTCATCTGGACTAAAGAACCTCCTGTACAATTCGAAAATGAAATCGCCAAGGATAACTTAAGGGTCGATGAAGTACTGAAACTATTGGACTACCCATCATACTTTGATATGATGAATCTTTCTTTGCCGTCAGATAAAAATGGTATTGTAGAAAAACTCATCCAGGAGAACTTAATAATAAAAAATAGCAGTAACTATTCAATTACTAACCTAGGAGCTATTCTATTCGCAAAAGAAATAGAACAATTTGAAACACTAGAAAGAAAATCAGTCAGGGTAATAATTTATGATGGCAAAAATAAAAGGAAAACTATCAAAGAACAGTCAGGTAAGAAAGGTTATGCTGTGGGATTTGAAGGGTTAGTCAATTACATTGACGATCAACTTCCTTCTAACGAGATAATTGACAGTGCACTTCGCAAAGAAGTTAAAATGTTCCCAAAATTAGCATTGAGAGAATTAATTGCTAATGCTATTATTCACCAAGATTTTAGAGAACGAGGTACAGGCCCAATGATTGAGCTTTTTTCAGATAGAATTGAAATTTCTAATCCAGGGAAGCCTCTTATTAATACTTTAAGATTTGTTGATCATAATCCACAATCAAGAAATGAAAGACTTGCTCATTTTATGAGGCGTCTAAATATCTGTGAAGAACGTGGAAGTGGCATTGATAAAGTACTGTTCGAATGTGAGTTTTTTCAATTACCTGCCCCAAAATTTATAGAAGGTGAAAATTATACTAGAATCATCTTGTATTCGTATAAGACACTTCGTCAAATGGATAAGGAAGATAAAATTAGAGCAACCTACTTACATTCATGCTTGAAAGTTGTTTCTGGAGAAATTATGACCAACCAATCACTAAGAGATCGTTTTGGCATAGAAGAAAAAAACTACTCTATGGCTTCGAGAATTATAGCAGAAACATTAAAATCAGAATTAATTAAGGACTATGATCCAGAAAGTAGTTCAAAAAAACATGCTAAGTATCTCCCCTTTTGGGCATAATAATTAAAGAATTGCTTATGTGACTAAGGGTCGACAAAACAGTGATAAAATCTTTATAACTACAGTTTTTAATGTGATTGAAATATCTAACGATAATTACTTTGTGAATAAATTCAAATCAATATTTGGAAACCTAAAATTCCGTCATTACGTTTACACCATCAATTCGATAAGCTCATCTGAGCAAATCGATTTATAAAGAAGCGTGGAGAGACAGGCTCAAAGAAGCGCTAGCAACCATCTCCCGATAGCTATCGGGAACAAGAAAGGTGCTAAATCCTGATCCCAAGAACGTTTGCCGAGTGGCCGACAAGGGAGAATATAAATTGATAATAATGAAAAGATCAATTCAACACCAAACAGGATTACTTGCCACATTTCAAAGAAGCCTTAACTCTTTGATGCAATCTCCTATTTCTATGATGCGCAACATGCGTATGGCCAACTCTATGGCTTGCTGTTGTTGCTGTTGCTGCCTGACCGACTAACTGGCGGTTTGCTAAGACAGCCATCGCCCTTAGGGTGAATTTCGATTAGTTTACTTTCTTCTTCAATGAAATTGTCATTCTGGACTCCCGCCTAAAAGTCGTGCAGGCATTTCAGATTCTAAATTCATTAATCTCGAGACCCTGAATCAAGTTCAGGGTGACAGTATGGAAGTAGTTCTCGTCCAAATCCTCG
>NZ_JAVJUY010000150.1:0-2534 GCF_040220315.1 Fulvivirga sp.
GAAAAAGGAGTCTTATTCTCCTTCAAAACCCCAGCGCACAAAGCTCACTACAAAAAATCCATTGAAGAGATTCTGGCAATGGTTAAATGACCCGTACGCTTAGTCCAACGAATAATTTTCTATTAACAATACATAATTAGATACAGCCAATTTTTAATTGCACATTGTCAATTGCTAATTGATAGACCCCATTACCCTTTTCATAAAACCATTCAGGGCTTCTTTTTTATCAGTTCCACCTTTTATGTCTTTGCTCACTTCTAATGCCCCGTAAAGGTTAGAAAGTAATTCACCTACCACCTCCAATTCTTCATCCTTTATACCAGGTGCTTCGGCTAGGTTTTCTAATAGTTCAATCGTTTCTACCACCCAATCTTCATCATGGGTATCAACAAACTCTACAATATGCTTTATCAAAGGTAGTCTCATAGTCTCATTTTTATGGCTGCAAAGCTCTTGATTATGATTCACTAATTCTTGGTTTCACAATCAATAAAACCAATTACTTAATAAGGGAAACTGATTAAGCTTTAGGAATTGTAAGAGTAAATGTGGTTCCCACGTTTTCCTCGCTTTGTACTTCAATTTTAATATTGTTTTTCGAAGCGTATTCACAGCACAGTATTAACCCTAACCCGGTTCCTTTTTCCCCGGCTGTACCAACACGTGACGTTTTGTGTAGTTCAAATAAACCATGCAGTAATTCATCAGACATGCCTTCGCCAGTGTCTTTTACAACAAGAAATACCTCTTGATCTGATTGACTGGCTCGTAATGTAACTTTACCTTGATTGTTTGTGTATTTGATTGCATTATTAATCAAGTTTCTAATAATAATAGTGACTTGATCTTTATCAGCCTTAACCAGCATTGGTTCAGATGCATCAAAATCAAGTTTAATATGCTTCTGATCTGCAACATTTTTAAAAACACCAACCAATTCATCTGCCAACTCATTTAAATTGAAAACTACTGGCTCTGTTTTAACTTGCTGCATCTGCAATTTTGCCCATTCAATTAAATTCTCTGTCATTTTTAGGGTTGCATCTACGTTGGTTTTTAACTGCCCAATCATTTTAGCTACTTCCTCTTTTGACATGTGATCATAATGTTTAGCTACTAAATCTGAAAAAGCTAGTAAGGAGTGAAGTGGACTTCGCATATCATGGGATACAATGGAAAACATTTTATCTTTTGTAGCATTGAGTTCTTCTAATTCTTCAGACTTGTTTTTTATCTGCTCTTTTTGCAGTTCTAATTGGGTATTTGATTTTTTTAACTTCTTAAAACTCACCAAAACAAAAATCACTGATGCAGCAGCAATTAAAGCCAAAAAACCAATGGTAAAAATCAGTTTCTTTTGATAGGCAATAACCGCTTCAGAAATATCCTTTTCTTTTAGCAAATATTCATTTTGAAGATTCGTGCGTAACGAATTGTAAGCCGCATCAATTAGACCTTCCATATCCGACCTTGAGGCTAATTTCATAGAGTCAGTTAGCTTGCGGTACTTGCTCATATAATCCTCAGCTAACTCATAGTTTTTTGCACTCAGGTAAAGCTCTACCAACCTGAAATAAATCTCTGAAAGTTCTTTGGCAAGGCTATTATTTTCTGCGAATTTCAGACTTCTTACCAGTAGCTTTAATTCTTCTTCATGATTATTTTCTTCTTCATATATCTTAGCCAAATTAATAAATGATTCTAATGTTGCCTGCTTTTGAGCATTTGAACCCAGTTTATCAGAAATATTTATGGCTTGTGATAAGTAATATTTAGCTGAGTCATAATTCTCTTCTTTCATATAAACCCGCCCCATTGCCTTATAGGAAAAGGTCTGTGCCAGTTCGTTTCCGATTCTACTATTTATCGCGATTGATGTATTTAGGAGTTCTTTCGCTTTATTTAAACTATCCAGATGGTATAAAGCCTCGCCATAATTCAGGCAAGTGATTGAATACCTATGCTCGGGCCCGTTTTTTTTAAAATAATTATGTGATAACTGATGATGTTCTGCTGATTTGGCATGCAAGCCTTGGAGACGATATAAGTTTCCTGTGGTGATGTGATTATTGGCAAGTCCTTCCATGTCACCAAGTTTTTCAAAAATTCGACTTGCTTTAACACCCAATTCTGTAGACAATGTAAAAAGCCCTTGGGCAGCATATATGGAAGATTGAATACGATAGGAATATGCAATATCAGCCTCACTATCCAGTTCTTTAGCCAGCTTCTCTGATAATTTGGCAAACTTCATAGCCTCATCATCGTCAACATAAACCAACTCTCTACTCAGAATATAGGTAATTCTTACCCGCTGAGAATCTGATAGTTCGGTTTTCAAAAGCGTTTTTAGGCTATCAATTTCAATAAATTGAGCTGAGGCTTTGCCTGAAATGCCAATCAGCAAAGCGCAGAGGTAAAGTATTACATAATAATGTTTAAACACCAAGTGTTAATATAAACCACTCTAAGGTTATTTAAAACCGTCTGGTAAATTCGATTTCAAATACCTGAGAATAATTTAAAAAGTA
>NZ_JAVJUY010000151.1:0-10638 GCF_040220315.1 Fulvivirga sp.
AACTTTTGGAATTGCTCTACTGATAAATGAAAAAGACTCTCTTTAATCTGATTGCAGATAAAATCAATAAAGTTGCCAGACTCCCTGATTTCTAATGATTCGCCACAGCAGAAAATTGGGGAAAGATTATTTTCCAAAGCCAAATTAACTTTAGCAGCTAGTTGAGCATTGGTTTCATTAAAATATTCCCTTCGCTCACTATGACCAATGATCACATATTCAACACCTACAGAATTTAACATAGAAGCAGACACCTCTCCGGTAAATGCACCTGAAGGGTTATGGTTGCAATTTTGCGCACTCAAATGAACGTTTTTAGAGCCTTTTATTAAACTCTTTACTTGAGTTAAGTGAACAAATGGCGGGGCCAAAATTACTTTTGCGTTTCCGCGCACTTCGTCCGCTACCATGTTCATTATTTCAGTAGTAAGTTTCAATCCTTCATTGAGGGAATTGTTCATCTTCCAATTTCCGGCTACTATATGTTGTCTCATTCTAATTGTTGGTTTTCAGTAAGTTGACAAAGATATTGATTAAAGCTTTATTTCGTTTTTAAAACCCTAACTAATCCTACTCCAATTAACAGCGGTCTTTTTCATAGAAGCAATCTGCATTTTGATAACAGCGTTTTTAGAATCCGTTAAATCAGGATCTTCATTCAAAACTGCTTGTGCTGCCTGTCTTGCTGCCTGTAGAATCTGTCCGTCTTTGCCTAAATCAGCAATAAGTAAATCTAATATGCCACTTTGCTGGGTACCCATCAAATCTCCAGGGCCGCGGAGCTGTAAATCCGTATCAGCAATTTCAAAACCATTATTAGTACGCACCATGGTTTCAATTCTGGTTTTGGCCTCTTTTGATAATTTATAACCCGAGATTAAAATACAATAGGATTGATCTGCTCCTCTACCCACTCTACCCCTTAACTGATGCAATTGTGCCAGCCCGAATCGTTCTGCATTTTCTATGACCATCACTGAAGCATTTGGCACATTTACTCCTACTTCAATAACGGTAGTCGCTACCATGATTTTGGTTTCACCTTTAACGAAGCGTTGCATTTCCCACTCTTTCGCATCGGGCTTCATTTTGCCATGAACAATGCTTAATGGTGTTTCAGGAAAAGCACGAGCGATGCTCTCATAGCCATCCATCAAATCTTTTAAATCCAATTTTTCGGATTCCTCAATAAGCGGATAAACCACATAAACTTGTCTGCCAATATCAATTTGCTCTTTTAAGAAGCTGTTTACTTTTAGTCGGTTTGAGTCGTAGCGATGAACGGTTTTAATAGGTTTTCTACCGGCTGGCAACTCATCAATTACAGAAATATCTAAATCGCCATAGAGTGTCATGGCCAAAGTTCTGGGAATTGGTGTAGCGGTCATTACCAAAACATGCGGATAAACATCTGAATTTTTTTGCCATAATTTAGACCTCTGAGCTACACCGAATCTGTGCTGCTCATCGACAATAGCTAACCCCAACTTTTTAAATTGAACCACTTCTTCCAGCAAAGCGTGCGTACCAACCAGAATATGCAGCTCGCCTGACTTTAAGTATTCATGAATGATTTTACGTTTGCTCTTCTTAGTGGAGCCCGTGAGCAATGCAATGCGCAACCCCATTTTTTCAGAAAACTCTTTAAGCCCTGTATAGTGTTGTGTCGCCAGAATTTCTGTAGGTGCCATAATGGCTCCTTGCGTATCACTGCCTATGGCTATCAGTAAGCATATGAATGCAACTATGGTTTTACCACTGCCTACATCGCCCTGTAAAAGCCTATTCATCTGCTTGCCTGAGCGCATGTCTTTATATATTTCTTTAATTACACGCTTTTGTGCATTGGTTAAATCAAAAGGCAGATGATTGTTATAGAATTTGTTAAGCAGACCGGCATTATCGAATGAAATGCCGCGGAATTTATCAATGCGGGTAAGTTTTAGTTTGAGCAGCCTAACTTGTACATAAAATAACTCTTCAAACTTAAGTCTGAATTGAGCCTTTTGAAGGAGGTTAATATTTTCAGGAAAATGAATGTTAGCAATGGCCTGAGGCTTAGCTATTAGTGCATATTGATCTAATAGCTCATTGGGTAATGTCTCTCTTACCTTTTGAATAGCTTCACCTAACAATGTTTTAATGAGTTTGGATATGGCTTTGCTGTCGAGATACTTTCTTCTCAATAGATCAGTTGAGGAATATACCGGTTGCAAATAGCCGCCACTAGTATTGGCCATTGTGGCTACTTCAATCTCAGGATGGGCAACATTTAATTTTGATCCAAAAACAGTGGGCTTACCAAAAACTACATACTCTACACCCGGCTGAATTTTTTTCAACATCCATTGTGCACCTTTGAACCAAACCAATTCTAATTCGCCAGTACCATCATTGATATAAACAATTAAGCGCTGTTTCCGTGGCGGCCCTTTTAGCTCGTAATGCCTTACCTTCCCCTTCACCTGGATATACGGCATACTACCATTTACTTCTTTTATGTCATAAAACTTGGTGCGATCCTCATGACGAAAGGGGTAGTATTGAATTAAATCTCCATACGTGAAGATGTTCAACTCTTTATTAAGAAGTGCTGCTTTTTGCGGACCAACGCCCTTGAGAAATTCTATTTTGGTATCGAAGTAGTTCGGCATTTATTCACCTAAATACTTTTTTACCTCTAATTTTAAAATAGGCAGATGTTTAATAATTGCGCCCCAAATAATCTCATTGTCTATTCCATCATAACCATGAATCACTCTATTTCTCATGCCAATTATTTGTTTCTTGCTTGAAAAAAACTGAGATGAGTCTTTTTTATCAATTCTATTCATTGCTTCACCAATAATCTCAAATTCACGTTCTACAGCTCTTCTGAGCATCTTATTTTTTAGATAGTTGGTAAAATCATAATTACCCTGAAAGAAATCTTCAATAGATTGAATAGAAGTTAATATATCAAATAAATACTTTTTTATTTCTTCAGACATAAATTGGCGTTCGGCTCTTTGATATATTTTTTATGAAGTAGGGGTTAGTTAGAGACTTCTCTGAGAGGATATCAACGTGCCTGCCAAATAACTTTTCAAGTGAATCAACTAATTCGAAGTAATTATCAAAGTATGTACCTGGATCCATCTCCTCAAAATCCACTAAAAAATCAATGTCGCTTTTTGAATTAAAATTGTTTGACATTACTGAACCAAACAATTCAATTTTTTTTACATGATGCCTCTTGCAGATAGCCTGTAATTCTTCAAAATTTTTTTCAATAATATCTGGTAGATGCATATTAGAAATGTAAAATATGACTCTAAAAATAATGAATTCTGAAAATATTTGCTATTCTCGCCACTCGAGCGTATTCATCATATGAACCACATCAATTTTTACAAATTCGATCGCTGGCCTCAGTGAGTCGTTTTGCACTTTGGTATCGAAGTAAAGTGCTCCTCTTAAAAAGTGTTTTGATGAGTCAGTAGTAAAAAATTGAAACTGGCTAGGCACTTCGCCTTCCAACTCAGCATAAATCACAGTTTTGCCTGATGGCGTTTTTGTGATACTTTCATCAATTGCATAGGCTTTTATTTGATGTTTTGCGGTAAGAAAGTATGCATCATCTAAATACTCTTTCAATGAATCCTGGTTCTTCACCGTCTTGTATGTGAGATGAACATTAGCTCGGTATTTTGGATAATAAATTTCCACCCAATATTTATCAGATATCCATGATGTATCCCTCAATAACTTAGCATGTTTTGAGTACTCAAAATCGTAGGGTAAAGAATCTGGCAGACTCACATATTCGTGGGCAGGCATATCAAAGCGATTGTATCCCTTCGGTTTCGGCAGATAATCGCGGCCACAAGCTGATACCAATAAAACGATTAGAAATAACAGTATGTCAATCCTCAGGTTCTGGTGTCTCATCTGCGTTATTGATATGAACTTTAACTTTCTTAATTTTTTTTGAATCCACTGCCACAACCGTAAAATCTATATTTTCATAGGTTACTGATTCACCTGCAGATGGCAACTTTGTATTAATCTCCAATATTAATCCACCTAACGATTCACTTTCTCCTTTTATTTCCTCAAATCGGGCTGGCGGTTGCTCTGTGATTTTGCAAAAATCGTTCAAAGTGGTTTTGCCTTCAAAAATATAGGTATTCTCATCAATCTGATCGTAGGGAATGTCGTCATCATCAAACTCGTCATTAATTTCCCCAACTATTTCTTCAATAATATCTTCTAATGTGATTAAGCCCGAGGTGCCGCCATACTCATCTACTACTATGGCCATGTGCACGCGTTTCTCCTGAAAATCCCTCAACAATACATCTATCTTCTTGGTCTCCGGCACGAAAAATCCTGGCCTTAATAACTCTTTCCATGCAAAGGTTTCATCATTATCTATATAAGGCAATAAGTCTTTGATATAAAGAATACCATCAATTTTGTCGATTGTCTCCGTAAAAACAGGAACCCTTGAAAAACCTGATTTATTCACTTTATCCATCAGATCATGAAAGTCCATTTCGGTATCAAAAGCAGTAATGTCCATTCTTGATTTCATCACCTGCTTTACCGTAAGAGTACCAAAATTAACTATGCCTCTAAGAATGTCTTTTTCTTCCTCTGTAGTTTCCTCATTGGTTGTGGTAAGCTCAAGGGCATGATGTAATTCTTCCACTGAAATATCGTACCCCTTTTTTTCAAATCGGTTTTCGATGATATTGCTCAGAGTCATCAACACAAAAGAAAGTGGCCTGAAAATGCTTTCACAAATGTTTAGCAAAGGTGAGGTAAGTCTCGCGAAGCTTAAATTGTTAGGTGTGGCATAAACTTTAGGTAATACTTCACCAAAGAATAGAATCGTCATTGTTACTACTGCAGTTAGTACAGCAATCACTGTACCTTCCGTAGTTTTTGAGCCCGTTATCTCCCACGTTAAGAAAGTTGATAGTGTCACAATAGCTACATTCACAAAATTATTCATAATGAGAATGGTAGCTAATAGCAACTTGGGGTTATGTATAAGTGCTACAAGTTTCTGATCTGCAGGCCGGTTTCTTTGTTTACATTCAGCAATATCTTTTGCAGTTAATGAAAAGAAGGCCACCTCAGATCCACTAATTAATGCTGATAAGAAAAGCAGCACAATAAGTGATACTCCACTTACCAAAAAAAACATGGATTGCCCTGAAAAAAGTACTTCTAGTAAAAGCTGACTGGGAGGTTCGTCTATCGTTGTTTCCAATACTTTTGGTTTAGTCCAACATTAGAAGGGTAAATCATCCGATTCATCCTCCAAAGCAATATCACCTGCCGGTGTAGAGGCTACATTTTGTTCCTGCTGTGGTGCGCTACTGCTCATGCCTCCACCCGCTGATTGGCCACCCTCATTGGAGCCTTTAGGGCTTAGCATGGTCATATTATCGCCTACTATTTCAGTAGTGTATCTTGTAATACCGTCTTTTTCCCACGAACGAGTTCTCAGTTTACCTTCAATGTAAACCATATCTCCTTTGTTCAGGTATTTTTCAGCCACATCGGCCAGACCTCTCCATAGCACTACATTGTGCCACTCGGTTTGTTCTTTGCGCTCTCCGGTATTTCTATCTTTGTATGTTTCTGAGGTAGCTACAGGAAAGTTAGCTACACTAGCTCCATTTTCTAAATGTCTCACTTCAGGATCTTTCCCTAACCTACCAACAATGATTACTTTATTTACTCCTGACATAATTTCAACTTATTTAATCCTAATGCAAAGTTATATAAACTGTATTTAAAACTAGTCAAAAAATATAATCCTTCAAATAACTGGAGATGAGTACTGGTTTGGGAAGATCAAGAATTTCCTCATAGGTAAAAAACCTACCTTCCATTTCAGGGAAAGCAGAATCATTAATTTCAATCATAAAAAACCTCGTGTAAAGGTGCTGATGACTGAGTATATGCTTATACTCATGGCTATCTGTTACGGCATAACTGCTGATGTCCAACTCCTTAATATCATCTTCCAACAAGAGTTTATTTTTCGTTAAGATTTTCTCAGATTCAACCAACGGAAAATCATACATGCCTTTCCAAATATCTTTTCCACTTCTTTCTTTCATAAAAAGTGATTCCCCCTTCTTAAAAACGAGATAGTTAAAGTATCGCTTTTTGATTTTTGTCTTTTTTATTTTGACAGGAAGGTTTGCCTGCAAATCATTTATATAAGCGAAACATTCACTATGAAACACACATTCTTCACAATTGGGATTGGTTGGTGTACACTGCATAGAACCAAATTCCATGAGGCCTTGATTAAATTCTGCTGGTTTATTGGTAGGTATTAATTCGTTAGCCAGGGCTCGAAACGTCTTTTGCCCTTTACCCGAATTAATGTCATCATCTATCCCAAAAATTCTGGATAAAGCCCTGAAAACATTACCATCAACAACGGCTGCTGTTTCACCAAAAGCAAATGACGCAATGGCTGCTGCTGTATATGGACCTATACCCGGTAACTTCACCAACTCGGTGTAGGTTTTTGGAAACATTCCGTCATAATTTTGCACTATCATTTTTGCGCAACGATGTAAGTTTCTGGCCCTAGAGTAATAACCCAGCCCCTGCCAAGCACGTAAAACCTTACTTTCATCAGCTAGGGCAAGATCACTCACTGTGGGGAAAAGCGCTATAAATTTAAAGTAGTAGGGCATCCCTTGATTCACCCTGGTTTGTTGTAATATGATCTCAGAAAGCCATATTTTGTATGGATCGGAGACATTACGCCACGGCAGGTCGCGTTTATTTTGCTCATACCACCTAATTAGTTTTTTAGAAAAAGAACCTTTGTTAGTCATATTCTGCGTCAAATCCTATCCGATTAGTACGATGTGAGTTTTTTTGATTTTTTGATTTTTAATTGAGTAGATACACAGTAAATTTGCTCATTAACAAGCAGTTACGTGTAATTGCTTTAAACCTACGTCCACCTAAACATATAAAACCAGTGACAAAAGCAGATGTAATATCGGAAATAGCAGATAAAACGGGAATACCCAAAGAAGATGTTTCCGTTACAGTAGAAGCTTTCTTTAATATAGTGAAATCTTCTATGGCTGACGGCAGCAACATATACGTTCGGGGTTTTGGAAGTTTTGTCAACAAAAAGCGTAAAAAGAAGATAGCGCGTAACATTTCAAAAAACACGGCTATAGTAATTGATGAGCATTATGTGCCAAGTTTTAAGCCTTCTAAAGTATTTATTGATAAAATAAAATCGAGCCCAAAAGTAAAAGAAATTAATTCTTAATTCGCGCAATTTTTAAATGACATCGTGATACTTGATCTTTGCAATCTTTAATTTAAAGATATGCTTAGAACAAGAATTATTTTGCTTGTAGGTGCGGCAGTGCTTGTGGTTCTGCTTTTTAGTCTCCCGAGGGTTGTTGTTGATAACTCAAAGGAAGAAGTTGAGCAAAAAGAAGAGGAGCCATCAACGTCATCTTCTTTTGAGGATACGATGCACAATGACTCATTAGAACCAGAAACCGAAGAAAAAATAACCCGCTTAAAGGAAAATTTAGCAGTTGCTAAAAATATTGAAAAAAGTATTACCTTTGCAGACTCTTTAGCCGAGCTGTACCTTGCGGCTAACAAATACGATAGTGCAGCAAAGTTCTTTGAAATTATTGCCGAAAAACAACCTAATAGGGCTAACTGGTTAAAAACCGGGAACACTTATTATGAAGCATACGGTTTTGCAATGGATAAAAACAAGCAAGAAATGCTTGGTTCCAAAGCACAAGAATACTTTAATAAAGTACTCACACAAGATGCGAGCGATTTAAGTACAAAAAATAAATTAGCGATGACGTATCTGAGTACATCTAATCCCATGCAGGGGATAATGATGTTAAGGGAAATATTAGAAACCGATCCTAAGAATGAAGAAGCAATGTTTAATTTAGGAATTCTTTCTATGCAGTCTGGCCAATATGATAAAGCGGTAGAACGCTTTTCTGGACTGGTAGCTCAATATCCTAATAATACACAAGCTCAATTCTTTTTAGGAGTAAGTTATTTAGAAGTAGGCAATAAGGAAAAAGCTAAAGAGCAGTTTAATTTGGTTAAATCCTTAGATAAAGATCCATCAGTGCAGGCCACGGTAGATAGTTATCTGGAAGACTTAAAATAAATATAAAAAATTGTTGAACCGTCCGCTAGCTAGCGGACAAAAATCAAAAAAATATGCCTTGCGGTAAAAAAAGAAAAAGACATAAGATCGCTACTCACAAGAGAAAGAAGAGACTTAGAAAAAACAGACACAAGAAGAAATAATCTGAGTCCCTTGTAATACACAAGGGCACTTATTTCGCGTCCTATTTTTTTAAACTAAAATATAAAGTTTTGAGTAACGAATTAATAATTAATTCAACTCAGAATGGATGTCGAATAGCCCTATTAAAAGATAAGAGTTTAGTTGAGTTTCATCATGACGAAGATGGAACACAGTTCACCGTTGGTGACATATATCTTGGTACTGTTAAAAAAGTTGTTCAAGGCTTAAATGCCGCTTTTATAGACATTGGCTATGAAAAAGACGCTTTTTTACATTACCTGGACCTTGGTCCCAAGTTTAATTCTTTAAGAGACTTTACAAAAAAAGCTTCTCTGAAAAAGAACAACATTAACGGTAAACTGGATAAGTTTCAGATAAGACCTGATATTGATAAGCATGGGAAAATCACAGATGTGCTTTCCAAAAATCAACAAGTGCTTGTACAGGTTGTAAAAGAACCAATTTCAACAAAAGGGCCCCGACTATCCTGTGAGTTGTCTATACCGGGCAGATACCTGGTATTGGTACCATTTTCTAATACAGTAAATGTGTCCAAAAAAATTACTAGTAGCGATGAGCGTAAACGCTTATTGCGATTGGTATCTTCTATTAAACCCGATAATTTCGGTGTAATCATACGTACCGTTGCTGAGGGTAAGGAAGTAAAAGAATTAGATACAGATCTACGCAATCTTGTCGAACTCTGGCAAGAAGGAACTAAGAAGTTAAAATTTGCGAAGCCAAGAGACAAAGTCATTGGCGAAATGAGCAGAGCATCTTCTATTCTAAGGGATGTGCTGAATGAGTCTTTTGATAATATTCATATAGATGACAAGGAAATCTATGATGAAGTAAAAAGCTACATTCATAAAATTGCTCCGGATAAGGAAAAGATTGTCAAGCATTTTAACAATAAGGCCAAGATTTTCGAGGTTTTTGGAATTGAAAAGCAAATTAAATCAGCTTTTGGCCAATCTGTTAGTCTTAAAGGTGGCGGTTATTTGATTATTGAACATACAGAAGCACTTCATGTGATTGATGTAAACAGTGGCAATAAATCAAACCGAGAAGATGATCAGGAGGCTACTGCTGTTTCTGTAAACATTGAAGCTGCCAAGGAAATTGCACGACAGCTTAGGCTGCGCGATATGGGCGGTATTATTGTAGTGGATTTCATTGATATGAAGCGTGCTGAAAATAAACGCATGATTCAAAAAGTGATGAAAGAAGAGATGTCTTCTGACCGCTCTAAATTCACCGTGCTACCGCTATCAAAATTTGGTTTGATGCAAATCACTCGCCAGCGTGTGAGGCCAGAAATGAATATTACAACTAAAGAGGTTTGCCCTACTTGTAATGGTACTGGAAAAATTAGTGCATCTATCCTGGTTTCAGACCAGATCGAACAACATATTGATCATTTAATGCTTCAGCAGAATGAACGTAACATAACTATAGTGGTACATCCATTCATTTACGCCTATTTTACTAACGGTACCCTTTCAAGAAGGCTGAAATGGTTTATGAAGTACTTTAAGTGGATCAAATTAGTACAAGATTCTTCTATAGCCGTCACGGAATTTCAGTTCCTGAATAAATTTGGAGAACAGATAGAATTACAATAAGAAAAGCCCCGAATTCGGGGCTTTTTAATTAATTCCCCACCATAAACACAGCATTGGAAAATAGCAATTTGCCATTCTCCCAAAATCCTCGGAATAAAGGGTTATCTACCAAATAAACTACTTCACCACTGCCCTTTGATTGAACTCCAAACACCAGGCTATTATCAAGCTTTGAAATAGCCTTTGAGCCTGCAAAACCACTCACAGGTTTACTCTCTTCATTTATTACCCCTACGTTTGATCCGTTCTCCAAATAGCTCCATCGTGTAGATGATGTTTTTAATGAATAGTAATATTTGTCATAACCATAAGCCAGTGGGTGTGTATTATCCAACTCAATTTTAAATATGGCACCAAATATTGAACTGCTTAAATTATCACGTTCCAACTCTGTATAAGTTCTCAGCAGCTCCTCTTCAGTAGGTTCCTTTTTCTTTTTCTTGTCATCACTATCCAGGTATTCCTTGATGGAAAACCCCGATTTATCTTTAAATGATGAGATCGCATTGCCAATCAGAATCAGCCTTCCACCATCATATACCCATTCCCCAACACTTTTAACTAAATTATCATCAAACAAGCTGTAATACCCATTTGGAACAATCAGGACGTTGTAATCATCCAGATCAACATTTGAAAAATAGTCGGTACTTATGGATGTAATTGGGTAATCGATTT
>NZ_JAVJUY010000152.1:0-12859 GCF_040220315.1 Fulvivirga sp.
TTTGTAGGTTGTGACCAGTGGCTACAGTAAGTTTTAAAGACTTGCCTGTTCCTTTTCTTCTTTCTGTTGGTATTTCAATATTTCGCTTGCCGCTAAGGTAATCTGCGGTGGCACTTTTCTGAGCTAAAAATTCTTTGGGTGTACCAGCAGCTACAATAGCACCGCCATGCCTTCCTGCCCCTGGGCCAATGTCAATCACATAATCAGATTCCATCATCATCTCCTGATCATGTTCTACAACAATCACAGAATTACCTAAGTCCCTTAAATCTTTCAGAGCCTTAATGAGCTTTACATTATCTCGCTGATGTAGTCCGATACTTGGTTCATCAAGAATATAAAGTACGCCTACTAGCTGCGTACCGATTTGAGTAGCTAATCTTATTCGCTGGGCCTCCCCACCAGAAAGTGTTTTTAGTGGCCTATTGAGTTGTAGGTAGTCGAGACCAACATCCAACAAAAATCCAATTCGTTTTCTAAGCTCTTTCAATACCTCAGCAGCAATACGGTTCTGCTTTTCTGAAAGTCTGTCTTCTAAACCAACAAACCATTCTCCCAGAGTAGAGATATCCATTTCAGCTAACTGACCAATGTGCTTTTGATCGATTAAGAAGTGCAATGATTCTTTCTTCAGACGATAACCATTACAACTATCGCAAGTTTGAGTGATGGTAAAATCATTTACCCATTGCTGAATTTTATCGGAACCGCCTTCTTTTTGCTTTTCCAAAAACTTGATGATCCCTTCAAACTTTGTATTCCAATCTGTGCCAGGATATTTCACCGATTTCACAGCCACTGGTACACTGTCGCCATGAAGTAGTATGTTCATTACTTCTTCAGGAATATCTTTTATTGGAGTGGTTAGATTGACTTTATATCGCTTAAGAATGGCTTCTATTTTCTTAAATATCCAGATGTCTCTGAACTCACCTAAAGGCAAAATTCCTCCACGACTAATGCTTAGTGATTTATCAGGAATCACGGACTCTTCGGTAATCTCTTCCGTTACTCCTAAACCATTACATTTTGGACATGCACCGTATGGTGAGTTAAAGGAAAACGAGTTAGGAGCAGGCTCATCATACGAAATGCCGCTTTTCGGATCCATCAGATATTTGGAGTAATGATGAATTTTATCTTCTTCATCCAACAACATCATGACACCATTACCTTCCTTCATAGCTGTTTTAATCGACTGGCTAATGCGGTAACGATCTTTATCTTCTACTAAAATTCGATCAACCACTACCTCAATGTCATGCGTTTTGTATCGATCGACCTGCATTTTCGGTACAATTTCCATGAGTTCACCATCTACGCGAACTCGTGTATAACCTGACTTCTGAACTTGACGGAATAATTCACGGTAATGCCCTTTTCTGCCTTTTACCACCGGTGCCAGAAGAACAAGCTTCCGCTTATTAAAAAAGCTCATGATATGATCCAGAATTTGATCTTCAGACTGGCGAATCATTTTTTCTCCTGTAACATAAGAAACGGCTTCTCCTGCTCTGGCATACAAAAGGCGTAGAAAGTCATAAATTTCAGTGACCGTACCTACCGTTGATCGTGGATTACGAGAAGTGGTTTTTTGTTCGATAGAAATAACTGGGCTCAAGCCGTTGATCTTGTCCACATCAGGTCGCTCAAGGTTGCCGATAAAAGAACGGGCATAAGCCGAAAAGCTTTCCATATACCTACGCTGACCTTCGGCATAAATAGTATCAAAGGCTAATGAAGACTTGCCACTGCCGCTAATACCTGTAATGACAACAAGTTTATTTCTGGGAAATGAAAGGCTTACATTCTTGAGGTTATGTTCTCGTGCACCTATAATTTCAATGGAATCGTGTCCGGTGAAATCCAGCGCCTCCTTTTCTAATACCTCCTGCGTTTTTGTCATTGAGATTTGAGCCTTTTCAAAATAAAAACACAAAGTTCGTGCTTTAGTTAATCAATTACAATGGAAGTGAAAAGATGATCAGGCAACATCATTCCCATTGGCAATTCTTAGCATTTCAAACCAATCTTCACGTTCTAATGTGGTTTGATAGTTACTAGCTGCCGATTGAACTCTTTCAGGATTCATCGTGCCAATAACGGGTACTATGCCAGCAGGGTGCTGAAGCAGCCAAATCAATACTAAGTCGCCAACTGATACGCTGTATTTATTTGCTAAATTTTGGAGGTCTTTTTTTGCAATGGCATCCGAAATATGTTTAGAGCCACCCAAAGGCGACCATACCATTGGGTTAATCTTTAATTTGTTCAAATGATCTAATGTGCCATCAAACAACGGTTGATGTTGGAATAAAGAAACTTCAATTTGATTTGTAACTAAAGGCATATCGCAGGCACTCGCCAATAGGTCAAACTGATGATTTGTGAAGTTTGAAACACCAAAATAGTTAACCTTCCCGGATTGTTTGAGAGATGCATATGCATCTGCCATCTCAAATACATTCATTAAAGGATCAGGCCTGTGAATTAATAAAAGGTCGAGATAGTCTGTGTTTAATTGTTCTAGAGAATTTTCAACTGATTGAATGATGTGCTTTTTAGAAGTATCGTAATGCTTGATTCGATGCTCTGGTCTATTCTCCGATAGAAGTTTAATGCCACATTTAGAAACAAGTTGAATTTCTGATCTTTTGTCTTTGTTGGCTTTCATCCAATGTCCAAAAACCGCCTCACAGGTATAGCTCCCATAAATATCAGCATGATCAAAGGTTGTTATACCGTTATCTAATGCGGTATTTAACAACTGATCTAATTGGTCGGTAGCCAGCATATGTATGCGCCACATACCCAAAGCAAGCTCACTGAGCTCTAGACCTGATTCAGAAATATTTATTTTACTTACCATCGGTTAACAACACCCGCCACCGTCATAAAAATAGGTGGAATCAGAAACATAGATATCTTCTCTGCCTAATGCACTTAAAGCACCAGCCGTTTTATCACAAACCGATAACGGTTGATTGGGCATTAGCACATGGCCTTTATGATCATCAAAATATTCTTCATTCCCATAATAAATGGCTGTTTTTCCGGTGAATACACAAGGGCCATCTTCTGGCATCGGGTCTTTTATGGCGCACACCTCTACACTTTCGATAAATATGTTTTTGTCAGTATCGTAATGCTTAGGATCAAGAATTCGATATGGACGCTTGGCTCTTATCTCTACAGTGCCAAATCCTACTTCCGTAATCATATCAATATATTCCTTTAAAGGAAGTGCCCCGCTTAAGCAAAGTGCTCTCAATCGCTCATCATTTTGCAAAGATTCAGGCATCGGTTGATTACAGATTGGATCGGAAAGTACCAGTCTGCCATAAGGCTTTAGTACTCTGTACATTTCTGCTAATGCTTTCTTTAAATCAGCCTTAGTAAAGATATTGAACAGACAGTTTTGAGCTGCAACATCTATTGTTTCGTCTTCAACAGGTAGGTTAAGTGCATCGCCTTTTCTTAAATCCACAAAATCAGACTTAAACCATGGGTTATGCTGCTCAGCTTCTTTAAAATTCTTTCGGCTTGCATCTATCATTTCATCCACAACATCTAAACCTACCACTCCGCTTTTTTTTCTGCTGAAGTAAGAGAATTGCAAGAGCTCCATTCCGCCACCAACTCCTACATAAAGAATTGTAGGGTCATTCACTAAATCACGTGGATTTACAGTACTTCCGCACCCATAATTCATGTCCAACATGATTTTAGGGATTTCCAAGCCAGGTAATTGCCACACAGGGGTAGTTGTACAGCATAGGCCTACATCCGGGGTTTCTGCTGCTTTTTTATAAACGTCTTTGGTGGTTTCTAAATAAGTTTCCATCTATAATCTCTTGATCAGTTGTGTATATAACTCAGTTAATTTTTCTTCTGCCTTCCCAGCAATGGCTATAATTTCATCAATATTTATGGGGGACAAATTATCAGGATCGCAATCATCTGTCATTACGGAAATAGCACAACAAGGCAGGCCCATGTGATTGGCTACAATTACCTCTGGCACAGTGGACATGCCCACCACATCGGCCCCTATATCTCTTAAGAAACGATACTCTGCCCGGGTTTCCAGGTTAGGCCCTATCACCGAAACGTACACTCCCTTTCTTAATGTGATCTTTTTTTCCTGAGCAATTTCTTCCAGCATGGTATTCATCGAAGGGTCATAAGGCGCACTCATATCAGGAAATCTTGGTCCCAGCTCATCAAAATTCTGACCTCTCAAAGGATTGTCCGGCTGCATATTGATATGATCATCAATGAGCATAAGTTCGCCTTTTTTCCAGGATAAATTCATATTACCAGCCGCATTGGAAAGTAGCAATTTCTTTATCCCCAACAACTTCAACACTCGAACAGGAAGTGTTATTTGTTGCATTGAATAACCTTCATAAAAATGAAAGCGGCCATCCAGCGCTACTACTTTCTTACCATGAACGGTACCGTAAATCAATTTACCATCATGTGAAAGCACCGTTACCAATGGAAAATGTGGAATATCTTCATAGCTGATAGTAAGCTCTACCTCCATGGCGGCAACAAATTTATCACCTAGGCCTGTGCCTAAAATAACCCCAATTTCAGGAGCCTTTACTCCACGGTTTTGTAGATATTCTACCGCTTCTTCAAACTGTTCGATCATAGAATTTTTTATAAAAAGAGATTCCGGGTCGAGCCCGAAATGACATTGAAATTTATTTAAGCTACTGTTCCCTGGCAACTGGAACCTGCACCAGCGGTACAGCCATAGCAATGCTGATTAATAATGATATTCCTATTTTCCAATTTCTCCAAATCAAATTCACTGATGTGCTGACCCGCCTTTTTATCTACCTTCAGGCCAAGCATCTGATTAAAATCACAGTCGTACATATGGCCATCATAATCCACCGAAATGGTATTTCTACACATAACACCCTTTACTGCTGCCGGATTGAAAGCATTCACCAAAGAATCCATGTAATCTTCATAATTATCTGTACGTATTAGAAATTCTAAGAACCTGCTAATGGGAAGATTAGTAATGGTAAAAAGACTGTTGAATTCTATATCGAAATGCTCTTTTAATTCTCTTTTAAAATCATTTTCTAATGCCGATTGATCTCCAGGCAGAAATGCCCCACTTGGGTTATACACTAAATCAAGATTTAATCCTGATCCTTCTTTTCCATACCCAATTGCGTTGAGCATTTTTAATGCTTCTATGGATTTGTCAAATACGCCTGCACCACGCTGCCTATCCGTTTTATCTGCCTGATAAAAAGGTAGTGATGAAACCACCCGTACTTTATTCTTCTTAAAGAACTCCGGAAGATCATGATATTTTGGATTAGCCAGAATGATGGTAAGATTCGACCGCACAATGATTTCTTCAACTCCCGCTTTGTTTGCCTCTTCTACAAACCAGCGAAAGTCTGGATTCATTTCAGGGGCACCCCCCGTTAAATCGAGTGTATGAATTTTTGTATTTCTAAGAATATCGAGACACGTTTCCATTGTCTCTCGAGTCATAATTTCTTTTCGATCAGGTCCGGCATCTACATGGCAATGCTTGCATACCTGGTTGCACATGTATCCGACATTGACCTGAAAGATTTCAATACTGGTTGGTTTTAACGGATACTCATTAAGGGGTTCAATTTTTTCCTTAAATGTGGGTAACTGCCCATCGGCAAATATGCCATTGGACAAGAACTTTAATTGTGTGGCTTTATCGGCCAGATTATGGTGTTGTGCTTGTAATGATTTGGGCATAATTACATGCTTAATTTCTTCACTTTATTCATCATTTGTACGCCATGTACCAACGAGGCACCACCTCTAATGGCCGCTGCAACATGCACAGCTTCCATCATTTGCTTCTCAGTTACTCCCATTTCCATAGTCCCAGCAGTATAGGCATCAATGCAGTATGGACATTGCACTGTATGGCTCACTGCCAAGGCGATTAATGCTTTTTCACGAGCGGTAAGAGCCCCTTCCTGAAATACTTCATTATAATAATCGAAAAACTTTTTTGCCAATTCCGGTTCAAAATCAGCTATATCACCAAACTTTTTAAGGTCAGCAGGATTGTAGTATGTTTTTTCCATCATGTGTAATTAATAACTCTTGTTGAAGTTAGAACATTCAACGATGAATTTGGTTGCAAAAGTTTAAAAGGTACTATTTATGGCGCACTCTTGTCAACTGTAAGACAAGAGATTGGTATGAATAGCCTGTTTACTATCAAAGTGGGATAGCAATTTGGTATGTTTTGCCTCTGGAAACATTCAACTTATCATCCCTTAGCCAAGGGTTATGTCTTTTTAATAGCTTGTAATTAATGCCCTGATCTTTTGCGAACTGCACCAGATCCTTAATATCATCATCCACTTCAACATATTTTACCTTTTCTTCATCATACAAGTGTTCTTTACTAATATCAAACCCATACTTTTTCGGATTTTGGAAAATCTCTTTGATGGCCAATATTCTGAAAACATAACGTGAGGTTTCTTCATTGAGCATAAGATCATAATAGGAGTCTACCTTTTGGTTATTGATGGCCCTTGCTAAGCCCGACCTGCCCCGATTATAGGAGGCCGCTACATTGGTCCAATTTCCAAATCTTTCATAAGCCTTATTCAAATAATTACAGGCCGCTTGAGTAGATTTTAACGGATCGTAGCGCTCATCTACATCTCTACCAATTTCTAACCCAAACTCTTTGCCGGCATCTTTTCTAATTTGCCAGAATCCAACCGCATTTTTAGGCGAAACATCGTTTTGAAATCCACCCTCAATGGCCGCCAGGTATTTAAAATCGTCAGGCACATTATTCTCTCTAAGGATTTTTTCAATTTGAGGAAGCCACTTATTTCCACGCTTTAAAAGAAATATTGTGCTACTATGCCAGTAAGTATTTATGTGCAATTCCCTGTCCAATCTTTCCCTCACATCTGGTATATGAAGCGGAACTGGTTCGCCAGCAAATGTCATGTTTTTAGGCAATTCTAGCGAAGTGCCTTTTTGATACTCTTCAAACCCAGCCGGTGGCAGCTCCGTAATAGGAATTCCTTCACTGCTCTCGGTTTTAAATTTGCTGCTTTCGTTAAACGATATATAGCCGCATATCAAAACAAAAGACAACAAAGAAATATAAATAGATAGGTTGTTCATGATACTTAGCTTCTTTATGAGACAACGTTAGAATCGATACAAATATTCCTTTTGTTGTAGCAAATGGAATCTTCTTTTGATATGACTAGAAATTTGGCGAAAGAAGATACTTGGCATAAAACTCGTCAATGGCTGCTACCGCTTCTGTTGCTGTTTCCACAATCTTGAAGAGATTCAGGTCTTCTTCGTTGATGTTTCTCTCTTCTTTTAGCATAGTTTGTTTAATCCAATCTAGAAGCCCACCCCAATAAGCTTTACCCACTAATACAATTGGGAAACGGCCAATTTTCTTGGTTTGAATTAAAGTTAGTGCTTCAAAAAGTTCATCCAGTGTGCCAAATCCACCAGGCATAACAATGAAGCCCTGTGAGTATTTTACAAACATCACCTTGCGGACAAAGAAATAATCGAAGGTGATTAATTTATCCTGATCTATGAAGTCATTTCCTTTTTGTTCGAAAGGCAAAATAATGTTTAATCCTACGGATTTACCACCTTGCTCTTTGGCTCCTTTATTACCAGCTTCCATTATACCGGGACCACCACCAGTTACCACACCATAACCGTGTCTTACTAATTTAGCAGCAATTTCTTCCGCCATTTGGTAATACTTATGATCTGATTTTGTTCTGGCCGAGCCAAAGATGGATACGCAAGGCCCGATTTTGGCCAGTTTCTCAAACCCTTCAACAAACTCAGACATTACTTTGAAGATTACCCAAGAGTCATAGCTCTTTATTTCGTTCCAGTCTTTTTCTTCAAATGCCCTGATGATCCTTTTTTCTTCATCATTTAAATCATCGAGCGTGCGTATATTATCGAGTTTTGTTTTTTTCTCTGCCATCGTTAAAAAAAATTAATTGTGGTAAGTTGTCTTTTGAAAAACGGCCACTAGGATAACAAATCTTTCAGAGCTTCTGGTAATGTTGGATAAGAAAATTTAAATCCTGTTGCCTGAATCTTCTCACAAGATACTCTACTTCCTCCTAAAATCATAGCTGCTCTTTTGCCTAACATGAGTTTTAACACAAATGCAGGCACATTAGGCAAGAAGCATGGCCTATTCAATACCTTGGCGGTTTCTTTCGTAATAACTTTGTTGGTTTCAGGATTGGGACCAACCGCATTATATACGTCATTTACACTATCATTTTCTACCGCATGAATGAACATATTGCATAAATCATCGATGTGAATCCAGCTCATGTATTGATTTCCACTTCCTAGTGGAGCACCTACACCAAACTTTATTGGTTTAGCTATTTCATAAAGCGCACCGCCTTTTTCACTAAAAACAATGCCTATTCTGAGCTTCGCAGTTCTAATTCCTAATTCAGTAATTTGATCTACTTTTTCTTCCCATGCTTTTGTCACTGTGGCTAAAAAATCATCTCCAAACCTACTGCCTTCCTTCACCCAAACCCCACCAGTATCCCATCCATAATAGCCAATAGCTGAAGCTGAAACGAATGATTTAACTTCATGATTTATTGACTTGAGTGTATCATTTAGGAGTTGGGTGCTTCTGGTCCTGCTTTCTAAGATTTCTTTCTTTCTAGCCGCTGTCCATTTTTTATCTGCTACTCCGGCACCAGCCAAATGGATGATTGCATTAACCCCTTCAAATGCACTTTTGTCAATGGTTTGGTTTTCAGCATCCCAAGCATAAGCCTGAACTCCATTTTTTGATCCAGCAGCACGAGATAGATAACGTACCTTATAGTTTTTTTCTTTTAGCAGTTCTGTGAGTCGTGAACCCACTAATCCTGTACCGCCTGTGATGAGTATTGTTTTTGGCATCTTTTATTTTAGTGTTGTTAATAAGTATAACTAAATAGAATGATATTAGTTGGACTCAACTATCTTTATTTTGCAATTGATAACATAGTGAAAATGTAATTTATAAGTTCACACTTCTAAAATTTAGCATATTTGCTTCGGTAAGATCCGAGTTTTTATACTGCCCTAAAATTAACTTGGATAATCATAAATGAGAATAACACTAAAGACATGAAAAATTTAAATCTTACAGCTACAATATTATTAATAGTTGCATTGTTCAGTTGCAATGAAAAAAAACAAAACAACTCCGGGGAAGATATCGACTACATAGCAATATGTGAAAAGTTTGATGAATACGCTTTTGAGCAAAAGGCATTACTGGACAAAATAAGGGCTAAATATCAAGGAGATAAGCCGTTTATATTGAGATTTAATGAAGAACAAATGAGTTGGATTAAATATCAGGACACGAGGCTTAGATCATTATATTCTCAGGATTGGGATAGATATTATAGAAAGCAATATGGCACTCCAACATTTAATGGATGCAAATGCAAAGAACTAATTAGGCTTTCTATAATAAGAAATGAGGAACTAAGAACGTATCTGGAAGGTCCTGCTGAAAATCAGCAAGAATGTCCCATTCAGGGAAGAAAATAAAAAGCAGACTCAAAAGAATAATTTGAGTCTGCTTCCTTTATTGATTTATTGAAAAATTTTAGAATGAATATTTCACACCGGCACTAATTGCCATACCCGGATTAAGTCTCTGAAACGTAGCATCAGGAGAATTATCAAGGTTTGAAAAAGCTCTTTTGTAAAATTGTTCAAGCTTATCATTAAGAATGTTTGATACCCCGAAATTCACTACCCATTGTTGTTTAGCTCCAAACGTTTTATTCATATTGAAATTTAAACTATGAAAAGGCTGTGAAAACACATCCGGATCTAATCCCCCACCTACAATCACTAAGGTTTCTCCTTTTACATTATAAAATAATCCCGCATCAAATCCACTTTCAAAGTTATTGTATGCTAGACCTGCATTAATTATCCATGGTGCCTGACCAGACATGTTTCTTGTTTCATCAATAACTTCACCTTCCCTTGCATTAGCCCTTCTATTTATCAACTCGGACTCCTGCATATCAACAATCGACTCTACAATAGTTACATTACCGTTCACACTCCAATTTGGACTAATAAAATCTAAAGCCTTTCTAAATTCGAATTCCATCCCAAATAATTGGCCATCGCCCACATTTCTTGGTTGATATTCAACGTTTGTTCGTTGTTGAGGAATTCTAACTAATTCTATAGGATTATCAAAAGATTTGTAGAATGCAGATATTGAATAAGTTTGACCTCTACCCATAAATAACTCCCAACGAAGGTCAATATTATCTATTCTTGTCTCAACCAAATTTCCATCCCAATTTCCAATGGCGAAAAGCCCCCCGTTAAATATTCTGTTTGATACAGGGTCAAAAATTTGAGCAAATGAGAGTTCTTTAAATGATGGCCTCGCAATTGTTTTAGAGTACGATAGTCTAAGATTTTGTTCTTCTGTGATTCCATATATTAGATTTACCGAAGGGAAAAAATCCAATGCATCAAGTACTATATCATTATCCAATACTCTACCTAATCCTTCATCAGCCTTCACTTCACCTATGGCTTCCTCCATAGTTGCACCTGAAGCTACTCTGCTTCTGATGTAACTAGCAGCTCCTTGATCCCTTCCAGAATGCCTCATGACGAAATTTTCTGCCCTTACACCTATAATCGCTTTCAATTTATCTATAGGAGAAAATTCCGTTGAAAAGTAAACTCCTGTATTAGTTGCATTTGCATTGTATTCGTTCGGATTTGGATTGCTAAATCCTGATACAAGGAAAACATTACCGGCCGGAAAAACGGTCTCATTAGTCCAAACTTCTAGACCACTTCCTGTCCAATCGAGCTGCTCTCCATTTAAGAAATTAACATTGAAGTCTACAATTCTATAATCTCTTTCTTTATAGATTTGACTAACTCCAAATTTAAATTTGGCATCGTTTCCAAACATTTCCAGATCTCTAGTAACATCCACTTTACCTACCACATTTATTTCATCAAGCTCCCTCCAAATTCTGGTTGGATTGCCTGCTGCTCCTGCTGCGAATCGCAAATTATCGTTGATTCTCGTAAAAGCTGTTTGTCTTATATCAGGATCTTCCTGAGTTGACCATGTAGTGGAACCTCTCCAATCGATTGTCCATTTATTATCGCCAAGATGGTGTTCTCCATTAAGAAAAACATTGGAAATTTTTCTTTCATTGTATTCCAATATTTCACTGATACCTGTGTATCCAGATTTA
The DNA here is from genome assembly GCF_040220315.1 of Fulvivirga sp. Taxonomy (GTDB): domain Bacteria; phylum Bacteroidota; class Bacteroidia; order Cytophagales; family Cyclobacteriaceae; genus Fulvivirga. The sequence goes on from NZ_JAVJUY010000152.1 coordinate 11,322, forward strand.
CCTGATGCTTCTTGATCATCCAGAATTTCTGCTGATACAGATGTACTTTCACCATTCTGTAATCGCATAACAGTCAATCGAAATTTGGATAAGTCAGTTTTGTAAGCTAACCCTGCCAAACCACCCAGTAAAACATTGTTTTCAGCCTGAATTCCACTTTGATTAAAGGCTCTTTGAAAATCAAGCCTTGATCGGTCGTTTAAGTCATTTTGATATTCACCATAAAAAGCATCATCATAAAATGTAGTGTTGTTTTTATAATTACCTGTAAATAAATAACCAATGTTATGGCCATTTTTCAGTTCAAATTGATTTGCGGCAGTAAGTCCGAAACTATAATTCATGGGGCTGGTTTCTGATCTCACCCCCATCGTTGGACTAAATTGATTTAATAAGTTTGCCACTTCCTGATCACTTTGTGCATTAAGTGGTGTTGGTATATTGTTCAAATCAACATTTGTGGGTAATCCACGCGTACCATCATCATATCCCAACCAATCTGTACTTCCGCCATCATAGGTAATGTAATTATTGTTGAAGTGCATGGAAGGATTATATTCCATTCCAAATGAGACATCTAATATTTTTTCCTCAGGAAAATCCTTTGTTTCAATATTCACTATACCTCCCGTAAAGTCAGCAGGCAATTCAGGTGTGAATGTTTTTAATATCACCATGTTATCAATAAGATTGGTAGGATATACATCTATCTGGATACTGTTTCTATCAGGATCCAGTCCAGGGATATCCATTCCGTTTTGGGTAGTTTTAGTATACCTATCTCCTAGACCTCTTACATAGATATATTTACCCCCTTCCACAGATACTCCTGTTACCCTTTTAGCAGCAGCCCCAGCATCACCATCACCAATCTTTCGAAAACTCGCTGCAGAAATACCATCTAATACGTTAGCAGACTTGCGCTTAACAGTTTGCAGGGCCTCCTCAGTGTTCCGAATAGCTTCTGCTGTTATAACTACTTCGGCTAACTGTTCCACATCTTCCTGCATTATTATTCTATCTAATATGGTAACTTCACCGTCAACAACTTCTACACCTGTTATTGTAACCGCAGCATATGAAATAAATGATGCCTGCACGTTGTAGGTGCCAGGAGCAGTTTTAATTTCAAACTTACCATCGAAATCTGTAACTGCACCTGTCGAAGTGCCTTCAATAATAACAGTCACGCCAAACATGGGCTCACCTGTTGATCCTTCAAGTACAGTTCCTCGAATTATTCCTTTCTGCGCCATTGCAGCCAATGAAGCTATTGATAATAAAATGGTTAGTACTAAATTCTTCATTACTATTATTCTTAAATTTTCTGCAAAGCTATAGTCAACTGACATTGCTGCAACGAATACTAGATTACTAATAGTTTAAGATTAAGCGCGAAGGTTGGGCTCAAAGTAATATTGGATTAACATTACCGTTTAACTAATAAAAGTAATTAAAACAATTATTGATTTAAATAGCAAAATTAAAGCTTAATCGTTTTTTAACGATGTTAACATTTACATAATAAAAGAGGGCAT
>NZ_JAVJUY010000153.1:0-35884 GCF_040220315.1 Fulvivirga sp.
GTTATGCCATCACCTGCGCCTGTTAATAGCCCTACAAAAAATATGTAGCCGGCATAATAAGCAAACATTCGTTGCCTCGTGGTTATCAATAAAATGATGCTATAAACGAAAAGGATGATCATTCCTCCGTAAAAAAGCCCCAGAAAAAACCGCTCTTTACTTAGTTGTTCATTATAGACATCATACCGGATAAGCTTAGCGTCTAATGTTATTTTAATAGCGGAAGTAGCCCTTAAAAAATACTGCTTATTTAATTGTGGCTCATGCTTAAGAAAAAACGTGTGTTTGTGGCTGTTAATAAATCGTTCTGATGGCCGCACACCCATTCCTGATTGAAAAGACTGTTCTTCATGATACATAGTGAGCTCATAGATGGTAGGGTCTATGAACTGCAAATAGTAATTTTGATGACCTCGTGAACGATTAGTAACATCCAACTTTAACCATACAACAGCATCAGAAGCATTGGTTCTCAAACCAGATTCTGGTACTGGCTTAAAGTTTTTAGTTTCAACTTCTTCTTTAGATAGTTTCCCTGAATCATCAATAAAATAATGAAAGTGCAGGTTTAAATCTATTTCCTCCTGCCCATTTAATTGCAGCGATTCTTGTGCCTCAGTGTAACCTGAGAATAGTACTATAAAACCGATTATTAATTGAGCAAAACGCATAGTTAATCACCAAAGGATATACCCATTCCTCTAGATGCCTGAACCATAAATGAATTTTTATCAACCAAATTGTAAGCGCTAATAGCTTCTTTAATGCTTACTGAGGTTATTTTGTTATTTCGATAGGATGCCATTCTCCCAAATTCCTTGTTTAATACCATTTCCATAGCCTTTACGCCAAACATAGTGGCTAGAATTCTATCGAACGCTATTGGCGTTCCACCTCTTTGCACATGACCCAGCACAGTTTCTCTAATGTCTGCCTTGCAACCCGCTTTTTTCAACTGCTCAGATAAAACAAAAGCTACTCCTCTTAACCTTAGGTTTTCATAGCCTGCTTCATCACTTTTTTGTCCTGTTACTGGCCCTCCTTTAGATTTAGCTCCTTCTGCAATAACAATATTTACAAAGCCTCTCCCATCTTCATATCTATCATTAATCTTCTGAACAACTTTATCAATATCATAAGGGATTTCTGGAATCAAACACACTTCTGCCCCTCCTGCAATCGCAGTGTGTAAGGCAATCCATCCAGCATCACGGCCCATCACCTCCATAATCATCACTCGATGATGACTTTCTGCCGTAGTAACCAATTTATCGAAACTGTCTGTTGCTATTTGAACGGCCGTACGAAAACCGAAAGTAAAATCAGTTGCTGAAAGGTCATTATCTATTGTTTTTGGAACTCCAATAATATTGAGTCCTTTTTCAAAAAGTTTTTGAGAAATTCTTTGTGAACCATCTCCTCCAATATTTACCACCGCTTCAACTCCAAGTTTTTTTATTTTTTCTATTAATTCATCTGAGCGGTCTGCAATATCAATAGTGCCGTCTGGTTTTTCAATAGCAAATTCTAAAGGGTTGCCCTTGTTCGTTGTCTTTAATATTGTGCCTCCTTTTACATGTATGCCTGCTGTTGTCTCATTATTTAAAGGCATTAACCTTTGAGGTGAACTTAACACACCATTGAAAGCTTCTATGCTTCCAACAACTTCCCAATCAGACTCATTGTTAGCTCGTTTAACAATGCCTCTTATTACTGCATTGAGACCAGGACAGTCTCCACCTCCGGTAAGCACTAATAATTTCTTTTTAGCCATAGAAGAGATATTTTTAGATTCCTGAATTTAACGATTATTTGTTAAGTTTATAATCAACTACAAAAGATGATTAAATCTAAATTCCCATTCATACTTCTTGTCTTACTATTGCTCAGCTTCATAGCTCAGACGCAAGACATTCAGCAAGTCCCAGAACTATGGGCGCGAGTTACGGATTTAACTAACACACTTAGTTCAAATGAGAAGCAGGCTCTTGAAGAGAATTTAAAAACTTTAGAAGAACAAAAAGGAAGTCAGATTGCAGTTTTAATTGTACCTACAACAGGCCCAGAACCAATTGAAGATTATTCCATTCGCGTTGCTGAAAAGTGGAAAATTGGTAGAGAAGGTGTCGATGATGGTGTTATTTTATTGATAGCTAAAAATGATAGAAAATTAAGAATTGAGGTTGGTTATGGCCTAGAAGGAGCTATTACAGATTTACAATCGAAAAGAATTATTGAAGAGTATATAAAGCCCTCATTTAAACAGGGAGATTTTTATACAGGAATAAGTGATGGAGTGAATGCCTTGGCTGGATTAATTGCTGGAGAAGAACTTCCCGAACCAACAAAAACATACAGTTCTGATAATGATGGCGGGTCCGGTTGGTTCTTTGTTATTTTCTTCGCAGCAATGATTCTATCTGCTGCCACAACAAAAAAACTTGGTAAAACCAAAAGTAAAGGTCTGGGAGTTGGATTGGCATTTATTGCTGGAATAATACTTTTAAATATTGGAGCTGCTATTGCTGTCTCATTTTTTTACTTAATATTTTCTTCAGTTTCTGGTCGTGGAGGAAGAGGCGGCTATTACGGAGGAGGTTTTGGTGGAAGCGGGGGCGGAGGCTTCAGCGGTGGTGGAGGATTTAGTGGGGGCGGAGGAAGCTTCGGTGGCGGTGGCGCTTCAGGAAGTTGGTAATTAGAAATTAATATATGGCTAAGCAATTCACATTTACAGAAGAACAAAAAGAGGCCATCAAAAAGGCTGTACAAAATGCTGAGTCAAAAACCTCTGGCGAAATTGTTCCTTTTTTTGTCGCTGCTTCAGACGATTATGAGGAAAGTAATTTAAGAGCCGCCATTGCCTTTGGTTTATTAGGGCTTGGTGTTGCCGCTGTATTATCATTCAATTGGCACTTGCCGTTTGTGGTTACACCTTGGGAAGTCAGTTTGTTTGGAGTAGTTGTTAGTGGTCTAGGTTATCTGCTTTCAAAAAGTCTTGATGTTGTGAAAAAAATATTTACCTCATCGGAAATCATGCAGCAAAAGGTTGAGGAACGAGCCGTTAGAGAATTCTTAACCCATGAAGTTTTTAATACTGAAAACAGAACGGGTATTTTAATTTTGATAAGCCATTTTGAACATATGGTAGATGTATTGGGGGACTCAGGAATTAACAAAAAAGTAAATTCTGAAAAATGGAATGAAGTTGTTCAACTAATAATTGAAGGAATAAAAAAAAATGACCCTACCTCGGGCATTATTAATGGTATAAATAAATGTGGAGAACTGCTTGAGGCGTCTGGTGTATCTAAACCAGCGGGCAATCCCAACGAACTATCAGATGATATCAGACTAGGATGAAAGACTTACTTATTTATGGCTCTTACGGCTATACAGGAAAACTGATTGTTGAAGAGGCCTTAACTAAAGGGCTAAAGCCCACTTTGGCAGGAAGAAATGAGAATGCTGTTAAAAGGCAGGCCGAGGAAACCAAACTCGACTATTTGGTTTTTGATTTGAGTGAGGAAGATAAGCTAAATGCTGCCTTGGCAAATCATAAAGTAATCATCCATTGTGCAGGACCATTTATCCATACTGCTAAACAAGTGGCGGAGGCTTGTATTAAAAATAAAACACACTATTTAGATATTACAGGCGAGTTCCAGGTTTTTGAAGATTTTAAAGCCATGTCAGCTAAAGCTGAAGCGGCAGGTGTTATGCTTTTACCTGGTGCTGGGTTTGATGTAGTACCATCAGATTGCCTGGCCAATCACCTAAAAGCCAAATTACCGACAGCTACTGATCTAATATTGGCCTTTACAGGTCTTGGTGGTGGACTGTCCAGGGGCACGGCCAAGACTATGGTAGAAAATTCTCATGAAGGACAAACTGTTAGAAAGAATGGGAAATTAGTAAGTTCTTCCATATCCACTGCTAACATTAATTATGGCGAGTTTGAACAGATATCTTTAGGTATTTCATGGGGAGATATTTCATCAGCCTACTTCAGCACAGGCATTCCCAATATTGAAGTATTTATGGGTTCACATGAAAAGCAGATAAAACAAGTAAAAACAATGGCCTGGTTCAGGCCGCTGTTAAAGCTGCGCTTTGTTAAAAACTATCTGCAAAAGCAGATTGATAAAAAGCCTGCCGGCCCAAGCGATGAAAAACGTGAGAAAGGAAAAATGTATCTATGGGGTAAAGTTTCCATAGGTAATGAAAGTGTCGAAGCAAGGCTTAATACACCTAATGGTTATACACTCACAGCCAGCACATCGGTATTAATTGCTAAGAAAATACTGGATGAAAATTTTAAGACGGGATTTCAAACACCAGCTTCTGCTTATGGCTCTGGTTTGATTTTAGAAGTGCATGATACAAAACTCACTGATTAATCTTTTCCTAGGCGATCTTTTACATAGGTAACTTCGGTTTTGCCATGAGGTTTCGGGTTACCCTGCTCATCCAGGCTCACAAAAACAATTCTATCAATGGCCAATATGGTTTTATGAGTGAGCTTATTTCTTACTTCACATTTTATGGTGAGTGACGTATTACCAAAATTTGTGGCCTCCATGCCCAACTCAATAATATCTCCTTGTTTGGCCGAGCTCACAAAATTTATCTCCGAAATAAATTTTGTGACACACCTGTGATTCTCCAACTGAATAATGGCGTAAATAGCGGCTTCTTCATCAATCCATTTTAATAAGCTACCTCCAAATAAGCTGGCATTTGGATTTAAGTCTTCGGGCTTTACCCACTTTCTTGTATGAAAATTCATAGCATAAAATTAGCGCATCCAAATTCCGAATAGTAAGGAATTACCTTAATTTTAAGCTATGGCTGTTACTGAAGATCAAAAACAGAAAGTAAAAGAACTTCTAACTGAAGGCAGAAAAATTGAAGCCATTAAATGGTTAAGGGAAACATTTAACATTGGATTAAAAGAAGCTAAGATTCTTGCTGAACATGTTGCAGCAGAAATGGATCCATCTGAATTTAAAAGCCCAAGTTTTACACCCAAAACCCGTAAAGACCGAATGGGCAAACGTATTGGCGGTATTTTCGCTGTAATCGGCTTAATCATGCTTGGCTTTGCTATAGTAGATGCTTCAACAGATTATAAGTTGGCAGGTAATGGTATTGAATTAAATGGTAAGGTCATCAGCAATCCCGCTCAGCCCGTTTTTGAATATAAGGTTAATGAAAGCATCTATCATTACTATTCTATTACTTCTAGTAGCCCCCCGAGTTATTATGTTGGTGAAGTAGTAACACTGTATGTTGATCCAGAAAACCCAACACGTGTGTTGGTAAACACCTTTACCGATCGATGGCTGTTGGAAGCAATTTTAGGTGGTATGGGCCTGATCTTTACACTTGTGGGCTTAACAGTTAATCGCGTTTCTTAAAATAGAAAGAGAAAAAACTGCCATTATAACATTCTAACGCCTCTTTTCTAGTAGTTACATCGTATACCGATCATATGAATGAGTAATCCATTTGTAAATGCATGCATGCCGTCTGTCGAATAACGATAACTCGCGCATTCTATATCGAGTAATACACTTATAACTCAATCAACCCAATGAAGAAAGCAATAGTCGGCATCATATTGTCATGTATTTCTATTATCCTCTATGGACAAGCCGATGCACCTGTAAATTTCTACAACACCACTCGTGTAGTTGGTGAGGCTCCAAGAATAGATGGATTAATTTCGGAGGACTCATGGGAACAGGCCAAGTGGGGTGGCGGTAACTTCATTCAAAGATCTCCCAACGATGGTGCAGACCCATCCGCTCAAACCAAATTCAAAATACTATACGATTCTAAAAACCTATACATAGCCATAAGATGCTATGACCCCGATCCATCTAAAATTGTGAGCCGACTTTCGAGACGTGATGGGTTTGATGGCGACCGTGTGTCTGTAATGTTTGATAGCTACTATGATAAGAGAACAGCTTTTTCTTTTACAGCCTCGTCATCAGGTGTTAAGGGCGAAGAATACGTATCTAATAATGGGGATAACTGGGATGAAAAGTGGGACCCCATTTGGTATCTGGAAACCAGTATCGATGATCTGGGTTGGGTGGCTGAAATGAAAATACCATTAAGCCAATTACGCTTTGCGAATAAGCCAGAGCATGTTTGGGGCATGCAACTTTCAAGATACTTCTTTAGAAAGGACGAATGGTCGTTGTGGGAGCCAGTTGCAATAGATGCGGTTGGGTGGGTGCACCATTTTGGTGAGCTGAGAAATATAAAAGGGGTTAAGCCTCAAAAGCAATTAGAAATCCAACCTTATGTGGTGGCCAAAACTGAGCGACATTTAAAGGAAGACGGAAACCCCTATGCTACAGGCAAAAGTTCTGATATTGAAGTGGGGGTTGATGCTAAAATCGGTATTACCAGTGATATCACATTAGACTTAACCATCAACCCGGATTTTGGACAGGTAGAGGCGGATCCTTCTCAGGTAAACTTATCTGCATTTCAATTGTTCTTTCCTGAACAGCGCCCCTTTTTTATTGAAGGTAACAACATTCTTACGTTCCCAACCAGCACTAATTTTGACAACCTCTTCTACTCCCGAAGAATCGGCCGCAGACCACAGATTAGGGTTGATACTGATGAAAGTGGCGATGATGATGTGGAGGAGTTTGTAGATGCATCAAAGAATTCGAGGATTCTCACATCGATGAAGCTCACGGGCAAGAACAAGAACGGATTTTCATGGGGTATTCTGGAGTCTATCACCCATAGGGAAAGGGCGGAAATCGATAGCCTGGGAGTGAAAAGGGAAGAAACTATTGAGCCAGGCACGAACTACTTAATCGGCAGGGTTCAGCAAGATTTAAATGAAGGCCAAACTGTTTTTGGTGGAATGGTGACGAGTGTAAACAGAAAAAACGAGGAGAATACTTATGATTTGGTGGATAACGCATTTAGTGGTGGACTGGATATAACGCACTTTTTTAATAATAGAAAATATTCTGTTGCAGGTAAAATTGCAGCCAGCAAAGTAGATGGCTCCTTTGAGTCTATCACGAGATTGCAGGAATCATCAGAGCGTTTCTATCAACGTACTGATAATAACTATAGGAATGTAGATTCTGCCAGAAACACTTTAAGTGGAACATCCGGAACCATAGAGTTTGGAAAAAGAAGTGGCAAACTATTGTTTAGTTCAGGCCTTTCATGGAATTCACCGGGTTTTGAAATCAATGATGTTGGGTTTTTATCTCAAACAGATCAGATAACCAATAGGTCGTGGATCCGATACCGCATCATTAAGCCTACAAACCTCTTTAGAACCATGCGAATAGATGCCAGGCCAATACAAACCTGGGATTTCGGACATAATTTACTGGACAGGCGGCTAGAGTTTGATTCTTACTTTCAGTTAAAGAACTACTGGGAGGTTGGCACGGGTGGCCATACTGAGTTATTTACTGCTTCAAATGCTGATTTAAGAGGTGGGCCAAGCATTGTCTATCCTAATTCATCTTCTTATTGGATTTGGGCTGCTACCGATAATCGTAAAAAAATAAGGTTTGAACTTAACCCCTGGTGGCGGTGGTCAGATCAAAATTTCCGATCTACTAATGGTTGGTGGTCGAGGTTGACATTACGGCCAACAAATGCCTTGAATGTGAACATCACTGGAAGTGTAAGCTGGTCATCCAATGAATTGCAATATGTTACTACAAAAGAATTAAACAACACCGAGCGCTATTTGGTAGCCAATATTGATCAAACCATTTACAATGTATCCCTACGAGTGACTTATGTGATTACTCCTAATTTATCTGTTCAATATTGGGGGCAGCCATTTGCGGCATCTGGCAAGTATTCCAACTTTAAGCAAATAACCAATGGCAGCGCATCAGAATACCGAGATAGATTTCAGGTGCTTAATACATCCATGGCAGAGGATGCTGATGAAATTAGTATCGATGAAAATGGTGATGGTGTTACCGACTATTCAATCGACAACCCCAATTTCAATTTCGCTCAATTTCAATCGAATATGGTTTTAAGATGGGAATATATACCCGGCTCAACGTTGTTCTTGGTCTGGACACAAAGTAGGGATGAATCACCGTCCACTAATCGCTATTCATTTGATCATTTGTATAACTCGTTATTCGACAAGTACCCGAACAACGTATTCCTGATCAAGTACACTTACAGATTTGTACTTTAACCCAACAACTCTTTTTTGTATAGATCAAGAAATTCGTCTAAACGTTTCAACCTGTATTGCATTACCCAGCGCGGGTGAGGCAGCGGCCTAATTTCTTTAAAGAATTTGTACTTTTTGTTAAGCTGTTTGAGATATGCCACATTCTTACCCTGACCAATACTGTAGGCAATATCATTTGCACCAAAGCTTACCTGCTTTTTTAATTGCTTAACATTGTATTTATCAAGTGCCTGCTGAAGTTCATTAATGTCGTAATAGTTAAGGTTTTTGCCTTCCTTCATAAAACCTACCGGACAAGCCGATGTAAAATAGAACTTTGAATAGAAGAACTCCACACCACCAAGCCATTCTATCATTTGATATACAAAGTTGGAGGAGAGTTCTTGTTTCTTGTCAAAGTGGTTAGCAATACCCAACATTTCGCTCAACCTTATAGGATCAGTGAATGGTATGCCCGTTGTACCTCCGCCCAGCCTTCCAGGATTTATCCCAATCAGAAAAGTTCTTGGTTCAGTATCATTGAAAAATTTTTGATTGAATTGCTCAACAATTGATTTTACCTGATCATCAGCAAATGGATCAAGTATTTCTACTCCATCTGGTAAACCTGTTGGACGTTCTAACTTTTTATAAAAATCTATAACCTTTTCCCCGAATGTCATCGTAAATAAACTTAACCTCTAAATTATAAATTATTATGTATCTGCTTATTGGTGTAGTTTCAGCGGTGTTGGTGCTTCAAATAGCTTTGTTCTTCATAATCAGGGCAAAAAAGAAGGAAGAACGAGAAAACAACGTGCTACTTAAATATGACATCAACTCACCAGCTGACGCCTTTAAAAAAATGAATGATATGTCTATTCCAGAGGAAGACCGTCTTAAAATTGAAGCCCTTTATCAGGGTAAAGAATCCTAGAAAATGCCACCTTTATCAGGCTTAAATTTCGATTCTTTGAACAATTGTTGAGGGCTTTCCATAAGCATCATTTCTGCAAGGGTTACATCCGGATGTTCTTCCATATATTTTCTAACTATCTGCCAACCTAACCAGGTACCTATTCTGCCTGGGGCTTCATCTCCAATTTCATACGTTTTAGGCCTATCATCTATGTATTTCTTTTTCACCATGTGGTTGGTTTCATAAAGCAATTCATTTTCCACAAAGTGCGTCCAGATGATATCGATATTTTTTCTTGAGCCTACAATTTCCTTATTGGTGTACCAGATTATTACACTGTCAGGTGTGCAGGGCATCATATGCTTGGCAAAGTAGAATGACTTGCCATAAGATATCATATCTGCCAAAATGGTTTTATCTTTCACAGAAGTGCCATTGTATTCCGGTGCAATACCATTCAAAAGCATGATAGATGGCACAATGTATTCTGGAGCATATCGCTTTAAAATATATTGGTACATATTGATTGGCCTGTACTTTCCGCCTTGCCCGAGGTAATAATCAAGGCCGATTACGATAAGTGAATCAGAAACATACAGATCAAAATCTAATCCAGTTGCCACCGTTTTTACTTTTGGTATTCTAGCATCCGGGTAGTAATATTTTAAATGACTAAAAGCCGTATTCAAGTCTTCTTTCAATTGACTTAAATCCCCAAACACCCTATCTATTTCCATCTGCAATGTATCTATATGTGGATTGGCATATTTTCTTAGCAATGTTTCCATCATTATAGAATCGTTGGGGTAACTACTTCTTCTTAAAAAGTAATTGGTAATAATCGGGTGATCATTTAAAAAACGCACCAAAGAATCCTTTGATTGAATGTCAAGAAGCACATCTTCGAGCTGTTCAATTTCAATTGAAACAGTTTCATTTAACGATGGTTGAAATACACACTCGCCTTTATCGTTACTATCGCATGAGCCAAGAAATAAACCAATAAGGGCACTAACTAACCATAAGTTTCTGTTCATCAAACTATTCGTTTACTTTGCTTAACATTGAAATAAATAACTGCGCTAAATAACCAAAAATTATCCTCTTATGAGAAAATTTGCATTGCTATTGTTCGTACTTCTGTTTTCTGTAAAAAGTTATAGCCAATTTAAATTAGGGTTTCAATTTTCGCCTGTATTGTCGGCAAACCGTGTGGACTATGAATCTGATACAGAAAGTATTGGTAGTGATGGTACTGCATTAAAAGTATCATTTGGTCCTATCGCAGATTTTGCCATTACAGAGCACTACTACGTAAGTACGGGGGTATTATTCTGCTCTAAGAGAGCCGGTTTTGAAGGTCAGGCCGGTAATAGTCCAGCATCAACAGAGGAATATAACTTGCAGTATGTGCAAATACCTGCAACCATGAAATTATTCACAAATGAAGTGTCATTGGATAAAAGGGTTTACTTTCAATTTGGTGGCACGTTTGATTTTAATATTAAAGAAGAGGCCGATAAAGATGAGTATGTGTTGGTTGAAGATTTTCGATTCTTTGATTTTACACTTTTGGCGGGCCTGGGGCTAGAATATCAGGTAGGCACCAGCACAATATTATATGGAGGCCTATCTTATCATCGAGGACTAGTAAATGCCGTAAGCGAGCAAGTGGATGGGCTTGGTGGGGAACTCACCCTTAAGAATGATTACTTCGCCTTAAATATGGGTATTAAGTTTTAGGCCGATTGCCTGTTAACCATATCAACAATTTGTCTTCGAGCAAAAGAAGGATCATAGTTATTATAGAATCCGCTTAATATTCTGTGGGCAATGTGTGAATAGATTAGCTCTTCGTCACTTTTGCCTTCTTTGCCTTGCCAAAACACTCTTTTCGGATGTCTTTTCATATCCTCAATGTATTCAACGGCTTTCTCATATTGCTCAGGCGTATAGGTTAATTTGAAAGTAGTTTCCACTGTTTTCATATTGCTACCACTCATTTGTAATACAAAATTTAATAACTTTTATTAAAAAAGAAACCCGATTTTATGGGAAAAAGTTGCTTGGAGTCATATTCTCAGCTCAATAGACGTATATTTTGAAATTTTAAAATGTATATTGGCTAGCAGAAATTATCATTCTGTCACTCGACTCAGTACATATCGCATTTGATCAGGACTCGCTTTGGCTATTAAACATTTGCCTAGCCATCATCATGTTTGGTGTGGCATTGGACATTTGTTTGGCCGACTTTCAGGCGTTGTTCAAGAACCCTAAACCCATATTTATAGGTCTGTCATCGCAATTGATATTGCTGCCTGTGCTCACATTAATTCTAATAGTTATAACAGAACCTATACCAAGTTTAGCACTCGGGATGATGCTGGTGGCCGCTTGCCCAGGTGGAAACATTTCTAATTTCATGTCGTCAATGGCCAAAGGCAACATAGCCCTATCAGTAAGCCTAACTGCTTGTACTACTATTTTGGCTATCCTGTTTACACCTATAATTTTTACTTTATTAGCTTCTACCTATGAGCCTACAAAGGAATTACTAAAAACCTTTAGTATTTCAATATATGACGTTGCCTTTACTGTAACCTTTATACTTGGCTTACCTCTTTTATTGGGTATTTCGTTTAATCATTACCTACCAACATTGACTGAGAAAATCAAAGTGGTGATCAAGCCTTTTTCTATCCTCATTTTTATTGTCTTTGTGAGTGTTGCTTTTTTCAAAAACAAAGAAATATTCATGAGCTACTTCCAGTATATTGTTTATTTAGTATTCGCTCACAACGCGTTGGCCTTTTTAGGCGCTTATTTTTATTCTGGCTTGTTTCAGCTTTCATTAACCGATAGACGATCTATTACCATTGAAACCGGCATCCAGAATTCGGGATTAGGGTTGGTGCTAATCTTTACTTTTTTTGATGGGTTGGGCGGAATGGCCATGATTACTGCCTGGTGGGGAATATGGCACATCATTTCAGGCTTAACCCTGGCTACTTTCTGGTCTTTCAAACCCTTATGTCTAACAGCATAATGTTTTATAATTTACTGAAGGCTTATATAGCACTAGGGCTGCACTATTTCTTTAAAAGAATTATAGTCGTTAATCAAAAGAACATCCCTGAAAATGGACCTATTCTATTTGTAGCCAACCACCAAAATGCGTTAGTTGATGCTCTACTCATTGCCACTAATAACAGGCGCCAAACGTATTTTCTAACACGTGCAGATGCCTTTAAAAATAAACTCGTTCAATATCTATTAGAGCGACTAAAAATGCTTCCGGTATTTCGAATTCGCGATGGTATTAGCACGGTAAATCAAAACAATGCAATTTTTGAGCAGTGTTTTGATTTACTGAATAACGGATATTGTATTGGGATTTTTCCAGAGGGAAATCATGATTTGAAAAGGAGGCTTCGCCCATTAAGTAAAGGGTTTACACGTATTGCCCTTGGAACAGTTGAAAAATACCAAACAGAATTAACGATTATGCCTGTTGGTATCAACTACTCAGCACATCAAAATTTTCGAGGTAGTGTAAGTCTATATTTTGGGAAAGCTATTCATGTGAAAGATTTTTATACCGGCAACTTTAATTCTGACAGTGTAAAGCTCAAAGCAGCAGTGAGCGCAAAAATGAAAAACTTAATTGTTCATATTGAAGACACTGATAACTATGAGAAGATATTAAGTCAGCTTAAAGCGAATGGTGCTGATTTTCTTAATCCATTTGAAACAAATTTGGCCGTAGAAAATATCGATCATACCAATTCAATGGCATCCTATAATACAAAAAGTAGAGGAAAAATGTTTCTGGCTAATGTATTGAGTATGAACAGTCTAATTCCATTATTACTGTGGAATAGACTCTATAAAACAATAAAAGACCCCGTTATGATAGCAACATTTAAATTTTGCTTTGGGGTCTTTGTTTTTCCTTTATTCTATTTAGCCCAAGGACTAATTATTATTTCAATACTTAACGTATGGGCCGGACTCGCTTACCTTGTTTTTAGTGTCCTTACCGCACCCATATTGGCACATAGAAATATCCTAAAATAAACTGCAAACTCTTTCAGCTATACAGCATCCGCTTTTTTCTGAGCTTCTGCCATTAAATCATCAGCCTTCTTTTTGCTTTCAGCTTCAATTTTCGCAGCCTTTTCATCAGTTTCTTTCCTTAGCTTTTTAGCAGCCTCTTCAGCCACTTTTTTCTTTAAGAAATTGCTGCCAGCTTCCTTTATAAGATTATCAGCTTGTGCATATCCTTCTTTTCGAACCTTCTCAGCTGCTTTCTTACCTTCTGCCACAATCTGATCTGCTTTTTTCTGAGCTTCAGTCATAATTTTCGCTCTTTGCTTTTCTTTTTCTTCTTCCACACTATTACCCAGCTTCTTCTCAATCTGATCTTTAACCACTGCTCCGGCTACATCTGTTGCTTTTACAGTCCCGCCAGTTGGAGCCATAAGCTTGTATTTTGGATCATCATAAGTACCTCCAACACCAATGGGCAGATTAATAGTAGAAGAGCCCGATGTACCCGCTCCATACTGACTCAATAAGCTATTCACTTGAGTACCAATTGCTCCGGCTGGCAATTGCATATTCAGTTTATAATCCAATTTACCGTCAACCGTTGTGGTACCAGAAACGTTCGTAGTATAACTGCCTACTTTTATGTCAAAAGGCTTTACTGTTAAGTTCCCATTTTCAATGGTAGCAGAAGTTGTAACGTCTTTGAGGGTTACTTTATCACCACCACTTTTAACTTTAGTAAGATTACTTATTTCAGATACAAATTTTGGCTTATCCATCGCTGCTTGGGCCACCTCCAATAACCCTCCACCATTAATTGACTCGTACACTGGCATCATATCTTCGCCTAACAATCCGGCAATTTTAAAATCGGTTGAAACATTGCCACTCATGTTTTTAGCCAATGGTACGTAGTTTTGGATTACACTAAAAGCTTCATATGATTGACTGATCGACATATCTTTAATACCCAGCTTAAAGTCATAAATTGGCTTCGTAACATCCTTGGCATTATATGAGCCGCTCACAGCAAATTTTCCGCCTAGCGTATTAAATTTCAAATCGGAAAGATTGGCAACGCCATCTCTAATGATTACATCACCAGAGGCATTGGTTAAAGTCAAGTCCATAACCTTTACCGTTTGTATTTTGGTGTTCAATGTGAAATCAATGTTCTCAGGTATTTGTACTACTTCCATGGTTGAACTATCAGATTCGCTAACGGGTTCAGCGGTTTCCTCTGACTCGGCACCCTCTTCTTCAGCCATGAACTCATCCAAATCAAGAAGGTTAGAAGTAAAATTCAAATTACCTTTTAACACCTCATTTTCATTTAATACATAACCTAAGTAATTGGATAGTGATCCTGACATAGCCATATCACTCTTTCCAACTGTACCTACATATTTATCTAATGATATTCTTTGTGGGTTAAAGGATGCTGTAGCATTTGATATAGTTACATTATATGGTAATTCTGCATCCTCATATCTGAAATCTGAAATGGTAAGCTGTCCACTAGTTGGTAAATTAGCATAGCGCTCCGCTTCTACATCGGCCATATTACCCTCCGTGCTTATATTGGCTCTTATTTTACCTGCAAGTATCATCCCTTCCACAGGAAATACTTTGGTAATCTTTTCAAGGTCAATACCGCCAGAGGCATCCGCTTTCCAGGTATAATTATCCAGGTTTGAGAAGGCCAGATTTGCTCCAAATTTTTCGCCATCCATTGTCATGGTAAAGTCTTTTACGTTGGCTTTAAAATCTTTCATTACACCTGTTGGACTATTAACATCTGCCCTGAATCCCATTGCTTCCAATGCATAAGGCAGGTCAGCTGATTTGATATATCCATCTTTTAACTCCATAAGGGCAGATATGGCTGGTGTTTTACCACTAATGCTGTCATATACACCCTTGGCTGTAAGGTCAATAGTAAACACCCCTTTCATTGATAATCCTTCTACAGGAAACATGGTACTTAGTTGATCAAGATAGAGTGCACCTTTGACCATCGCATCCATGTCGTAATCAACCAGGTTAGCAACGTATAATTTTGCATCAAAAGGGTTCTTACCGAAGTCAATGTGGAATTGCTTTAAATTGATACTGGTATTGTCGATCACTCCATCTTTATTATCCACTAATAAATCCATACTTATATTTGATACAGAGGTAGGTAAGTCCGGGTATTGAAACATACCATCACTTACCTGAAGGCCTAGACTAAATGCAGGTAATGAAAGGCTGTCATATTTGCCTTTTACTGTACCATCAAACGACAAATTTCCTTCCGTTTTTATCGATCCAAAATCTTCCGTGTAAACGCCCGGAACTAAAGACAGGAGGCTTTTAAATGTTGTTTCTTTAGTAGCATACGATAAGTCCATATCCATGCTTCCATCTTCATTTAGTGCGAGAAAACCATTAAATCCAAGACTGAAATCATTTACAGAAACTGTATTTTCTTTGAATGTATACCTGCCATAGTTTTCACTGATATTTAATGTAATATCAGCATTAAGCTGCTTTTCTGACATATATTCGATGCCATCAAAAGTAACGGAGACAGATTCTGCCTGTGTTAATGTAGAAAGGTCAAATTGGTCTTGATTGAAATCGCCACTACCGCTGTGGTTGAGGTTTTTAATGTCTAATTTGAAAGGTAAGGTAGCATCATCATAAATAATATTAGCCTCAACAATAGCCCAATGGTTAATACCAACATTGAACTTGGCAGGTTCAGAAGATTCCACTTCAGGCTCAGGAGCTTCGGTCTCTTCAGAAGGAACTGCAATATCATAATTGCCCGTTCCATCTTCTAATACTTTAATGTCAATCTGAGGTTTAATTAGCTCTATGCCATTCACTACAATTTGTTCTCCGAATAGGCTGAAAATATCAATCTCCACTTCGAACGACTCCACAGCAAACAATACGTGACCTTCGAAAGGTGCCCGGTTTACAACACCAAAATTTGATAGCTGAGCCGTAGCATTTGGAAAGTTGGTAAACAAGGAAATGCTAAAATCTTCGGGCGCCCATTTAATATCTGCATTCACTGACTCAGCCAGCACATCGTCAATCGCCTTTTTAATATCGTCTTTGTATATTATAGGAATTGCGACAGCTGCTCCCAGGATTAGAACTATAACTACACCGAGGATGATTACTAGCTTTTTCATCTATTTATTATTTACCATTAAATTGAATTATTCTCTTACCAAATTTAGCAAACTATTTAGTACTTATTAAGTGGCGTGAGAGTGGAAAGTTTTAGCGAGCCAAAATTATTGTTATGTCATCAAGATAACGTAGCTCTATTCGATCTGGTGACTGATTAACAATACTATAATTTAACACAAAGTTATTGTCGAGTCGTTCTAGAATTAATTCGGATGGAGTGATTTTCCAAGTTAAAGGAACATTTTCATTACCGGGCAAGATTTCTGAATTAGCATCTGCATAGAACTTCAGTAACCCGGTATTATCACTATTAAATTGTACAGTGCCTGATCGTGCCTCCTCAAAAGCCTCAAAAGTAATGTGCCAATCGCCTTGAATGGAAGTCACCTCATCAGAGGTCTCACAAGAAGAAAGAATGAGAATTACTAAGGTAAATGTGTGCCATCGCATGCATCCATTAACGTACCCATTGCAAGCACATTGTGTGTTACAAATATTTTTTCAAAATTCGAATCACGAGTTTTTTAAAGTTTGAATAGGGTGGGTATATAGATTTAGTAGAAGTTAATCCAATACGCTGTTTCAATACGCCCTTTTCATTGGAGAAAGCCAGGAATCCATAGTAACCATGAGCCTTACCTATCCCGCTATTATTTACCCCACCGAACGGTAAGTTCGCATGCCCGAAATGAATCACACAGTCATTGATACAAACATTACCAGAAGAAGTCTCTTTGAGTACTTTCTTTCTATTCTTACTACTTCTTCCAAAATAATATAGTGCTAGCGGTTTGGGCTTACTATTAATTATACCAATGGCCTCTTCAAGACTATTATAGGAAATAATGGGTAACACCGGTCCGAATATTTCCTCTTCCATCATTCTCGAGTTCATTGGCACATTGGTGAGTGCCACAGGTGGAATAAAATTATCATCGGAATTGGCATCGCCACCAAACAATATTTCTGCTCCTGCAGATACTGCTTCATCAATTAATGATGTTAAACGTGCATAATGTTTGGCATTTACAATTCGGCCATAATCTGGAGAGTCTTGTATCTTAGTTTCATCGGCCGAAAAAAGTTCTTTGACCTTTGCTGTTAACTTTTCCTCGAATTTATCTTTGATATTTTCATGTACCAGAGCATAATCAGGAGCTATACAAGTCTGACCATTATTCAAATATTTACCCCAAGCTATCTTCTCAGCGGCATCAGAGATATCCGTGCGTTCGTCAACAATTACCGGTGACTTACCACCTAATTCCAACGTTACGGATGTCAAATTCTCTGCGGCTGCCTTCATTACTACTTTTCCCACCTGAGGACTTCCAGTAAAGAATATATGATCAAAAGGTAAGGCAAGTAATTCTTGTGAAACTTCTACACCTCCGTTAATCACTGAAACTATCTCTTTGTCAAAAAGGTCGCTGATCATTTCTTCAATAAGTATTGAAGTGTTAGGCGTCATTTCGGAAGGTTTGATCACTGCGGTATTACCGGCAGCCAGACATGAGACCAATGGTCCTATTGCGAGGCTAAATGGGTAATTCCAAGGAGCAATGATCAAGCAGGCTCCTTTGGGTTCGTATTGTATGTGGGAGGTAGTTCCTAATAGGCTTAGAGGTGCATCAATTTTCTTCGGTCTAGCCCACGATGTAAGACTTTCTAAAGCATGTTTTATTTCACTGGTAACAGGATAAATCTCGCTTATATCTACTTCACTTGCCGGTTTTTTAAAATCTTGATAAACAGCATCTTTAATTTTGCTCTCATTCTTACTGATCCACTGAAGCATTAGTTTTAATCGTTTCTTTCTTTCACCTATTGACTCTTTCTTTGTTTTAATCGCTCCAGATTTAACAAAATCGAAAGATTGTTGGACACTTTGCTGTTGTATGGTTTGCTCAATCATAATACTATGAATATACGAACTTCATCCGAAGTCTTAATGAAATATTATGCTTGTGTGAACAGAATGTTACGATAGTTTGTTTATTTGTTATCTTAATGTTACCTTAATGTTACCAAATGGGTTTGGGCTATGAAGAAGGCACTATTTTTTATCTTACTTATTCCAATTTGCTTCACAGTTAGTGGCCAAGCTAACTTTAACTATCATAATGCATTTGAGCAAAAGGTATTAACTGATTTTATTACAGCTAAAAAGAATATGGATCTGGAATTGCAACTAATTGCAGATCCTTCTATGGATTTAACCCGTTATGAACGCATTAAAAGTGATTATGTTGAGCTGCTGTCTTCATTGCAATCAAAGCAAGAGTCAAGTAAGAATGACGGTAGTTTTATGTCATGGATGTTTTACAAAGTGCATCGAAAAATATTAAAGAATTATACACAATACACGTCTTTAGCTTCAACAATTGAGAGCGGTAACTATGATTGTTTGTCGGCTACATCGTTATATGCGCTGTTGCTAAATGATCTTGGCTACTCGCCAAGATTGGTTGAAACTACCTATCACATTTACCTGCTGGTTGAGACTGAAAATCAAAGATTCTTATTTGAGTCTACTGACCCTATTAATGGTTTTGTAGAAAGTAATCAAGACATAGAGCAACGACTTGTAGATTATTCTAATGAGAATGAAAGCCCCCTTGCTAGCAAAGTAGTAAATTATTATAAATTCAGCTCAGCGGTCAATGAGCAAATTGGTATGGTTAAACTTGTGGGGCTCCAGTATTACAATGAAGCGGTAGAACACTATAATTCCCAAAAACTTATAAGCACCATAGATTTACTGGAAAAAGCAAGCTTTTTTTACCACTCTGACAGAATTACTGAATTTGGGCTAATATTAGCGCGTGCGATTGTGAATGACACTTCCCTTAATGACAATGAAAAACTACACTCGATTAACCGTGTTAGTAATTTTCTAAAATCTGACAGATCTTTAGCGGTACGCTAAAGTCTAATTCGTAAGAATCCTAACTTCCACTCGTCTATTAGCTGCACGCGAAGCAGCATCACCTTCTCTTGATAACGGTTGAGCACCACCAAACGCCTTAGTTTGAATCCGCTTTTTATCAATTCCCTGCCTCACTAAATAATCTTTCACCGCTTCTACACGTTTCTCCGATAGTTTGAAGTTCTGTTTTTCATTACCTCTAAAATCAGTGTGGCCTTCCAATTGAATAGTCATCGTTTCGCTATCATTAAGCATAGTAACTATTTGGTTTAATTCTTCATAGGATTCGGCTGATATATCGGCTTTACCCAATGCAAAAATTAGCTTATCTAATCGAATTAGCCGATTTACACCGTTGGGAACTAATTCAATTGTTTGCTCCATTTTCCCATCTACACTTTCTTCGTTTTTGATGGTAGATGTATGTGTTGCATAGCCATCTGCCCTGATAATTAGAGAATAGTCATTTCCCTCTTCCAAATTAAATGTGAATGTACTTCCTGAAAACACTCCAATCTTACTGCCATAAGGCAGGCTTTCATATTTCACTTTTGAATCTACCTCCTCTTTCGTTTCAGCGTCAATTACTCTCGCGCTATAAACTATAACCTTAGATTCTTCGTCTTGTGCATAAAGGCTCCATAGTGTTATGTGCATTAAGCAGATAAATAATGAAATATGCTTTTTCATGTTTTTATCGTTTATTCATTCTTCAAAATCTTAAACTCAACCCTTCGATTCTTCTCACGCCCCTCTCTTGTACTATTGTCTGCTGCCGGTTGTGTTTCTCCAAAGTATTTGATAGCAATTCTTTCTTTAGCAATGCCCTTATTGGTAATGTATGAAACAACTGAATTTGCTCTTCGTTCTGACAATCCCAAATTGTAAGATTCCGGTCCAGTTGCATCTGTATGACCTGCCACTTCAATTTTTATACCAGACTTCGTATTTAGTAATTCTACAACTCTGTTCAGCTCGGGGTAAGACTCTGATTTAAGTACTGCCTTATCGAAATCGAAGAACACATTATTGAGCACAACAACAGCCTCCTCTTCAATCGGCACAAGTTTAAGGTCTTTATGATCTACCTCATGTGTAGCATCCGGATCATAATCTCTTAAATCGATGTTAGCACTTTCTGCAACAAAACCGTCAGCCTCCGCTCTAATGCCATAGACTTCGCCTGCAGGTAGTAATAGCTCGTATTCTCCCGTTTCAGCATTGGATGTAGTAATACCCATTTCTTTCCCATCAGAGAGCCTTTCGTAAATAATTTTTGCGTATATAGGTTCGCCCGTTTTGGCATCTGTAAGCTTACCTTTCACTAAGATTACTGGCTCAGGTCGCTTCAATACAGGCAAAGCAACCCTGAAAATATCCAGATCATTTTCACTAACCCCTTGAGAATAATAGGCATATTCGCTGTTTCCAGGTATGTTAAAGAACAAATCCTCATATTGTGAGTTTATGGTTGGCCCTAAGTTTTCCGGCTCTGACCAGTTCGTCCACGTATCATCCAATCTCTTTGTCATGTAAATATCGCTTGACCCAAAACCACTGTAGCCATCTGAAGAGAAATACAGGGTTTTATCATCAGAAGCTAAGAAAGGTGATGATTCTTCCCCTGCCGTATTAACTTTATTTGATAGATTCAAAGGCTCAGACCATGTGCTGTCTGCATCCATAAAACTTACGTAAAGGTCTCTTCCTCCTTCGGTATCTTCCCGCATTACCGAAAGTATTAATGCTTTTCTGGACTGTGATAAAAAGAAGTTTGCCTTTTCAGAATAGTTGTAATCATTTTTAATCTGAATAGGGGTAGGCTTAGACCAGTCTCCACTAGAGTTGCTGCTTATACTCACACCTGCGGCCATTCTGCCGTTTTCTAGGTACTGATTTCCTAACACCAGCAATACGGATTTCCCGTCAGGCGTTACTGAACTTACAAAATTAGGGCCTGCATTATTCAATCCTTCGCCCATATTTTTAGCCATTTGCCAATTTCCAGCAGAATCTAATTCAGAATACCAGATATCTTCATTGTCTTTTTCTCCACCAATATTACCGGGATGATTTTTTCTTGAGAAGTATAACGTTTTACCATCAGGGCTGAGTAAGGGTTTATATTCTTTGTATTTACTGTTAACATTCTCACTCAATCTTTCTTTATCAATATCTGGGTTTATAAACTCAGGTATATCAATCGAAGCCACAATTGGAATATCAGAATCAGATATTGCCACAGCATCGATACTAAAATACTCTGGGAGTGCTGCGCCATCAAACTCTAATTTTACAGCCGCTACCTTATAAGCCGTTTCTTCCATGAAGACATTGATCATCCTGCCTTTTAATGGGATTGATCTAGGGCTAAATGTAGTTACCAAATACTCATTTCCCGTCTCATCATAAGCATACACTTTAAAGAGTGCACTCGGATTGTACGACTCAGCTATTGCGATTTGCCTAATCTGCATAGGATTGGCATAGCCAATTTTTATGAACTCTTTTCTATTTGGTCTTTCAGGAGTCCATGCACTTGGATTTTCACCACCGGCAGGAAGCACATTGGGTTTGCCCAACACTTGATTTGCCGAATATTGAATTGGCGTTAGTTCAGAAGAAAATTCAATTACTTCAGATGCCCATTGAACAACCTGTGCGTTTGAATATCCTATCACAAATACTGCTAAAAACGCGAGTACAGCTTTTTTCATTGATAAGCGAGATTTGGTTAGAGTTAATCAAGGTAAACATAGAAAAAAAAACACATTCAATCCAACGAATCATGGTAATATCGGTATTATTTGATGCACTGTTTCTCAATTAGTTACCTAATGAATTGTTGTTATATAATAAAAACCCAACATGGAGCAATGCCCCCCATTGATTTTCCTTGTCATCATAGTAATTAACATTCGCACTTATTGGACCGATCGGACTATTTAAAACAAGGCCGGTTGTTGCAGCAAGATAGATTTGCTGAGGGTCTTCGGTAACTCTTCCAAGCCTCCCATTTTCTCTATTCAATTGCTCAAAAGGTTTAAAAACGTACCCTTCTAATCTAAAATCTAGATTAGAAGTAATAGATACAACATTTTTAATGCCTAACGCACCAAAGCTGAATGCCCTAAAATTCTGCAACAAAAGGGTTCTGCTATCCTGAAGTGGATTAAACGATGGCAAATTGATGAGTGTGCCAAGGTAATTTGATAAATATTTTTGATTTGAATAGGCTCCCTCTATCAAATAACCCGTACTGAAATGACCCTTTTTAAAATACTGTTCCCAACGACCGGAGACCCTAAACCACTCATGATAGTTATTACCACTAGCAATTTGGCTTGTCGTCCCTGGAATATAGTCTTCATTCAAAGCAAAGAAATCTGCTGATATTTTAAGTGCCTTACCCTGCTTAGGGTATTGCTTTTCATCGAAATTGTCCCTACCAAAGCTTATGCCTCCTCTAAAGCCCTTAAGCTCTAAAATATCTAACGTGTCTGTTGAAGTAATACCAGGGTTATTACCATATTCATCATCATTATTTATAAATGCACCACTCAACACTGCTTTAAACCTGTTACCAATTGGAACGCCCAAATTCAAAGCATATTTTCGATCCGCTCTATCTAAAACAGTAGGTGTATCATCGTCAATAAAAACGTCATCAGAGCTGAGATAATCCCAGCTATTGTACACAAATTCGGGTTCTAAATAAAAGGGAAATAACTTCGTAGTAAGATATAGTCTACTTCTTAATTGTGCCGATTTATAAAAACCTCCAGCATAAAAACTAACACTATTTTTAAGCAGGTAATTGTCAAAATAGTAATACTCTGAGCCAAAATAAATTTGGCTAATATTTCTTGTTGCAATGGCGCCACCAATTTGCACATTTAAGTTATTCTTAGGCCTGCCGTAAAGCTCAAGTGAATATTTTTTTGTTTTATTATTGAATTTAACATCGGGAAAAACCGACCCAAAATATTCTTCTGAAACCATTTTAAAATAACCCTTTTTTATCTCTTCCAGTGATAATTCTTGCCCTTCTTCGAACCTGAAAAATTTTCTAATATATTTTCTTTGTTTCGAATTATAGCCATGAAAATTGATCTCGTTAAACGAAAAAGCCGTTTCCCGTTTATGAAATTGCTCTCGCTTGTTTATCCTGTTCTGCTTAGAATGCCTCCTATTTATTTTTGCTTTAATAGAATCTATCTGATTGATTGTTGCGTGATAACCACTATCAATTAAAGCTTTGGCTTTAGAAAAATCAAAAGCGGTATAACCTGTAAGGTCGGGTTCTATATAAACACCGTTATCAGGAATACTTGAAGGATCCGATTTGTCCAACAGCATGAAGAGAAGTGAGTTATTAATAAGCTTATCATCATCTTCATAAGGGTATTTATTGAAAATTTTGGATGCCACATTACTGCCAATAATAACATCAGGATTAAAATCCCTTTGTGCCACATCTACTGGGAAGTTGTTGTAAATACCACCATCAAAAAGATACTTATCATCAATTTTAATAGGCCGATAAAAAAAGGGCACTGAAAGAGTTGTACGAAGCGCCAATGGTAAGCTAGTATTCTTCAAAGCCATTTCTGTCTGGGTAAACACATCTGCTGCAATAATTCTGGTGGGCACATACAAACTATCGAAATTATTGCCTGCCACAGCTGATGCGCGAGATAAGTATTCTGGAAGTGCGAAGTTTAGTGTAATATCACTCGCGAGGCTTGAGTTTACTGTGGCATTGAATGTAGAATCTAATGATAATTTTAAAGAAACAAAGGAGGAGTTTGGTTTGTCCTGGTACAAATAGTATTTATATCCTGATTCAAACTCACCATTAACCCATTTAATAAAAGATGGTGATAGCATTATATTTTCTACCTGAGCTGCCGAATAACCTGCAGCATAAATACCTGCAACTACACCTCCCATGGAAGTTCCTACCACATAATCGATAGGAATGTCGTGCTCTTCCAGCGCTTTAATTACCCCAACATGGGCAATTCCTTTAGCGCCACCACCACTCATTACCAAAGCCACTTTTTGGGATCTGGAAACAGTTGCGACTAGTAGTAGAAACGTAAAGGTGAGAATGCTGGTGCGTCTCATTGAATTGGTTTGAATTGATGGCTAAAACTAAACAAAAAATGGCAGGACAAAATTGCCCTGCCATTTCATTTTTATTAAGTTCTGATCATTTTGCGCTTGCATAAAGAGGTTCTGCTTCCTCTTTGAATTCTATAGCCTCTAGTTGAGCCATCATGGATTGCATACTGCTATCGAAATCCAACATATTTTCTTCTTTAATTGGCGCTGAAGGAGGGAGGTCTACTTTCAGTGCATCAATCTGGACTCCGTTTTTCCAGAAACGATAACAAAGGTGATTGCCCGTTGCCAAACCAGTGCTTCCTACGTAGCCTATGATTTCTCCTTGTCTTACTTTTTTACCCGGCTTTACACCTGATTTTATTGCTGACATGTGTAAATACTGAGTTGTGTATGTAGCGTTGTGCTTTAGCTTAACGTAGTTGCCATTATATTTTTGATATCGGGCCTCCAGTATTATTCCATCACCAACCGCTCTGATAGGTGTGCCTCTTGGTGCAGCGAAATCAGTTCCTCTGTGTGCTTTCCACCTTTTTTGAACTGGATGGTATCTGTTACCAGAATACCTTGAACTAATTCGTGTAAAATCTAATGGATATTTTAATAATGCCTTTCTTAAGCTGTTTCCATTCTCATCAAAGTAGTCAATACCATCTCCCTGATCGTAATGGAACGCATAAAAATCGTTGCCAAAATGCTCGAAGTAAATTGATTTGATTTTACCTGTACCAATAGGATTGCCATCTACTAAATGATCCTCATAAATGAGCTTAAACTTATCGCCTTTTTGAAGTCTGAAGAAATCTATTTGCCAGGCAAATACGTCTACAAATGCATCTGTTAGTTGTGCTGAAAGACCAATATCTTTCATTGTAGTTGCCAAGTTGTATTCAATAATCCCTGAAACACCCTTTTCTACTATTTCAATATCTTTCTGTTTTTTCTCAACGCTAATCGTGTCTTTTAAATTGAAGATAACATACTCGACAGGGTTGTGCTCATACACAAATGCCTTCGCTGTTTTTAAAGAATCTCTCTCGCAGATGAGTGTGTATTTCTTGTTAGCCACCAACTTTCGCACATCAAATACTGATTTTGATGCCTTCGCCAATTTAAAAATGGCATCATTGGTTACATTGTGGGCAGTAAGAATTTCCGCAATATTTTGGTTACGCTTAATTTTATCTTCTATGATTACAAGTGAATCTACCACCATACCATAAAGTATTTTGGGCTCGTATTTAGGAGCCACTTGTATGGAATCAGTTTTTTCAACCAATGGTGGTTCAGGTACAGAATGATCAAACCTCGGCAAAATGAAATACAAAGCCGCAGTAATCAACAGCAATAAGAGAATGCTCAGATTTCTTTTAGACATGATTTTTGTAGTTTAAAAAATAGCTTTGATCAAAATTTGATGCAAAGTAGAACAAACAAAGGCTAATTATAGTCATTACGTAAGAAAAAAGCTAAAATTATTGCAGAATTCATCAATAACTCTAACCTAATGAAGGTAACCCCTTGATTTTATATGACTTACAAAGCAAAGAAAATATCAATTATTGGTTTGGGCTGGTTGGGCAAGGCATTAGCAAAACTACTTTTAAAAGACGGACACGCTGTTAGAGGTACAGTGTCTTCTCAGCAGAAATGTGAGCACATGGTTGCCGAAGGAATTGAAAGTTCTGTATTTAGGTTGGGAGAAAAAGTGCACTCTGACTTACTTGACTGTGATGTACTGATATATACTATTCCTCCTAAAGGTGAAAATTATCTGAGTTTATTGGATGACTTTATTGCACAGGTGCCTCATGCCCCACAGCTGATTTTCATTAGTTCTACATCCGTTTATCCTAACTTAAACAGGGTGGTTACAGAAGAAGATGCCGCTGATATTCCATCTCCTCATACTGGAATATCCTTATTGAAAGCGGAAGGCCTATTTGTTAAACACCAGTTAACACCCAACATCATTCGATTTGCAGGATTGTTTGGTGGTGATCGAATTCCCGGGCGATTTTTGGCCGGCAAACAAAATGTAAGCGGGGCTGAAAGCCCTGTCAACCTTATTCACCAGGAAGATTGCATAGGGCTGATCAGGGCCATCATAAATAAAAATTCAAAAGGACTTATAATTAATGGTTGTGCAGATTCACACCCTACAAAAAAAGAATTTTATTCGGTCGCGGCTCAAAAGGCTGGTTTGAAAGCTCCCACATTTTCAAATGAAACCACAGATTACAAAATAATTAGTAATACCCATTCGAAAGAAACCCTTGGTTACGCTTACAAGCACTCTGACGTAATAGCTGCACTCGACTTAATATAACTCCTTATAACGTTTGACTCCTTTATTTAAGAAATTGATAAAATTTTGAGGGTCTTTATCATAGGCCACAGGACTGACCATCACTTGCTCATCAGCGCCTAACAGAATATAAAAGGGCTGTGCATTGTTATTGAGCCTTCTTATTTGGAGATCAGCATTTTGTTTACCGATGGTCTTTTTCACCTTGTTGTCGTACTCAGAAGTATACCATTGTTCTTCAGGTAGAACTGTTTTATCATCTACATACAAAGCTACAATCACATATTCTTCTTTAAGTATTTGAAGCACCTGTGGATGCGACCAAACAACTGCTTCCATTTCACGGCAATTGGTGCAACCGTGGCCAGTAAAGTCAATAAACAAAGGTTTATTCTGTGCCCTGGCACAAGCTAATGCCTGATCATAATCAAAGTAACCTTTGAGCCCATGAGGCAAATGCAGAAAATCGGCATACATAGGCTCATCACAGGTTTTGTAATTATCATCATCAATTTTCTCAGATACGATATCGAAATCATGGGTGTACATGGGTGGTAAATAACCTGCCAACGCTTTTAATGGTGCGCCCCATAAACCAGGTATCAGGTAAATGACAAATGTAAATGTGCAAATCGCCATGATAAGTCGAGGTACACTAATTACTTCCATCGGACTATCGTGTGGTAACCTTATTTTGCCCAAAAGGTAGAACCCCATCAAACCAAAAATCACCACCCAAATGGCGATATTAATATCTCTGTCTAAAATTCCCCAGTGAAACGCCTGATCCGCGATGCTCAAGAACTTAAATGCAAGTGCTAATTCTATAAAACCAAGAACAACTTTTACGGTATTCAGCCAACCGCCTGATTTTGGCAATGTGCTCAACCAGCCGGGGAAGAAGGCAAAGAGCGTAAATGGAATGGCAAAGGCCAGTGAGAATGCAAACATACCGGCAATGGGTTTCACAAATTCACCACCTGCAGAACTTACCAAAATACTACCCACAATTGGGCCTGTGCATGAAAACGAAACTAAAACCAGCGTAAAAGCCATGAAGAACACTCCAATGATGCCACCTCTATCTGCCTTTTTATCCATGGTATTTACTAAGGAACTCGGCAAGGTAATATCAAATAAACCAAAGAAAGAAAGTGCGAAAACCACAAATACCAAGAAGAATATAAGGTTAGGAATCCATTCTGTTGACAGGTGGTTGGCTGTTTCCGGCCCCATTAATGGTGCAATAGCAGAACCTATGATAGTATAAATGAGAATGATAGAAAAACCATATAGTAGTGCCTGAAACTTTCCCTTTCCCTGACCTGTAAAAAAGCTTACGGTCATAGGAATTAATGGAAATACGCATGGTGTTAACAATGCAGCAAGACCCGCCACAAAAGCAAAGATCATGAACCAAATAATTGATTTATCCCTTTCTGTTTCAACAATCAAATTGGGGTCGAGGATTGGCCCTTCGTTGGAAGTGAAGGTTTGAATTTCTGAAGACTTGACCAGATCTGTTGAGTCTAGACTAGTTTCTACTTTTTCTACCTCCTCTGATTTTACTTCCTCTCTTATCGGAACATTGGTTTCTTGCTTTGCTTCTGATTTTGTTTCTGATTGCGCATTTGCCGAAGCAATGATTTTCAAAGCACTAAAATCAAACTCATCATCAAAAGGAATGCACTTGCCATCTACATCTGAGCATACCTGATAGTTATACTCACCTGTTAGATTCAGCTTATTGCTTAAGACTTTGACAGTCTGTCTAAACTCACCATGTTTTTTAAATATTCGAACATCGCACTCGAAAACGTCATCGTATTTATCAATTGGGTTAATGGCACGAAGCCCTCCAACTAGTTCATAGCTTGGATGCGCAACAAAATCAAATGTGGTAACCGTTGGCCCACAATCAGGATCGAAATCGGAAGAGTATAAATACCAATCTTTGTCAATAGTCGCTTGAAAAATAAGATCCAGCTCTTCACCCACTTTCACTTCTTGTTTCGAAGTAGATGTTGACCATGTGGCTGGCTGCAATACCTGAGCATTAGCAGAATCAACTGCTAATAGCATTAGGCATATTACGGTTAATCTTTTTATTAAATTCATTCCTTAAAATGTAAATGTCATATTAAAACTGAGTGAATACGCATCCAAATCACCTCCGCCCGGATCATTGGTATTATTCCCTTCACGCGTATAATCTGCATACCTTACTTCCACAGACTTAAACTTAGTTACTTTACCTGTTTTTTTGCTAAATGGCCCTTTAAATCTGGCCAGACCATAGATTGGTGAGTACTTGAAGCCAAAACCCAAAGAAGTAGTGTTAATTTCAGATAAATCATAATCTGAAGTATAAAACTCATCAGTTAGCTCATGCTGGCCGAATGGTTTAAAGTAATCGGCAGCAGTTTGAGTATGGTAGCGATAGAACGGATAGATGGTTAAAGTACTGAATACTTTGATCGGTGTTTCTATTTCAAAGGTATTAGCGGTAATGCCAAAATCATCATAGTAATATCTGTAATAGCCTCTCAACACAACATAATCATTAAGATAGTAATTGAGTCTTAACCCCAACGGTATTTTAAAACGAGTGTCAGGTAAGTTCTCCGTTCGTCTCTCTTTTAAGAAAATATTAGATTCCCCATCATTAAAATACACACGATGGAATGGAGTTGAAAGCCTGCCTGTTTGGTAAACAAGCTCTCCTGAAAATGAGGCCTGTAGTTTTTTATTGATCACTTGCGATAGGGTAGAAGTGAAATTAAATGATTGACGCTGTTTTTCATTGTTCAAACCATCTGTTCCCCTCAATTCTGTTGGAAAAATCAACTGCCAGGTATCAAAATAAGCCATCCCGCTAAGGCTCAACTCCCTGTTCTGGTCTTTCGATTCCTTGGCAAAACCATACCCTGCAGAAATGGAAGTATAATCATACTCTACTGAAACCCCTGCTTTATAGCTTTGGGTAACTTTCGCTGCGCTATTCTTTCGCTGGTAGTTGATATTTGTATAAAACCTGGTATCTGAACTCGATGCTGTTGATAGGTTAACATTTTCCAAGTAAGGATCATCAATTCTATCGGTGCTGGCAGATGAATACTTATCAAAACCAATGTAAGCCATTAAGTTTCTGGCCGTATCCAAAGGGATATTCACGATAAGCGATGGAGCCACATTAGATAGTTCTTCTGTTCCTCGCCCTCCTTGTACCGCACCATTATTACCATCTTGTTCGTAGTAATTGAAAAGAAAGTTTACTTCTGTTTCATCCAATTCCTTAAAGGTTTCCTGTGCACTAGTCATGCTGGTTAGCCCTGCCAGCACAAGTACTAACCAATATTTCAGTTGCATCCGCATCCGCCTCCTGTTTTACCACCGTTGGCACCAGAAGCACCTTCGCGATATGCCTGAAAATTTGTTTCGTATACCGCCACTTTTCTGGCGTTTAATTCCATATTCTCGTCATTGAGATATATTTTTTGATAAGCCTCTACTGAAACACAGCTTTGAAAAGCTATGCCCACTATGAGGGCTATCCCTATGATTATTCTATTCCTTTTCATGCCCTATCGTTAAATTATGAGCTGTTTCATTAATTGATTCTTCTTTGTAATAGTTCAGTTTTAATGAACTACTCGTATGAATTTCGTCATCATCATCTACTAAAAGTGCTTCAACGCCTT
Organism: Fulvivirga sp.; assembly: GCF_040220315.1. Taxonomy (GTDB): domain Bacteria; phylum Bacteroidota; class Bacteroidia; order Cytophagales; family Cyclobacteriaceae; genus Fulvivirga. The sequence continues at coordinate 30,424 of NZ_JAVJUY010000153.1, forward strand.
TCAATTGATTTACCAGACTAAGTCCCTTATCCTTGCCAAGAATAAATACGCTTGTTGCCAGTGCATCCGCTAATTCTGCATCAGGGCAAAATATAGTTACACTTTTTAAGCCTTTTACCGGCCAACCCGTTGTTGGATCAATAATGTGAGAATAATTCTCCCCATTAATGGTGATCACCTTCTCATAATTTCCTGAAGTTACCACTGCTAATTCTCCGACCGTAACCCAAGCTAAAACTTCACCTTTATTTTTAGGATCACCAATGCCAATACTCCATTCATTACCGTTTGCTTCTTTGCCCCAGGTAATTAAATCGCCACTGGCATTTACTATGCCGCTCTCAATACCCATGGCTTGCATAATTTGCTTACCACGATTGGCAGCATAGCCTTTGCCTATGGCTCCGAAACCAATTTTCATTCCTTCTTCTTTCAGAAAAACAGTTCCATTTTCCTTATCAAGAATGATATTATTGTAATTGATTTTTGAAACCGAGCCTTTAATATGCTCCTCAGTGGGCAGTTCTGTAACGGAGCCATCGAACTTCCATATTTTATCCATTGAAGCATAGGAGATATCGAAGGCTCCATTTGTAAGCTTAGAAATTTTCTTAGCCCTTGTGATTAAATCGAAAAGTTCTTGATCGACTTTCACAGGTTTTATGCCCGCGTTACGAATGACTTCACTCGTTTGAGAGTTGGGGTCCCATGAGCTAATTAGCTTTTCAATTCTCGTCACCTCGTTAATGCATGCTTCTACGGCTTTTGTTGCTACGGTTTCATCATTATGAATAGCTGTAATTTCAAACCGAGAGCCCATTAATAGCAAAACTTTTTTAACCGGCTTGGGAGCAGAAAAACTTTGAATGTTAATGAGCAATACAATTGCTAACAATCCATTACGCATATCTGTATTGATTTAAAAAACCGACTCTAAATATTGAATGAAATTGTCTGCCCCTCCTTTTTGATAGCCTGTTTTGGCAATTGCTTCCCCATCACTATTAATTAGTACTACCAGTGGAAATTCTCCAGTTGTATTGTACTTAGCAGCCAATTTTTCGTTATGCTCTGTTTGCTCATCGCTGAGTTTGTTCTTCTTTAATCTTGGAAAGTCTAGCAGCAGCAATACCAGATTTTCTTCAGCATAAACCTTGAATTTTTCATCCTCAAAAACTTCTTTGGTAAGCATGATGCACGGTCTGCACCAATCAGAGCCCGCAAAACTCATAAGAATAGGCTTTGCTTGTTCTTTGGCTAGGGTTTTAGCTTCCTCAATATTGGTTAGCCACAGTTGGCTCTCCTGAGCAGAAGCTGAAATTGCTGCAGCTATAAGCAAAATCATTGAAATAAATTTTTTCATGTTATTAAAATTAACCTTCTAATACCGATTTAATGTGAAAAATTGCCTTTCAATTATGTCTTACTAAGTAAACTTAAAAGACTTATATGAAACTAGATTCCTTTATAATTGAAAGAATTGGGGGATTATACGAGTAAAGGGGGTCCTCGGAAAGTTAATTGGGAGAATTTATGACTTTTTAGTGGCGCTGTTGAAACGAATGACCATTTTAAAACTCCAGTTGGTGAATTAGCAATTTCTGAAATGAGATTACTGTCTTTTGAAGGTATTAAATCTATTTTATGAAAATCAGTATCCTCAATTTCTACATCTTCAAGGTGATTCTCCCGTCTATCAAGCTCAAAAGCATGTCTCAAGAAGGCTAAAAATCCTGTTTCCTGCTGGCAGCTTTGAATATAAAAGTTACCAGCATTCATATCGACATGCTTATGCTGAACAACTGTATGCAGCATGAGAAGCATTACGGGTATCATCAGAAATATTTTAGCAAATCTTTTCAATGGCCTAAATTTACATATCTAAAAATCTTAATTAACTGATATTGATCAGGTCTTAGACAAATTTATAACAGAATTAGCTCCTATGTATTGCCTATTGATATGGCAAATACTATTCTTATTTCAAGTTAATTTCTGCCTCCACAAACATCCCGGGCATGAGCTGTATTGAATCTAATGAAGATTCAATATGTGCATGTATTCCCGCTGTGCGCTTTTCTGCATGTATTATGCTATTAATTAAATAAACTGATGCATTCAGTTGAGCACTACTATATTCGGGAACCATAAATGTAATTGGTTGCCCCTTTTTTACCTTAGCAATATCACGCTCATATACTTCCAGTTCCAAATGCAGATGATCTGTGTTTACGATTTCAACGGCAGGAACTTTTGCATCTAAATACTGTCCTGTACTAATATTAATCATCGAAATCATTCCACCAATAGGGGCATAGATATTTATGGTTGGAGAAAAGTCTCCTTGTTCCAATTTATTGATATTAATATTCAAAAGCTTCAATTGCTCCTTTAAGCCTTGAAATTTTGATTTAGCAGTACGATAATCTGCTTCCACTTTGCTGAAACTTTTTTCTGAAGCAATGTTTTCATTGGCTAACTCTTTTTGTCGGTTGTAATCGCTTTGCATAAACTCAATGTTTTCTTTGGCCGTTAAATATTCCTGCTGCATATTGAGATAGTCAGGATTTGTTAGTGAAAACAGATATTCCCCCTTTTTTACATATTGGCCATTTAATAAGGATAATGATCTAACATAACCTCCATAATAAGCGCTAATTATTACTTTGTTTTCAGGGGGCACTTCAATGTAACCTCTTACTTGAATTGAGTTATTATCAACAGGGTCTTTTGGAGCAGCATTTTTTGTTAAATTTTCAATTGCCCCCGTTTTTGAATTATTAACTTGACTATCGTCCGCAAGTTGATTTTGTCCATCTTCACAGCTTAAAAGAAATGCTGTAAGACTGAATAGTATGATTATATTAAGTGATTTCATTTCGATTAATTCATTAAATAGTTAATTGATAGTATGGTCAGGTTGTAGCTTAGTAAGGCATCAATCCTGCCCGTTCTAATTTCAATGACTCGTTCTAATATTTGAATGTATTGTAAATAGTCTATTTCGCCCTTTTGATAAGAAACGTCCGCTGTTTTCATCAGTGATTCAGCCAGTTCACGTCCAGTATTCTCGTAATATTCTAGCGATTTGACATCGCTTTCCAATTCAGTTAAGAGTCGTTTCTTTTTTGCCGTTAATTGTATGTTTAGATTTTCTCTCTCTTTGCTAATGATTTCTGATCTTATTTTTGACTGTGTTACCCTAGCCTTTTGGGCACTATAGAAAAGTGGAATACCTATGCCTACTTGAAACCCTGAATATATTTCAGACATTGGTGCGCTGTTGGTACCCCTGAAATATTCAACATTCAAATCAGGCAGAAAACCGGCCTGTTGCCATTTTATTTCCTGATCAATAACTTTTTCCCGTTGGTTGTAAAGTATTAATTGAGGGTTATTAATTGAATCAATCAAATCTAAAGGCAATTTCTGCAGTGAATTATCAGCCACCAGAAAAGCTTCGTCTATTTGTACCTGCGCATACAATGATTCATATGCTCCTTTAATTTGTTGCTTAGTTTCATTCAATTTTAAATTTACCTGGTGCTGCTTGCTTTGTGCTGTTAAACTTTCCAGTGCATTTGTTTCTCCTAACTCGTACTTTTTTTCAGCCGCTTTTCTAAACTCAGAATAAATTGAATCCAGCACTCGGTACTCATCCAACAAATTTGTGAAATACACTACTTTCAGGTATGATCTGGAAACATCCTCCTCTAATTTGTAGAGTTCAAGACTATATTGCTGCTGTTCTAAATTTGTTCTTGCCTTATTTAATTTCAACCTGTTGGAAAATACAGTAGGGAATACCAAAGATTGCTGTACGCCCCAAACACGCAGTGGCTCACCGTTAGGTGCGATGTTATTTTCGTCATAACTATAGTATGCGTCTGTCTTATCAATCTCAAAGGCTGTTTTTTCCAGTGCTTTTTGTTCATCCACTAGCAGTGATGCTCCTTGGGCTCCTGCATTGTGTTTTTTTGCTAATTGAATAGTCTCTTCCAATGAGTACGTCTTTTGCTGAGCATGAGAATTATTCGTTAACGTTAACATGAAAGCAATGACTATGACCATAGAAATAGGTTTTGAAATATTGGCTACGTTTCCTTTGAAAAACATACGATAGAGGGCCGGCAATACAAATAATGTCAGCAGCGTAGCGGTAATAAGGCCTCCAATTACTACTGTAGCCAGTGGGCGCTGTACTTCTGCTCCGGCAGAGGTAGAAATGGCCATCGGTAAAAAACCGAGTGCTGCTGCACTTGCTGTTAGCAATACAGGTCGTAGTCGGGAGAGTGTACCTTGAATTATCAGCTCATCAATTGATTGGTGTTTGCCTTCTTGTTGCAACTCCTTGTAATGCTCTATGAGCACAATACCATTAAGCACAGCAATGCCAAAGAGAGCAATAAATCCTACACCGGCAGAAATGCTAAATGGAATATCTCTTATCCATAAAAACAATATGCCTCCTACTGCCGAAAGTGGGATAGCCGTGTAGATAAGAAAGGCATCTCTAAGCGTATTAAAGGCAAAATGAAGCAAGATGAAAATAAGAAAAAGAGCTATTGGAACTGCAATATAAAGTCTGCGCTGCGCACTTTGTAAATTTTCAAACTGACCGCCATATGCAACATGATAGCCTGGTGGTAAATCAAGTTGTGCTGAAATTATACCGGAAACATCGTCTACCACAGACTGTAAATCACGCCCCCTGACATTTACACTTACCACAATTCTACGTTTAGCATTATCTCTTGCTATTTTAGCAGGACCGGTGGTATAATTTATCTCTGCAAGCTGATTGATAGACACATGTTGGCCAGATGCTGTTGTAATGAAAGAGCTTCTAATATTGTTAATATCCTTTCGGTGGGCTTGATCGTACCTTACAACAAGGTCAAAACGCCTTTCACCTTCATAAATACTACCCGCCACTTTACCTGCAAACCCAGAATTTATTACTTCATTAACTTCTCTAATTGTTAGACCATACCTGGCTATTTGATCTCGGTTATACTTCACCAGCATTTGCGGCAGGCCATCAATTTTTTCAACAATAATATCAGATGCACCTTCTACCTCTGCTATTAGCTTTTTAATATGGTCGGCTTTCACAACAAGGGTATCCAAATTTTCGCCAAATACCTTAATGGCTAAATCTGCACGCACTCCAGTTATTAATTCATTAAACCGCATTTCTATAGGTTGAGTAAATTCATAATCAACCCCTTCTACTGTGGCCGTCAACGCCTCTTTTATTTTATTCGCCAGCTCATCTTTAGAGGTTGCCACTAGCCATTCCGATGGTGGCTTCAATGTAATGATAACATCAGTTTCTTCCATTGACATGGGGTCTGTGGGCACTTCTGCAGCTCCTATTCTGGTTACCACCTGCTTCACTTCATTAAACTGCTTTACAACACCTTCAATCTGGGTAACGGTTCTAATAGTTTCACTTAAA